>NZ_SRID01000032.1 GCF_004684805.1 Streptomyces palmae
GGACGGGCGTCGGCGGAGAGGGCCGGGCGGGCAGGCCAGCCCTGGCGGGAGCGTCACAGGCGGGCCCGGTTGGGAGCACGGTGAGCGGGAAAGTGCCAGCGGGCCGGACGGACAGGTGAGGGCGAAAGTCAGCCGGAAAGGCTCGGTAGTGCCTGGGCGGCACAAGGGAGGTGGTAGACGCAGCGAGGCGCCGGGCAGGCCGGCTGAGAAGTGCGGCTCGTCGAGGGCTGGGGTGCGGGGCCAGAGCGGGCAGATACAGGGTGCGGCGGTCGGTCCAGCACGGGCATGCCTCCATCTCGGGGGCAGGCCATCGACCCACCACCCGCCCAGCCTCGGCAGTCGGCCGCCGCGAGCAGCTCAGAACCGCCGCCCGCCCGCTGCCCCGAGATACTGCGACATCCTGGCGTCGCCCATGGCCGCCCGCGCGACGAGAGCGCGGGCGGCCCTTCGATGGCACCGGGACCTGGCCCCCGGTCCCTGGCCATCAGTGGGACGAGGAGGACGAGGTGCAGGTTCGCGCCGCCGGTTGTCGGCGTACGAGTTGACGTGCAGAAGCATGGACGAGTGAACGTGCAGAGCTGTCCGCAGAACGCGTGCCGTGCCTCCTGGCCGTAAGGCATGATCGCGGGCATGGCAGAAGCACATCTGGAGCAGCTGGCACAGTTGTGGAATGAGTTCAGGGCCATGCGTTTTCCTTCAGGCTTCTACCAGCGAGAGCCCGAGGGTGAGTGCATGGTGATGATGGACTCGATGCTCGCCGGCTGTATCTCGTCGGCCTTGGATGGCCTTCTGGATGACGGACGCCGGGACATCTTGCAGGCACGCATCGCGGTCCTTGGAACGATCCTTGCGTGCGTCGCTGATGACGAGTACGCCACCAGGTACTTCACGCCCTTGCGCGGGACGGCCGTGCCGGCCGCTGAGGTCGATAGGGCTCGAAGGGAGTAGCGCCGGCCGGAGCGGGAGCACCATGACGGGTGCGGCGAGGGGCTCTGCAAGGGGGGAACTGCGCCTGTCTGGCCATCGAACGGCTCGGGTCCTCTCTGGTCGAGAAGGCCCCTTCACGATCCGACCACGCTCGCCGCCGGGGCGGTGCGGCCGCGTGAGGTGCGGGTGCGCCGATGTCCAGCACGGACTGGCGGCACCCGCCGGCGCGCGGGCCGAGCGGGACATGGCCGAGGAGCTGATACGGCACGTGGTGGGTCGTACGGTGCTGATGGCGGGCGCCTACCAGGTGCGCGGCGAGGTGCCGGGGTGGGGTGGCTGCTGCTGGTGCTTCCGCTTCCGCTGCTGCCGCTGGTGCTTCCGCTTCCGCTGGTGCTGGTGCTGGTGGACGACCGTGACTGCACGGTGCTGCGCGCGTATCTGGTGACCTTGCTGCGGGCCGGCGGTGCGGGCGGCCCGGGCGGCAGGTCGTGGTGGATCGACTGCTGGACTGGCTGCCGGCATGCACCGTGCGGGACTGGTTCGCTCGGCTGGGGGCGGACTCGCCGAGTGGGTACCGCGCTCCAGGAAACGAGGTGGTCGGCCCGGTGCGGCGCGCGCTGCAGGAAGGCTCCCGGCGCGCCGTGGACTCTGGCGTCCCTGGCCGCCTGGGGCGGGGTGTCCCGCACCACCTTGGCCAAGCGTTTCCCGGAGTTGGGCGGGGAGTCGCCACTGGCCTGTCCGACCGAGGGGCGGATGCGCTCGCCGCCGGTCTGTTGGCCGAACCGGCGGCCACGGTGGCCTCGGTGGTGTGCTGGGTGGGGTACGCGGACGCCTTCGGTTTCAGCACGGCCTTCAAAGGGGTCCCGGGGCTGGGCTCGAGCGGCTACCGCGGCCGGGCGCGGGCCGGGCGCTCCCCCGCCCCTGTTCCCGTACGGCGGGCGGGCCTGGCGATTCCATGGTCTCGTCGTGGCAGAAGCGGTCGCAACCCTGTGCGGGTTGCGACCGGCAGGCTGAGCCGTACGCCTCCTGATCAGTAGCGGTCAGGACAGCCAGAGGGCTTCCAGCGGGAGTCCGCGGCCGGTGGTCCCCAGCATGTTGATCCCGTACCCGGCGTACTCCTCGTACCCCGGGTGCTGGCTGATCCAGCCGATGTTGCTGACGTGGGCGTCCCCTTGCATGATCGCCGTCGTGTGGTCCAGGTAGACCTGGACCGCCTCGATCGGAGCGGCCGTGTTGACGTCGCCGACCTGGATGGTCCGGTTGCTGGGAGTCGTGCAGGCCCAGCGGGAGTCCCAGCCGTAGTTGGAACGGTGCGCTGTGGCGCAGATCTCGATCGTGCTGGCGGGGTAGTGGAACCGGATCGAGTCGATGCTGATGGCCCGTCCGGTGGTACCGGCCATTTCCCCATCGCATCTCCAGTCCTGCCAGCCGATGCCCTTGAGGTGAGCCTGGTAGCAGACGTACCCGGTGGGGTTGTCCCTGGCGCTGGCGGAGCTTGCTCCCATGAACACGGCCGTGGCGGTGACCGCCGCCGCGGCGACGATACGGATCGTACGTTTCAGCATGATGTGCCTCCCCGATTCCAGGGCCTCGGATGGCCCTGCCGGAGACGTTAGCGATCATGGTCTGCGGTGTCGTGAGTATGCCGATGACAGTTGCCGAACCGGAGCGTTCGGCACGGAACCGTGATGGTCCTACCCCCCGGCCAAGGCCGTGTGACCAGCCGCAAGCGAAGGCGCTCACAGCCGGAGCCGTGGCCGCAGCCGTCGGCAGGAGTCACGATGGGTCTTTGGCTCAGGTCGCTGGGTGAACACCGGTGACCGTGCCGATCTCCTCGATCGGGGCAGGGGGCCACGATGCCGTGGTTGTGCGAGCGGTGTCGGGGTCCTGGGCGGGCGCCTCGTCCAGGGACTGTCCCGGGGCGGCGGCGTTGTCAGTGCGCGCGGCTAAGTTCCATCGCACCTCGCCGTAGTGGCGTGGCAGCCCCTTGGTGCATTGGAGATACCGCGTGTCTGATTGGGAGAGGTCGAGCACGGCGCGGGTGATACCACCCGCACGGCCGCGCAAGCTCGCCAAAGTCCCCTTCGTCGAACTGGCCGACGGACGCTTGCAGGGCGTGGTGTCCAGCGGCTCGGACATCGCGCGGGTCTATGTCTCATCGGTCTGGGCCGGCAGCTACGCCTACGCCTGCAGCACCAACAACAACCGGCCCTGCGGCGGAGCCCGTGGCTCGTACTGCAACCACATTCGGGCCCTGATCAACGAGGCGGTGCTGCAGTACGGTGCCGAGCGCGTCGCCCGGTATCTGCGCGTCGAGACCGCGGACGGCGAACCGAGTGCGCAGAGCATCACCGCCGAGATGAGCGGCACCCGGCCTCCGCTGGGGGACACCACGGCCGCCGCGCCCGTCTTCAGCCGGTTCCTGCGCCACCTGGCCTATCTGGAGCTGGCCCCGACGACCGCCCCGCTGCCGGAGATGCAGTGGTTCCCGCCGACCAGGGCGGTGACGGCGGGCGTCCTGGCGGGCGCGCCCGACGCGGAGGCGGCACGGGATGCCGACCTGCCCGGGGAGACCGTCGCCGGGCTGGACGAGGCCCTGGCGGCCGTCGACGCCTTCGACCGGGCTCTGGTCGCCGGTCTGCTGCGTCCCCACCCCGCGCAGGCCGCTCAGCTGGTGGAGTTCGCGGACTGCGTCGCGGGGACGCCGCTGGGAGCCAAGGTCGCCGAGGCGGCCCAGAAGGCGGCGGCCGGAGCCGCGAGCGAGGACCACTTCGTCGCCCTGGCCGCCGCCCGCGCGGCATTGCTCGGCTCCGTGCACGACGCGTTGCTGGTGCGGGCGCAGGAGATGGCCGGCCGGGCTCGCGGCGAGGAGGCCGTCCCGGCCCCCGAGCGGCGGCCGGCGGCGAACCTGCTGACCGCGGCCCGTTCCTGGCTGTGCGACCTGGCGCGCACCGGCTGGCAGGGCATCGACCACGAGTTGGTCTTCGGGGCGGCGCCGATCGTCTCCTCGATGCTTGCGGACCCGGCGCTGCGCCGCCTGGCGACACTCCTTGACGGTCTGGCCGCCGAACTCGCCGCCTCCTGCCCGGGTGCGGCCCTGGAGCACGTCCCGGCGCGCCGTTGGGCCGACCTGTGGTCGCGCGCGTTGCTGCTGACCCTGCCCGGGGCGGGCGGCGCGCCCTCCGTGGGGGTGGCAACCGGCCGTCTGCTGCCCTTGGGTGTCGACGTGCAGGAGCATGCGACCGCTGTGCAGGCCCAGGTCCACGCGGTGTTCGAGCCCGCGGACGGCAGCGGGTCCCAGGTGGTGCGGGCCAGCGTGTCGGCGCCGAAGACCGACACGGTCGTCGGGGCCGGTCTGTGGCAGTTGCTCCGCCCGCATATGTCGCTGCTGGCGGCATTCAGCGAGGGCCGGTCGATGGAGCTCACCGCCATGCCCGTCACCGCCGGGGGCGACCTGGTATGGAGCGAGGAGCACGCCCGCCCGGGTGAGCCCGCTGACGCCTTCGCCACCGCGCGGGTCGCCCTGCCTGCCGCGGTCGATGCGGTGACCACGCCGCTGGACCGGCACCCGGCGCGCTTGGCCGTGCCCGTCTTCCTGGAGGGCTACACCGCCCGGAAGGACGACGAGGCGTTGACGTTCACCGTTGCCGGGCACCCGCTGGCCGTCGACACCGACCGCATCCCGGCCGCCTCTCCGCTCACCCCGGAGGCCGTCGCCGCGTCCGGTGCGTGCATCGGCCTGCTGCGGTGGGACGCCGGTGCCTACCGGCTCCAGCCGCTGGCGGTGGAGACCACGGTCCGGAAGAAAGCGGTCGCGCTGCACGCCGGCGGATGGGCCGGGGGTACGAGCGACAAGGCGGGCGTCAAGGCCGAGAAGGCGGCCACCGACGCGGTGGCCGTGCTGCGCGAGCGTGCGGGAAGGCTGCTGCGGAAATGACGGAGCACACCACCGCACCGGAGCACACCACCGCGGCCGAGCAGTCGGCGGACCCGTACGACAACCGCCGTCAGGTCCTGTACTGGCGGCTGCTGGCCCGCCTCTTCGACCACGAGGAGCAGGCCACCTTGGAATCGGCGAGCCTCGCCGTCGTCCAGGACCTCGATCTGCCGTCCGCGCTGCTGGATCCGCAGACCTCTGTCGACTCGATCGTGCAGCGCCACCCGGAGCTGGCCACCGAGTTCGACGGGCTGATGGCACCCGAGCCCGACACCGACGGTAACCGGGACCGGGCCGCCGAGGTGCGGCGCGCGGCGCTGGTGTCCAAGGTGCTGCTGAATGTCTACGCCAACGGCTCCGGCACGGTCACCGCGGGGCAGCTGGCGCGCTGGCAGTCCGACGCGGGCTGGCTGGAGCGGGCGCTGGGCTGCCGGCCCGGGGAGCTGCGCGGCACCCGCACGGGCGGGCCGGGCGCCGGCCCGACCGGGACCGGTGGCCCGGGCAGCACGCCCGACCTCAGCCGGCTGATTCCGGCGATCGGCCCGGAACTCGGCGCCATCGAGGCCGACCTGGTCAAGCGGATGCACCTGCGCGAGGTGCTGGCCGACCCCCAGCTCGCCGCACGGCTGAACCCGAGCATGTCGCTGATCGAGCAGTTGCTGCGGGACAAGAACAACCTCTCGGGCGTGGCTCTGGCCAACGCCAAGGCCCTGATCCGCCGCTTCGTCGACGAGGTCGCCCAAGTGCTGCGCACCCAGGTGGAGAAGGCCACGGTGGGTGACCTGGACCGGTCCGTCCCGCCCAAGCGGGTGTTCCGCAACCTCGACCTCGACCGGACGATCTGGAAGAACCTCACCAACTGGAGCCCGGAGGAGGAGCGGCTGTACGTCGACCGCCTCTACTACCGGCACACCAGCCGCAAGACCACACCGCAGCGGCTGATCGTCGTCGTGGACCAGTCCGGCTCGATGGTCGACTCGATGGTGAACTGCACCATCCTGGCCTCGATCTTCGCCGGACTGCCGAAGGTGGAAGTCCACCTGATCGCGTACGACACCCAGGCCCTGGACCTGACGCCCTGGGTGCACGATCCCTTCGAGACCTTGCTGCGCACCCATCTCGGGGGTGGCACCGACGGCACGGTGGCCATGGCGCTGGCCCAGCCGAAGATCGCCGAGCCCCGCAACACCGTCGTGGTGTGGATCTCCGACTTCTTCGAATGGCGGAACGAGGAGTTGTTCGAGAGCATGGCCGCCATTCACCGCTCGGGGGCCAAGTTCATCCCGGTCGGCTCGGTGACCAGCTCCGGCCGCGGCAGTGTCAACCCGTGGTTCCGGGAGCGCTTCAAGGACCTCGGTGCGCCGGTGCTCTCCGGCCATATCCGCAAGCTCGTGCACGAGCTCAAGAACTTCCTCACCTGAACACCTTCTGAAAGGCCCTGTGATGTCCGATCTGCTGCGCGCCCCCGCCGAGATCAAGTACGCCGAGGAACTGGACTGGCTGGAGTCCATCGACGACAACCCCAAGCCCTTCTCCTGGCGCCTGTCCCCCAAGATGGTCCGCCTGTTCATCCTGGGCTCTGAGCGCTGTGACAACCTGGACCGGGAGATCCCGCAGAAGTGGTTCGGTGACCGGAGCTTCGTCGAGCGTTCCATCGTCACCCTCGCCTCCGACCGCGGCCTGCTGCTCATCGGCGACCCCGGCACCGGCAAGAGCTGGCTGGCCGAGCTGCTGGCCGCCGCGATCTCCCGTAACTCCACGCTGGTGGTGCAGGGCACCGCCGGCACCACCGAGGACCACATCAAGTACTCCTGGAACGTGTCCATGGTCATCGCCAAGGGCCAGTCGCGGGAGTCGATGATCCCCTCGCCGATCATGACCGCGATGGAGACCGGCGCGATCGGCCGCTTCGAGGAACTCACCCGTTCCACCAGCGATGTCCAGGACGCGCTGATCTCGATCCTGTCCGAGAAGTACATATCGGTCCCGGAACTGGACGAGGACGGCATCGTCTTCGCCAAACCCGGCTTCTGCGTCATCGCCACCGCCAACAGCCGGGACCGGGGCGTGAACGACCTGTCCTCGGCGCTCAAGCGCCGCTTCAACTTCGTCCGCATCCCGGTGGTGACGAACAAGAAGGCCGAGGCGGAGATCGTCCGCTTCCGCACCGAGGAACTGCTGCGCCGCCACCAGATCGAGCTGGACGTGCCCCCGACGCTGCTCGATGTGCTGCTGCGCAGCTTCGCCGACCTACGCGCCTCGGCCGCCGCGGCCGGCAGCGACGACGAAAAGCTGGAGTCCGCGCTGTCCACCGCCGAGCAGATCGGTGTCCTGGAGGACGCGATCTTGCACAGCAACTTCTTCGGCGAGCGCGCCCTGACCGCCCACGCCCTGGCCTCCTCGCTCGTCGGCTCGCTGGCCCGGCGCGAGCCCGAGGACCTGGCCATCCTCAACAAGTACCTGCATGGCGTGGTCGAGCCGCGCAGCAAGGAGGAGGGCGGCTGCTGGCCAGAGTTCCTGGAGGGCGGTCAGGACGCGATCGCCACCCTGTCATGAGCGGCACGCACCAGGAGACCTTCGCCACCTTGCGCGGGCAGCTGCAGGCGGCCGCGACGGCCTTCGCCGACGGGCCCGACGCCCTGGAGGGCATCCTGCTGGGCATCGTCGACGATGTCGACCGCGCGGTGCGCGAGCCGCTGGAGATCTTCCCCGTCTGCCACCACTCGCCCGCCTCGGCGATCGCGATGGCCCGCCGACTGCGCCACAAGCAGCCGAAGGTCGTGTATCTGGAGCTGTGCGAGGACATGGCGCCGCTCCTGGGTGAACTGCGCAACTGCCGCCTCCCGGTGGCAGTTCAGGCGTTCGCCACCGAGGTCGACGGCTTTCCCACCCAGTGGTCCCCGCTGTCGGTGGTGGCACCGATCACCGAGGCGTCCGCCGAGTACCAGGCGATCGCCTACGCCCTGGACACCCCGGGCGTCGAACTGGTCCTCGTCGACCGCTCCTCGGACCACGTCTTCCAGTGGGATACGCGCGGCGCGCACGCCACCAAGGAGAAGGCGGAGGCCGATCCGGACGCCCCGCCCGTCCAGGAGGAGGCCGCGCTGCACGGCGACGCGGTCGGCGTGGAGATCGGCGACCTGCGACCGCGCTTCGCCGAGTTGGAGGAGCACCTGCTGCGCCACGGCAGAGTGCGGCACTGGTCGGAGTGGTGGCACCAGTACGTCGAGCTGCCGCTGGGCGACAGCGACCACGACACCTACCGCCAGGTCATGCTGCTGATCGGCAGTCTCCTCCGGCGCCTGGCCCCCGGTGACTCCCCTCGGATGCGGATGGACGAGGACCGCGAGCGCTACATGTGGACCAGAATGCGCGAGCACCTGGCCGCGACCGGCACCGATCCGGCGGACTGCCTCTACATCTGCGGCGCCTTCCACGCGGCCAGCCCGGTCGCGGAATTCGGGGTGAACGGCACCGACACCTTTCAGATCAGCCCGCGCACCGCCACCACATGGCAACACGGCCTGATCCCCTCCAGCCACGCGGCCATCGAGGCGCAGTTCGGCCTGGCCGCCGGCTCGGTGTCGATCGCCGGCACGGTGTGGGAGAAAAACCTCAAGCGCGCCCGCGTGGAGCCGTACCGCCTGGCGGGGCAGGCGGGCGCCAAGAAGCCGCGGACCAGGAAGACCGCGGCGACCCCGGCACCCGAGGTACCGACCTCCGACAAGCTGACCGGTTTTCTGCGACAGCCACCCGTCCTGGACCGGCTGGACGAGGCCGAACTCCTGGGATGGTCGGTGGATATCGTGCGTGCGGCGCGCCGCAACGGCTATCTGGCCTCCACCGCCGACGCCATCGCGGTGTTCGAGACCTCGATCCTGCTGGCCCGGATACGCGATCGGGCCAAGCCCACGCCGTACGACTTCCAGGACGCGGCCGTCACCTGCATCGAGAAGGACACCGTTCCCGGCCGGCGCGATGTGCGCCGTCTGGTGGACATCATGATGGGCGGCGACCGGATCGGCCAGGTCGGCTACGACGCGCTGCCGCCGCTGGCCCGTGATGTGCACGACCGGCTGACCCCGCTGAACCTCAAGCTCCAGCAGCGCGGCGTGCAGCGGGCGCTGCTGGACATCGCCGGCCGGTCGGAATTGGAGCGGTGCTCCGATGTGCTGTGGATGCTGCGGTATCTGATGCCGCAAGGCGCCGCAAGGCCGATCATGGGCGAGCGGCGGCTGGGTGAGCGACCGATCCAGGAGTCCTGGGACCTGGCCCTGGGCACCCACCAGCGAGCGCTCATCGAGCTCGGCTACGAAGGCGTCAGCATCGAACAGGTCCTGGAGCAGCGGCTGCGCCGCACGGCCTACGGCACGCAGGCGACCGCGGCGACCGTACTGGAGGCCATCGAAGACGCGACGCTGTATCTACGGAGCCGGCGGCTCGCCGATGAGTTGGGCACACGTGCCCTGGAAGCCCTGTCGGCCGAGCGCGGCGTGGACGGCGCCCCCGAGGTACTGCGCCGGGTGCGGCGGCTGCTGGGGTACTACCGCACCAGCGAGCCGGCGCTACCGCCGTGGATCGAGTCCTTCGTCAAGGCCGGCTACGCGCACTACTGCACCCTGCTGCCGACCGCGTTCACCGATGACGACGCCACAGCCGACCAGGTCGCCGCGATGCTGGGCTTCCTGCTCAGCATGGAGAGCCTGGCGTTGTCGCTGGGCTGCGACCGGACCCAGCTGGAGCTGGCCATCGCCCAGTCGCATCCAACCGACCCGGCGAAGACGGCGCTGCTGTGGGCGGCGCAGACGCAGCTGGGGCGGCTGACCCGCACCGAGCTACGGGCACGCTGCGACGAACTACTCGCCAACCCCCTGGTGGTCCCCGCCTATCCGCGCTACCTCAGCGGTTTCGTACACGCCCTGGAACCTGCGCCGGCCCTCACCGACTTCGTCGTCGAGGCAGTGTCCAACGCCTTCGGACGGCTTCCGGACCCCGTGCTGCTGCCCTGGCTACCGACACTGATCAGCACCCTGCGGTCCAGCGGTGGGGAGCTGGCACCGCTACTGATCCGGGAGGCCGGACGCATCTTCCCCAGCCGACTCGCGGCACTGGACGAATGGGTACCGCCGTGGCGGCCCCAACCAGCACAGGAGGCGGTACCCCCGGCCCGGCACGCCGAGGCCAGGGGCGGCTGCGCACTGCTCGCCACCCACCCCGAAACCTGTGACACGGTGGCGGATCTCCTCGACTGCGACGAGGCCTGGCAGGCAACCGGCCCCAGCCCATCGGGCGCGGAACTGATCGGCCGCCACCCGGACACGGCACAGGCACTGGAGAAGCTGCTGACCGGCGCCTGACCGCAACAGGGCCAAGCCCACACAGGGATACGCCGCCAGCGCGCCTCACATCAAAAGGGGGCGCCCCGGCGACGTACCAGCACGAAAAACCTCGCTCCGACAACCGGCCCCGAACGGGGTGAACCGCTCCTCGCCCCCGCCGGGAACAACCGGGGGCCGGAGCGCGGCAGCAGCACCACGGGGCGTCAGCCTGCTTCCGACTGACTACGTCGGGCATAGGCACGAGCGGCGCGGGCCCGGTCACCACAACGAGTCGAACACCAATACCGACGCCCATAACGCAGCAAATAACGGTTACAAGGCACAGAACCGCAGTAAGCAAGACGGCCAGCATCGAAACCCGTAAGAAAGTCAGCCGCACCAACCGCCAGCTGCCTGGCGCGCAGGACGGTGAAGTAGGTATGAGCTGCCATGGCGAGGGTGATGTGCCGGTACCCCCCTGGTAGCGGCGGACCTGGTAGTCGTCCAGACCGCACTGGCCCTTCGCGCTCTGGAAGACTCCTCGATCGCCCAGCGAGCGCCCGCGACGGCGATCAGCTCGTCGAGGCGGTGACCTGCAGAAACGCGGATCCGGACGAAGATCAGGTGCCCGCATTTACTGTGGTGGCCTCCTTCTCCCGTATTCCGGCTGCTCTCCATCAGCCAGGCGCTGGACGTCATCGAGCACGCGATCGATACCTGACTGTAGTACTCCATATCGAGCAAACGATGCCCTATTCCAGGTGGCCGGGTCTGCTCCGGTAGGTGGTCCCGGTATCGCCCGGATACAGATATCTCGCCCCTGTTCGTTCCACCGAGGCGGCGTTCTCCGCTGAGCTGATTCGGCTCGGCGTCCCATGCGACGGCAGGGGCTATTGAGTGCGATTCGGCCCGAGGAGACGACGATGACTGAGCAACATGTGGTGCTGGAGGGAAGCAAGCGGCCAGCCATGGCCGATGCGACCCGGGTGGCGGACGCGGACGCCCAGGCTCCGGTGAGCGTGACCGTCACCCTGCGTGGAAAGGTGGTCACCGACGACCAGATCCCCGATGAACGGCGCGAGGATGCCGAGAAGACCAAGGCCGTACTGGAACGCTACGGCCTCACGGTCGACGAAGTCCGGCTCCAGCCGGGCAGTGTCGTGGCCAGCGGTCCGGTGACCGCCATGAACGCCGCCTTCCAGACCGACCTCGGCATCTATCGCAGTGCCGAGCAGGGCGAGATCCGTGGCCGCGAGGGCGAGCTGAAGATCCCGTCCGAGCTGGCGGGGGTCGTGACCGGGGTTTTCGGACTGGACGAGCGGCGGGTAGCGCGGCGGGCCGCCGCACAGGGCATGGGCACAGGCTTCCACGGGTCGTTCACGCCGGCGGACCTGGAGCGGCAGTACAACTTCCCCAATGGCCAGGGGGAAGGCCAGAAGATCGGCATCGCCGAGTTCCCCGGCGGCTACTTCGGCGACGACCTACGCGCCTTCTGCGACGGGCACAAACTGCCGACGCCGCAGGTCAACGTGGTGTCCCTGGGCTACAACCCGCCACGGAACCTCCAGGCCCTCCAGCAGCTGCCGCCGCGGCAGATGAACGACGCGGCCGCAGGTACGCCCGAGGTGATGATGGACGTGCAGATCGTCGCGGGCCTCTGCCCAGCAGCCCAGATCTCGGTCTACTTCGCCCCGTGGACCCAGAAGGGCTGGATCGATCTACTCGACCAGGTCATCGCGGACAAGCCGGTGTGCCTCTCGCTCAGCTGGGGTCTGCCAGAGGACCACCCCGCCTGGGCGCTGCTCGGCCGCACCGAGATCGACAAGCGCCTTGAGGGCGCGGCTAAGCTCGGCATCACGGTCTGTGTCGCATCCGGCGACGACGGTTCGGGGGACGAGATCCCCGACGGCCGTTCACATGTCGACTTCCCGAGCGCCAGTGCGTTCGTGCTGGGCGTCGGCGGCACGATGATCAATGCGACCGGCCAGGAAGTGGCCTGGTGGGACGCTCCTGGTCACCGCCTCCTTGACACAGGAGGAGGCGGCGCGAGCGGAGGGGGCGTCAGCGTCTTCACCCAGCGCCCGGACTGGCAGAAGCAGGTGCGGGTGGACTCCCTCAACCCGGGCGCCATCAAGGGGCGGGTCGTACCGGACGTCGCGGCGCTCGCCGGCGAACCCCTCTACGATCTGACGCTGCTGGGCAAACCTAGCCCTAACGGCGGCACCAGCGCCGCCGCACCGGTGTGGGCCTCCCTGATCGCCCGTGTCAACGCCGCGCTGCCGACGGACAAACAGCAGCGTTTCCTCACGCCGCTGCTCTACAAGAACGGCTCCAACGGCCAGCCGCTGGCCCAGACGGTCTGCCGCGACATCTCAGTCGGCCATGACAACGGCTCCCACCCGCCAGCGGTGGGCTACCCGGTCAAGGCCGGGTACGACGCCGTCACCGGCTGGGGCGTCCCGGACGGCGTCGCGCTGCTGAAGGGACTGCAGAGCGCCTAGGCAGTCGCAGGTCGCCGGAGCCGCTGTCGCGGTAAATGCGCGGTTTACCGCGACGAGCCCGGCGGAGCATCACATACCTCTGTCCAGAGGGTTCGCGGTCCTGCGGCACGTTTCCGCCGTAACCGGCTGGCCCTCAGCTTCGCTCACCCTGGACAACTCGCCCCGCCCCTGGACCTGGCTGACTATCGGGCGACCCCTCCGCTGTGGCAGCCCGCAGGCGGACCATCAGGCGGGGGTCGTAGGGCGGGAAGCCGCGCTTTTCGGTGTAGTCGGCCAGGAGCGGCGACAGATCGAGGACCTCGTCGACCAGGTCAGCGACGAACCGGGCCAGGTGGCCCTCGGGCAGCCAGTCGTCCAGCGACGGCGGCAGCAGTAGGACCTGGTGCGGGTCGAACGCCCGGAACCGCTTGTCCACCCCCGCCGCCCGCGCCAGTGGCTGCCGCTTCGGCCCGACCGGCCCGGCCTCGAACAACCCCTCCTGATCACGCATACCGGGATTATCCCGTCCCGTGCTCCAGGGCTGTCCCATCGATCTCGCCCGCTGCCGGCGATCTGTTGCGTCAGCGTGCTTACGGCGGGTTCAGTGTCCCGTCGGGGTCCATGCGGCAAGCTCGTTGCCACCCGGCTCGCGGAAGTGGAAGCGCCTGCCGCCGGGGAAGTCGAAAGCCTCGACCGTGATGGTCCCGCCCGCCTCGAGTACCGCGTTGCGCATCACTTCCAGGTCGTTCACCCGGATCACGGCCAGCGGCCCGGCAGGGGCTTCCGCGCGGTCCTGTTGGAAGCCGAGGCTGACGCCGCCGCCGCAGTCCACGTCGGTGTACTCCGGACCGTACGGGGTCGCCGCCCAGCCGAAGACGGCCCCGAAGAACTCTGCCGATCCCCGAGCCGAGGCGGTGGGGAACTCAACCATCGAGAAGCTGATCATGCGTTAGATCATACGTACGACTGTTGGGGTGGCCGGCTATCCGCAGCCTGACCGGCTTGCCGAGCGGCACGTTGCGACGTACCTCACCCACTCCGTCGACCAGGCCCGGACCGTCCTGACGGGGCCGTGGGCTCATACCTCCGGCGACCAGCAGCTGAGAGCCATCACGGTCCTCAGCCGCGCCGTCGTCTCGCCCGTCGAAAGCCACCGCCCCACGCCTGTCACGGAGGCCTTCACCGTCCTCCGTCACCGAACTGTGCAGCACCGTCTTACAGTCCGCTGAGATCAACACGCTCGCCGCCTTCGCAGCCGACTACGACGAGGCCGGCGCCCGGACCTTCGGGTGCCTGCTGTACAGCCTCGATAAGCGCGAATCCGCGACGTACTGGTGGCGATTCGCCGCAGGGGCCGGAGATGCCCTTGCCGCACACCTTCTGGCAGCCCACCACGCCGCCATCGGCCCCAACGCCGACTCCCGCGCATGGGCGGCCTTCTCCCAGATGCTGGGCTTTCGCCGAGACCGGCACGTGCCCCAGCCGGTCGGACACCGCACCGAACTCGCCCCGAGCTTCGCCCGCGAAATCCCCATGAGACAGGAGGCCCGGCTCTTTCTGCGCTACCCCCAGCTGCCCGACGCCCTCCTGTCCCGGTAACCGACTCATCGACCCCGCTACGAAACCGCGCCGGCTGGCTTCCCGCTCACCGGCGCCCTGGAGACATGCCCATGAACAACATCATCGAGAACGTCATCGCCGGCGTCATCGTGGCCGCCATCGCCTGGCTCTCCGCGCGGGTGTGGACCCCACTGGCATCGCAAGGAGAACATCGACTAGACCACCTGCGTGAAGGAGCTCAAGCATGGCTGAGCAAGGACGGTTCCGATGCAGCGAGTGCGGATACTCCACCGACTGGTTCAACGAAGGAGAAGAACGGGCCGGCGCAGAGGAGATTCACTATCACTCGGTCACCGAGCACCCGGATATCGTGGCCGAGATCAACATGATGCCGCCCGGCCTTGCGCGTCAGCGGCGCATCCAGCAGCTGGAACGGTCGGAAACCCGTGGCACCGGCGGCGGCAGCGGATGCTTGATGCTGATGCTCGCCACGGTGAGTAGCGTATTCGCGGCAGCGTGGGCCTTCCTCGCTGCCTGGTGAGAGTGTCACGCGCAAGCGGCTCGATCGGTGCCCAGATTCCCCCGGCGCGAAATCCCGGGCGCGTTCCACCGCTCCTGGGCATCGCGGTCCCTTTCCAGCAGGTGCCGGGCGATCTCGGCGTAGGTCGCACCGTCGCTGTCGGGTGGCGGCGGCGGGACGCGGTATGTACGACGGGAAAGGTCGACCACGCAGCCAGCCAGCCTGCGCCCCGCGTCCCGGACAATGGAGACGCCCCCCGGTGACCAGTCCGGGGGGCGTCGGGGTGGCCTGAGGCTCCGCTCACGGGTGCGGAGCCTCCGGGCCTGCCTACGGGCGCCCCAGTGGTGGGTGTGTGGGCATCGGGGCCTGGGTGGTGGGGTTGCAGTGAGGCCGTAGACGGACCTCAGGGACGTCTCAGCGGGTCGGGGCGTTGATGAGGTCCCTGAGCGGCGCCCAGGCACTCGAGGGCGCGTGCCGCTTCCGCTCCGCCAACGAGGGCGGACGGCAGGTGTTCGACCACGCGCACCGTATGCGGGTCCTGGGTGATGCGTTCCCCGGCATCAGAGAAGTCGGTGCTATCGGCCCGGTAGAGGATGAGGGCTGGGACGAAGTGTCCCCGAACCTGCTGGTGGCCCGCTCCCGCGGGGACTGCGACGACTACTGCGGGGACTTCTGGCCTTGGTAGCCGAGGCTGGGCCGTGCCCGCTCCCGCTCGGTGGCAAGGCACGGCCGTCCGGGCTCTCCCCTGGCGCGCATGACGCTGAGCCGGAATGAACGCGAGATGCTCCGCCTGATCGCCAAAGCACCAGAGTCGGTGACGCTCAACGCTGTCTTCGACCAGATGAACCCGCATCGGGGGCCCACGGACGAGGTCCCTGCGGATGACCCGCGTTGCAAGCCGTGGGCGGATAGTGCCCTGGCCTTGTACGGCGCGTCGGTGTCGCTGTGTAAGAAGGGGCTGCTGGTGCGGGTGGCGCACCCGGAGGGCGGCGGGCGCCTGGACCTGGTGGAAGTCACGGACGCCTGCCGCGCCGCCCTCGCCAGATCGCAGGTATACCTCAGATGACGGGCCGGCCCGGGCCGCGGCCTGCGTCCTGGATGCCCCCGGTACCGCTTCCCCTATATCGCGACGGCGGAGGGGGGGTACGCGCCGAACAGCCGGTGATCGCCCTCCCGTACGACGCGGCGGGGTGGGAGGAGTTCTACCGGGCGAACCTGCACATGGTCGAGGACCCGTTCTGCTTCTCCTCCGAGGGCTGCCCGGTCCACGAGCGGGAGCACCCACCGTCCGGGAGGCTGGGACGTTCCTGTCCGGCGGCGGCGGTGATAGACCCCCAGGCATGCGATGCCTTGGCCGCGCCCGCGAGACGCCGCTCGTAGGCCGGACCGACGCGCAGGAGGCCGTGGGGGCCGGCAACGCCGGCCCGCGGCATGTGTCGGCGCTGGGAGCGAGCCGGGTGCGCTCTCGATGAATCCGACCGGCCAGTTTCGGCCTGAGGAACCGCCGCCCTTGAGCCAATTGCCCCGATCTTGACGTGGAGGATGCCCGGCCCAGGGCAGCATGCGCAGCGAACTCGCGCAACTACTCACCGCGACGAATTGGGGGATGATGGCTCGCCAGCCGAACCCGGACCTCACCAACACCCTGACGATGCTCCACACCGCTGTCGTGCACACGGACAACAACATCCGGGACGCGCTCGACAAGGGCGTCGAAAAGCTGGAGTCAGCCAGCCGGGCCGCCCACGACAAGACGACCAAGGAAGTCGTCGACGAGATCAGCCGGATGCGCGCGAACTTCCGCGACGTCTACAACAAGCTGAACTCCAACGGAGAAGCGCTCAACACCGCCGTCCACGACGTCGTCGCCCAGCTGCGCACCGAGCTGAAAGAGGTCCGCGTCGTGCTCGCGGACCTCACCACACCCGCCCCGCCGCCGTTGACTACCCTGCCCTCCCCTGCCTCGGCCTTGCAGGAGACATGCAGCACCGACTGCGACCACACCCATGCCCCACCTGCGCCGGTCACCGCCATCGCCGAGCCCGGCGAGTTCGCGGAAGACACCGTCGCCGCCCTTCACTCCACGATCCCGGCGCAGCACGTCGCCGATCAGGACTCCTCGCCCAGCCCAGCCCGGTCGGCCGACGTATTCCGCGAAGTCGTCCTCGAGGTCCTCACCGAGAAACTCGTCCCTCTGCTCAGCCACCTCACTACTGCGGACAGCCGCGGCAACGGGCCGGCCAGCGACCAGCAGGACGTCCCGGACCGGCTGCGCGAGGCGGCGGAGGAGATCAGGGCGGAGCTGAGCATTGCCCTGGGAGAAGCCCGGTGCATGCTCGGTTCTCTGCAGCAGGAGATCGCGGACCTGCGTGCCGCCGTGGGAGAGCTGCGGCCTCGGCCGGACCTCATCGCCGAGACTGCGGCCGTCGAGGTGAGCGCGGAACACAGCGCCCTGCTCAAGACGGTGGCCCGCGTCTCCTCCACCAGCCTGCTGTGCCACCGCGACATCTGGGAGTTCATCACCGCCCATGCCGGGCGGCACCCACATTTCCGAGTGCCGCCGCAGGTCGCCGACGAGGGAGAGGAGCGGATCCGTGCCGCATTGTCCGGCCGCTCCCTGATCGCCCTGCTGATCAGCCTGCACTCCCTGAAGCACACCGCCAGCGACGGTGCCGGTGACCGAGAGCTCGCCGCCACCTTGTACGAGCGGATCGAAGAGAGCCTGACCGGCCTCAGTCCCAGCGGGAGGCCGGTCACCATCACCCTCGACGACCGCACTGCTCTCGCTTCGAACACCCCGGCCGCCGAGAGCGGCACCGAGGCCAACGGCGAGCCGGAGAAGACCGACACCACACCGGCACCGGCCTCCACGGAGGAGGGCACGGAACCTGGCGGAGAGGCCGGCCCCGCCACCACCTGAAACACCCCGGCGTGGCACCTGGCAATCCGGACGGACGCCGGGTGCCAGCCGGCCACGACCGGCCCCATCGGCCCGTGCCCGTCTGCGGTGTCCCCGATGGCGGCAAGGGCCCCGGTTCGTTCGGCGCGAACCCGACAGGCCGCGGCGGCCTCGGTCGCCGCGGCCTGGATCAGATGCCCTCTTAGACGGAATGAGTACGACAACTCATGAATCCCGCTTCCACGAGTGGTTCGCGGGCACGCATGATCGAGGAACACCCGAACGCTCGGTTCCTCTACATGGTGTTCTCCGGCATGGTGGCCGTAGGGCGAGCGCCCTGAGAGGAACGGGCCCCTGCCCCTCGGCCCTCCACATCCACTCGTCATGCGGTGGCCAGGAGACGGGGCTACGGTGACCCCCCAAGCACCTGGAGGCTCGGACGGTCAGCGGCCACATGGTCAAGAACTCGCCGATCAGCGGTGATGTCGAGGCCCAGCTCACCGATAACGGCGGTCAGCCGATTTCGGGACGGGGGTATCAGCTTCCTCAGCACCGCGAGCCGTCAGAAGATAGGCACGGCGCGCACCGACCAGACCGGCACCGCCGCGTTCAACTCCGGCTCCAAGGTCGGCGATCCGGTGATGGTCGCCAGCACACTGGCCTCAGGCGTCGACGCGAAGTTCGCCGGCGATTCCGAGTACCAGTCGGCTGAGGCACACGCCGATCTGTCGGTAGGCCTGTAGTCGACTCGAGACCGGACAGGCTCCGTCCTCCAGGAGGCGGACCGTGGTGGTCGCGGCCCTCAACGAGCGGCCGCGACCAACCGCGTCACGGGGGGCGCCGCGTAACAGCGGATGCCTACCGTCTGACACGGGCTCCACTGCTGCTGGACCGTGGCCATCAGTTCCCAGCCCAGCCGCTCATACAGGGCCGCCGCCGCTGTATCGGTCGCCACGACATCGAGCACCGGATGCAGGCCATGGTGGTGCGCACGCTCCACGGCCCGCCCGACCAGCAGCGCACCGGTCCCATGCTCCCTCGCCCGCGGGGCCACGAACAGCCTGCTGACCACGGCGGTCAGCTCCCGTGCCGCCCCGGTCCGCTCGCTCCACAATCCCGGGGCCACATCGCCTTCGCCGCTTTGGGACAGAGCGGCATGCCCGACGAGCCGACCGCCCAGTTCTGCAACCCAGGCCCCCAGCAGGTCGCCGTGCGACAGCCACGCGCCGGGCCGGTCAGGCCAGTTCACCGGATAGCCGTCACGCCGGTGGACATCCGCGAGGACCCGCACACACTGCCCGACATCGCCATCGGTCCGCTCCCGGACCCAGCGGCCGGGGCTCGTGCCGTGCGCCCCGAAGGGGGCCTCGATGTTCCGCCACGGTCGAAGCGTGATCCCGCCACGAGCAGCGAGCTCAGGCACGTCAAGGGGCGGCTCCATACGCGAATCCTGCCGCGATCCGATCCCCGCCGCACCGGGTATTCGCGCGCGCTCCGCGACCGCACCGGTCCGGTGGCATCGACGTAAACGCCCGAGTCCGGCGGCTCCGCGTCGCCGCCTCCGCGCCGCTTGCGTCTGTTTTTTGCCCGAGTGTGTTTACTTCCACGCATCACCCGCGTAACGTGCACCAGAACAACAGAGTCGGGCATTGAAACGGACGTAATCCCACATGTACGCAGCGGAGCGCCAACAGGAGATCCTTCGCCTCGCCCGCGAGAGCGGCCGGGTGGATGTGCTGTCCCTCGCGGAGGAGTTCCAGGTCACCCCCGAGACCGTGCGGCGTGATCTGAAGGCTCTGGACGGCGCTGGGCTGGTCCGCCGTGTGCACGGCGGCGCCATCCCCGCGGGACGTCTCGATTTCGAGCCGGACCTCGCCGAGCGCGATGCCGTCGCCGCTGAGGAGAAGGACCGCATCGCACAGGCGGCGCTGGCCGAGCTGCCCGCGGACGGCAGCGTGATCCTCGACGCGGGCACCACCGCCGCCCGCCTCGCCGCCGCGATCCCGGTGGAATCGGCGCTGACCATCGTCACCCATGGCCTGCCCGTGGCGGCCCGGCTCGCCGACCACCCCGGCATCACCCTCCACCTGGTCGGCGGCCGGGTACGGCACCGCACCCGCGCCGCCGTGGACGCCTGGGCGCTGCGCGCCTACGGCGAGATCAAGGCCGATGTTGTCTTCCTCGGCACCAATGGTTTCTCCCTCGACGGCGGCCTGACCACGCCCGACCTGGCCGAGGCCGCCGTCAAGCAGGCGATCGTCTCCGCCGCCCGCCGGGTCGTGCTGCTCGCCGACTCCCGGAAGTTCGGCGAGGAGCACTTCGCCCGCTTCGCCGACCTCTCCTCGGTCGACCTGCTCATCACGGACACCGGGCTCAGCCCCGAAGACGCCCGGGCCATCGAACGGCAGGGCACGGAAGTAGTACGCGCATGATCCTCACCATCACCCCGAACCCGAGCCTGGACCGCACCTACGAGCTGCCTGTCCTGGACCGCGGTGCCGTGCTGCGGGCCACCACGGACCGGGTCGACCCCGGCGGCAAGGGTGTCAACGTCTCCCGCGCCGTCGCCGCGGCCGGGCAGCGCACCGTCGCCGTGTTGCCGCTGGGCGGCCCCGAGGGCGCCCTGCTCGCCCGGCTCCTCGGCGACCTGGGCATCGAGGCGGCGGGGGTCCCGGTCGCCGGCACTACGCGGGTCAACGTCACCCTTGTCGAGCCCGACGGCACCCTCACCAAGGTCAACGCGGCCGGGCCCGAGATCACGGCGGCGGAGTCCGAGGCCCTGCTGGAGGCCGTACGTGCCCATTCCGGCGCCGCCGACTGGATCGCCTGCTGCGGCAGCCTGCCGCGCGGTCTGCCACCCCAGTGGTACGCCGAGCTGGTGGCCCGGATCCACCGAGCCGGAGCACGGATCGCCCTGGACACCTCGGGTTCGGCGCTGACCGCCGCCCTGGCCGAGCGGCCCGACGTGGTCAAGCCGAACGCCGAGGAGCTCGCCGAGGCCGTCGGCCGCCCGCTGGTCACCATCGGCGACGTGGTCAAGGCCGCGGAGGAGCTGCGCGACCGCGGCGCCCAGGCGGTGCTGGCCAGCCTGGGCGCGGACGGACAGCTGCTGGTCGACGGCTCGGGCCGCTACTTCGGCAGCGCACCGGTCGCCGCGGTCCGCAGCAACGTCGGCGCGGGTGACGCCTCCCTGGCCGGCTTCCTGGCGGCCGGCGGCAGCGGACCCGCGGCGCTCTCCGCAGCCGTCGCCCACGGCGCGGCCGCCGTCCAGCTGCCGGGCAGCGCCATGCCGGCCCCGGCCGACCTCGACCTGTCCGCCGTCACCACGACCGCGGACATCCCCGTGGACCGCTCCCTGACCGAGCCGGTCCGATTCCCGAGCCGCCCCGCAGAGTGGACCCCCGAGCAAGGATCCGTGCAATGAGTGAGCTGATCACCAAGGAGCTGGTCGACCTCGACCTGTCCGCCGAGACGAAGGAAGCCGCCGCCCGCTCGCTCGCCGAGCGCATGACCGCCCAGGGACGGGTCACCGACCTCGAAGGCTTCCTGGCCGACGTGGCGGCGCGCGAGGCCCAGATGCCGACCGGCCTGGACGGTGGGATCGGTATCCCGCACTGCCGCAGCGAGCACGTCACCGCAGCGACGCTGGCCTTCGGCCGCAGCGGCCGGGGCATCGACTTCGGCGCGCCGGACGGCCCCGCCGACCTGGTCTTCCTGATAGCCGCCCCGGCGGGGGCCGACGACGCCCACCTGACGATCCTCTCCAGTCTGGCCCGCCGGCTGATGGACCCGGACTTCACCGGCGCCCTGCGCGCCGAGCGGGACCCGGCCGCTGCCGCGGCCCTCATCCGCGGCGAACAGCTGGCGGCGGCCGCGCAGGGCGCGGCGGCGGGCACGGACGCGGCTACGGGTACGGATGCGGCTACGGGCACGGATGCGGCTACGGGCACGGGCGCTCCGGCGGAGCCGGAACTGTCCGCCGGGCCTGGCGCCGGTGCCGCCGCCCCGGCTCCCGCGGCGAGCAGCGTGCTCCGGCTGGTCGCGGTCACCTCGTGCCCCACCGGCATCGCCCACACCTATATGGCCGCCGAGTCCCTGCAGAAGGCCGCCGAGGCCGAGGGCGTCGAACTGACCGTGGAAACCCAGGGCTCGGCCGGCTTCACCCAGCTCGACCCCGCGGTGATCGCCGCCGCGGACGGCGTGATCCTCGCCCACGATGTCCCGGTACGGGAGAAGGCCCGGTTTGCCGGGAAGCCGACCGTCGACGTCGGGGTGAAGGCCGCCATCAGCCGCCCGGCCGAGCTCATCGCCGAGGTCCGGAAGAAGGCGGAGCGCGGTGAGACGACCGCCCCCGCCGCCGCCTCGGCCCCCATGGACGCCGCCGGCGAGCCGGGCGAGCACTTCGGGACCCGGCTGCGCAAGTGGCTGATGACCGGCGTCAGCTACATGGTCCCGTTCGTCGCCGCGGGCGGCCTGCTCATAGCCCTGGCCTTCGCGATCGGCGGATACGAGATCAACAAGGCGCCCTCGGTCGCCGATCACTTCGTCTGGACCGACCACTCCAGCTGGGCCGCGCTGCTCTTCCAGATCGGAGCCGCCGCGTTCGGCTTCCTCGTACCGGTACTCGCCGGATACACCGCCTACGGCATGGCCGACCGCCCCGGCCTGGTCCCCGGCTTCGTCGGCGGCGCCATCGCGGTCACCATCAACGCGGGCTTCCTCGGCGGCCTCGTCGCGGGTCTGCTGGCCGGCGCGGTGGTCATGGCCATCCAGCGCGTCCCCATCCCGCCGGTGCTGCGCGGCATCATGCCCGTGGTCGTGATCCCGCTGCTGTCCGCCGCGGTCGTCGGCTTCCTGATGTTCATCGTCGTCGGCAAGCCGATCGCCTCCGCGCAGTCCGCCCTCACCGACTGGCTGAACGGACTCTCCGGCGCCAACGCGGCGATCCTGGGCATCGTTCTCGGCCTGATGATGTGCTTCGACCTCGGTGGCCCGGTCAACAAGGTGGCGTACGCCTTCGCCGTCGGCGGCCTGACCAACCCGACCGACAACAGTCTCAAGACGATGGCCGCGGTGATGGCCGCCGGTATGGTGCCCCCGCTGGCCATGGCGCTGGCGACCACGGTGCGCGGCAAGCTGTTCACCACGGCCGAGCGGGAGAACGGCAAGGCCGCCTGGGTGCTCGGCGCCTCCTTCATCAGCGAGGGCGCGATCCCCTTCGCGGCGGCCGACCCGCTGCGGGTGATCCCCTCCGCCATGGCGGGTGGCGCGGTCACCGGTGCGCTGTCGATGCTCTTCGGCTGCACCCTGCGGGCCCCGCACGGCGGCATGTTCGTGGTGCCGCTGATCGGCCGGCCGCTGCTCTACCTCGTGGCGATCGCCGCCGGTACGGCCGTCACCGCCGGCCTCGTCATCCTGCTGAAGGGCATGCGCGGCGAGGCCGAAGCGTCCGCCCCGGCGAAGCAGCAGGCCACGGCACCGGCCGCGGCCTGACCCAAGGCCGCACCGCACCCCGCCCCCACGCCAACCGGCCGCCAGGCCGCAGGTCGCGGCGAACCGATCCGGCGAACCGGCTGCCCGGCCACCCAAACCGCCCGGTCCCGCGGAGACACCGACCCCCTCGCCCCTCCGCGGGGCCGGGCTCCCAACCCCCACCATCCCGACCCCATCCCAGGGCCATCCACTCGAAGGAGAGAGAACCCATGCCCCAGCGCACTGTGACCGTAGGCTCCCGCAGCGGACTGCACGCCCGGCCGGCCTCGCTGTTCGTCCAGGCCGCCGCCAAGCAGCCGGTCAAGGTGACCGTCGCCCGCGATGGCCAGCCCCCGGTCGACGCCCGGAGCCTGCTGTCCGTGCTGGCCCTGGGTGCCCAGCACGGCGACACCGTGGTGCTGGCCGCCGAAGGAGACGGCGCGGAGACCGCCATCGAGGAACTGGCCGCCCTGATCGCCGCCGACCTCGACGCCAAGGAGTAGCCGTGACGGCCCTGATGACCGGCATCGGGGTCGGGTCCGGCAGCGCCGCCGGCCCCGTCGCCCGCATGGCGCCGCCGCCCGCCCTGCCCGCGCCGCGTACCGTCGCGGGAGCCGAGGCAGCTGCCGAGGCCGCCGCGGTCCGCGCGGCACTGTGCCAGGTCGCCGCCGACATGGAGCAGCGCGCGGCAGCCGCCGCGGGCGCCGCGGCCGAGGTGCTGTGCGCCCAGGCCCTGATGGCCGCCGATCCGACGCTCGCCGACCGGGCCGCGGCCCTGGTCCTGGACGGCACCGACGGACCGCACGCGCTCGCCGCGGCCTTCGGCGAGTTCCGCGCGGGACTCGAAGCGGCCGGCGGCTACTTCGCCGAACGGGTGGCCGACCTGGACGACCTGCGGGACCGTTCGGTGGCGCGGCTGTTGGGCCTGCCCATGCCCGGCCTGCCGGACCCGGGCCACCCGTACGTCCTGGTCGCCGACGACCTGGCCCCCGCCGACACCGCCCTGCTCGACCCGGCCACGGTCCTCGCCCTGGTCACCCAGCGGGGCGGCCCCACCAGCCACACCGCGATCCTGGCCAAGATCCTCGGCCTGCCCGCAGTGGTCGGCTGCCAGGACGCGGAGCGGCTGACCGACGGCCGGCCGGTGCTGGTGGACGGGGCCGCCGGCACCGTCGAGGCCGACCCGCGGCCGGAGACCGTCGCCGAGGCCGCCGCCCGCGAGGAGCGGCGCCGCCGGCAGGCGGCCCGCACCCGCGGGCCCGGCCGGACCTCCGACGGCCACCCGGTGAAACTGCTGGTCAACCTGGGCGCGCTGCATGAACTGCCGGCCGCGGCGGCGGCCGACAGCGAGGGCGTGGGGCTGTTCCGCACCGAGTTCCTGTATCTCGACCGCGCCCAGGCCCCCTCCCTGGAGGAGCAGACCGCCGCCTACCGGGAGGTGTTCACCGCCTTCGCGGGCCGCCGTGTCGTCGTCCGCACCCTCGACGCGGGTGCGGACAAACCGCTGCCGTTCGCCACCGCCCCCGACGAGCAGAACCCGGCCCTCGGCATACGCGGCCTGCGCACCGCCACCCGCGACCCCGAACTGCTCCGTACCCAGCTGGCCGCCATCGCGAAGGCGGCGGAGGGCAGTACGGCCGAGGTGTGGGTGATGGCCCCCATGGTCTCGGTGCCCGAGGAGGCCGCCGACTTCGCCGCGGCGGCCCGCGCCCACGGGCTGCGCACCGCCGGAGCCATGGTGGAGGTCCCGGCGGCCGCGCTGCGCGCCGGGGCGGTGGCGCGAAGCTGCGAGTTCCTCAGCATCGGCACCAACGACCTGGCCCAGTACGCCTTCGCCGCCGACCGGACCCTCGGCAGCCTTGCCGCGCTGCTGGACCCCTGGCAGCCGGCCCTGCTCGACCTGATCCGCATGGCCGCACAGGCGGGGGAGCGGCACGGCCGTCCGGTCGGGGTGTGCGGCGAGGCGGCCGCCGACCCGGCGCTGGCCCTGGTCCTGACCGGCCTCGGGGTCACCAGCCTCTCGGCCGCCCCGAGTTGCCTGGGCGAGGTCCGGGCCGCCCTCGCGGCGCACACCCTGGACGACTGCCGCCGCCTGGCCGACCGCGCCCTCGCGGCGCCCGACGCAGCCACCGCCCGCGCCGAGGTACTGGCCACCCTGGGCTGACCCATCGACCGCCGGATACGGCGGGGCACAGTGTGGGCCCGCCCGCCCGCTTGAGGCAGCCGGGCGGGCGGGCCCGCTGGGCTGTCCACGCTCGGACACCTCTTACGGCGAGCGCCCGTAGCCCGTACACCGTCGGAAACCAGCCACCGTCACCCCGCGTCCCAGACTCGCGAACGGTCACCGAGCGGGTGGCGCGGAACGAACGGGCAGGGGACAGCCGGATGCGAGCGACAGGCCAGGGGATGCGCCGGCGGACAGGCACCCGCAGGTGGCTGGCCTGCCTGGCGGTGGTCGCGGTGACCGTGCTGACCGGGTGCAACGGCGACGACCAGGCCGGCCCGTCCAAGCCGACCAAGTCCACCAAGTCCACCAAGTCCACCAAGTCCACCAAGCCTTCCACGTCGGACGCACCGTTCGGGGCAGGCTGGGACCGCGCCGCCGACCCGGGCGTCGTCCACCAGGCCGGCGGCCACGGAATCCCCCACTTCCGACTCGCAGAGGGCTACTCGGGCACACCCCGCCGCTGGGGCACCCTCCTCCGAAGGGGTGCGAGCACGACCATGGGCAGTGGGCCGTCGACGCCAAGAACGAGAACCGTCCGGGCTCCGTCGCCTACTCGTGGTCCTCGCTCTCCACCACCTGCGAGGTGGACACCGAGGTGAACCTGAAGCCGCCCAACGGACGGCACCCGCACTACCGCACCGCCGCCGACATCCCGGCGGACGTCGACAAGTCGGCCCGTACGGTACGCACCGCGCTCGGCCCGGCCCGGGTCTTCACCCAGAAGTACACCGTGTGTACCCAGGACTGCCGGAGCTACGACGAGCCCTTCGCGGTCATCACCCTGGACAAGCCCGAGGATCCGCACCACCCCGCGCTGATGTTCACCTCGGAGAGCGGAATCTCCGAGAGCGACCTGGTCCGCGTGATCACCCCGGACCTGCGCCGCGCCTGAACCGGCCCACAGGGGCAGCGGTGCGCGGTGCCGCTTCGCCGTTCACCGGCGGCCGAGGGTGGCGGGTTGGGGAGCCGTGCCATGGCCCACCTCCTCGAACAGCGCTGCCGCTCCGGCGGCGGTGTCGATGACGGTGTCGGTCCGGGTCGGCCGGTAGAGCCGGTCATAGGACATGACCTTGGTGGTGTAGGCGGTGGTGCCGTGGACGTAGCGGGTGGATCCGGCTGCTCGGCCAGCTGCCAGCTGTTCTTCCGGCCAACCGGTCCGAGCAGGCCGCGCACATAGGCCCGTATCCGCCGCCGCGGGTCCACTCCCTCGAACCGGCGCCCCATCCGCACCAGTAGCTCTTCCAGCTCCGCCGACCAAATACCAGGCCGCACATCATCTTGCATGACAAGCACAACGGCCCGCTGCAGCCTAGGTAACGAACTCTCAAAAAACTGACGGGACATCACCTCGCTGCACTCGAGAACACGCCCCTGACCAGTGACGATAGCGAACGCGACTGGAGTATCAGGCAAGGAAGCCGGACTACCGAACGCGTGCTGCGCCGCCGGAGCAGGCTCGTGTCGGGCGGGGATTGCGGCGAAGTCCCGTACGAGTGGCAGCGGACCGTGGCACACTGCGCCGACCGGCCCCGTTGGGGTTGCGTCCGTAGGGGCCAGTGCGTCTCCGAACAGCGTGGTGGGGCAGGTGTGTCGGGGCGACGGGCCCGGCACGCCGCTGTTCGTCCACGGTTCGCCGTCGGGCCCGCTGGTCATACCGCTCTCGAGGAGGATCCCATGCCCTCTCCCGCTGCCAGGAGGCGAACGGTAGCGGCGGTCCATGCCGCGCCGGTGTTCATGGACACCGAGGCGACGGTCGACAAGGCTGTCGACCTCATCGAGCAGGCCGGGCGGGAAGGCGTCGACCTGTTGGTATTTCCGGAGACCTTCGTGCCCGGCTACCCGTACTGGATCGAGGCGTACGCCCCGCTGGACCAGCAGGCCGCCAACGCCGCCTACGCCGGGGCGTCCGTCGAGGTGCCGGGACCTCAGACCGCCCGGATCCAATCGGCCTGCCGACGGGCCGGCGTCGGGGCGGTCCTCGGCGTCAGCGAACGTCTCGAAGGCACCCGCACCTGCTTCAACAGTCAGGTCTTCATCGATCCCGGCGGGGCGTTGCTCGGAGTGCACCGCAAGCTCCAGCCCACCTACGCGGAGCGGATCGTGTGGGCTCAGGGCGGCGGCGCCACGCTGCGGGTGTTCGACGGCGCGCTTGGTCGGATCGGTGGACTGGTCTGCTGGGAGCACAC
This sequence comes from Streptomyces palmae, assembly GCF_004684805.1. Taxonomy (GTDB): domain Bacteria; phylum Actinomycetota; class Actinomycetes; order Streptomycetales; family Streptomycetaceae; genus Streptomyces; species Streptomyces palmae. The sequence continues at coordinate 27,527 of NZ_SRID01000032.1, forward strand.
CATGAACCTGGCCCGGCAGGCATTGATCGCCCAAGGGCAGGAGATCCATGCGGCGGCCTGGCCCGGGCTGTCGACCATGGCCGGCTTCGAGACGGTCGCCGACGTACAGATCGACGCGATGACGAAGACCCACGCCCTCACCGCCCAGACGTTCGTGGTCTCCGCGGGCAACCCGGTCGATCAGACATGTCTGAGCTGGATGGCGTCCACCCTCGGCCCGCAGGAGCACATCACTGCGGGCGGCGGCTGGTCGGCGGTGATCCATCCCTTCACTCAGTATCTCGCAGGCCCGCACACCGGCCCTGAGGAGCGGCTCGTGACCGCCGCGATCAACCTCGACGACCTCAACGCCGTCAAGGTCTGGGTCGACTCGCGCGGCCACTACGCGCGACCAGAGATCCTCGGCCTGCATGTCGACCACCGTCCGCTCTGGCACGACGAAAGCTACCGCCAGTGGCCCGCCTCCCCTGGCGACGACGGACCCGAGACCGTGGACGGGACGGAATGAGTCACGGGCGTGGGTGCGGGCCGGTTCACCGGCGTTCTTACGACTGTCGGTCCACCGCTCGTGCGGGTAGGGCTTGAGCCACCAGGCTTTCCGATCTCGCGGCCCGCCGTGCGCCCGGAGCGCACTCCCCGCGAGCCGCCGTCGGTCAGCGCCCGGAGCGAATCCGTCCCGGCCGGGGTCGTCACCCCGCGTCCCCGGCGGCGAGGACGGCCTCCAGTAACTGTTCGGCCCGCTGGGCCTTGCCCTGGAACACCAGCACCCGGGCGAGACCGATCTGGGCATCTGCGCCCGGCGGGCCGCACCGAGCGACGCCGAGCGCCTCGACGCCCTCGGCCGGCCGCTGACTGACACGAAGACACCGATGCGGATCCGAGCCGCCGGAGTCATCGTGCTCCTCTGCGCACAGCCCGTGAGCCGCATCGTCCGGGTGCCGCCCGAACCGTCACTCCCAAGCTGGAGAAGGTCCGCTACGGCCGTGTCGGTCGACCTGAGCACCCGCGACGGGGCGCGGTCCATCGTCGCTCAGGGACTCGCCGCGGTCGACGGGATCGACTTCCTCGTCAACAACGTCGGTGCGGGCGACCCGGAAGCGCTGTCCCTCGACGGGTTCCTTGTCGACGACGAGTACGCGGGGCCCGACCGGCGTGGCCGGTGGGGTTCATCAACTCCAAGGTCATGAACCCCGACCGCCGACGGCTCGGTCAAGGTCCGCTGACACACGAGGAGATGGCCACTTGTTCCGGCGTGGAGGTAGTACCGGCGAAGGCGGAGTCGTTGCGGTCGAAGGCGAAGCTGCTGGTGGCCCGGGGCTGGCTGCCCGAGCCCGCGCCGGGCCGGGCCGGGCCGGTTCACGCTCGCGAAGGACGCGGCCGGCCCCATTTACTCGGCCCTGTCGGAACTGGAGCGCGCTACACACCCGTAGGCGACGATGTCCAAAAGTCCAACGCCCTTTTTCTAACCCCTTGAGTATCTGCCGTACCTCCCGCAGGGTGGCTAGCGCTTGCAGCGAACCCATCCAGCGACGGAGGTCCGATGCACGACGAGAACACGACGCCGGCCCCTGACGAGTCCGCCGACGGCTACTCCCGGCGTGCGATGCTGCGTGGTGTCAGCATCGCCGGAGCGGGCCTCGGCCTCGGCGCCCTGACCAGTGGCACGGCACACGCCGACGCCGCCGACCGCGCCCGGGCCGCGGCCTCTCCCGCCGCCGGCCAGGCCACCGACGCGGCACCCGCTCGCAAGGGCGCAACGATGATCGGGGTGCCGTTCGAACGACGCGGAACCGTGCGGGTCGGCATGATCGGGCTCGGCAACCGCGGCAGCGGCATGATCGACCTGTTTCTGGCGATGCCCGGCGTCCAGGTCGTCGCTCTGTGCGATCCGGTCAAGGAGAAGACCGCGGGAGCCGCGAAGAAGGTATCGGATGCCGGCCAGCCTGCGCCCGCGACGTACACGAAGGGGGAAGGCGACTTCGAGAACCTGTGCAAGCGCGGCGACATCGACTTCGTGTACGTGGCGACGCCATGGGACAGCCACTTCGAGATGGCGAAGACGGCGATGCTGAACGGAAAGCACGTCGGTGTGGAGTGCCCGATCGCCCTCCGGCTCGATCAGCTGTGGGAGCTGGTCGACCTGTCCGAGCGCACGCGGCGGCACTGCATGCAGTTGGAGAACTGCTGCTACGGCCGCAACGAGCTGCGGGTCCTACGCATGGCGCACGCCGGGAAGTTCGGGCAGCTGCTGCACGGCGCCGGCGCGTACATCCACGATCTGCGCGGTCTGATGTTCGATCCGCACTACTACGAGGGTCCGTGGCGGCGGCTGTGGCACACGCGGCTGCGCGGCGACCTCTACCCGAACCACGGGTTCGGCCCGGTCGCCAACTACATGGACATCAACCGTGGTGACCGCGTCACCCACATCTCAAGCTTCGGGACGCCCTCGTTGGGGCTCGCCGAGTACCGCGAGGCCAAGATGCCGCACGGCGACCCGAGCTGGAAGGAGACGTACATCGAGAGCGACCGCACGATCAGCCTCGTCCAGACCGCGAAGGGGCGCGTGATCCGGCTGGAGCATGATGTCTCCACACCACACCCCTACTCGCGGATCAACAGCCTCGGCGGCACGAAGGGCGTCTTCGAGGACTACCCCGAGCGCATCTACATAGAACCGGACCACACCGACGACAGCTGGGGTGACTTCTCGAAGTACTCCGACTGGGATCACTGGCTCTGGAAGGAGCACTCCAACCCGCCCGGCGGACACGGCGGTATGGACTACATCATGGTGTTCCGCCTGATGCAGTGCATGCGACTCGGTCTGGTACCCGACTTCGACGTGTACGACGCGGCGACCTGGACATCGCCGGTGCCACTCAGCCACGCATCCATCAAGGCGAACGGCGCACCCCAGCCGATCCCCGATTTCACCCGGGGCCTGTGGGAGAAGACACGCTCGGGCATGGACTCGCAGAACCCCGAAGAGTGACGGTCACAGCGAGGTGAGACCGAGCCGCAGGCCCGGTGCGATTCGCGCATCGGACCTGCGGCAGATGTTGCTGTTTGCAGACCTCGCTGTCGAAGGCCGGCGGGTGACCGCCCTGGCCGCGGCGCTGGAGCCAGGTGCGGATCGCTTTCGAGCTGTAGCCCTTGTCGTCGATGACGTGATCGGGCCAAATCCGTGGCCGGCCGGGCCCGATGCCAGGCACCCGGATGGCGTCCATCACGGTTCGACAGCCTTCGCAACGCGGCCGGCCCGGACCCCTGGTGTGGTGGTCCGGCCGGCTCGGCGGTCGCGGTGGGCGGCGGATCACACGCCGGCCGCGGCGAGGCCGAGGCGGTCCGCCGCGTCCGAGTCGCTCAGCGCCGGGCAGTCGGTGTAGCCGAGGTCCTCGAGGAGGGTGGCGAGGTGGGTGTAGAAGATCGTGTGCGCCAGCACGAAGACGAGGGTGACGGTCAGCATCGGCAGCACTCCGGGCACCTGCAGTGCGGCCCGCATGGGTGTCCCGGCGGAGTGCTCCCGGCCGGGCTGGTCGGACACGAAGGCGGCGATCCAGGCGAGCAGCAGGGTCAGACCGGTCACGATCAGTGGCAGCAGGGCGGGCGCGCACAGCCCGCCCTGCGTCGAGTCGGCGCACGGCCCGGCTGCCGTGGTGGGGCAGTCCGGACCGTGTCGCGCCCGGGTGCCCGGGCCGCTCAGGCCTTCGCTACTGCCGGGTGGGGCGCTCGCCCGGCGGGTATCCGGTCGGGAGATCCGCCGGGGTGCCGTACACGCGCATCCCTGCGGCCGCGGCGAACGCCTGTCCGTTGAGTGCGTTGAGCGCGGTGAACTTCACGTACGAGGCACTCACCGGGGCGAAGGATCGACGGCCTGCCCGACGGCTGGACGGTGGCCCGAGCGGGACAGCTTCACCGGCGTCGCCGGGTCCTTC
>NZ_SRID01000330.1 GCF_004684805.1 Streptomyces palmae
CCTCACTCCTCCAGCTCGAACGAGCCGAAGGTCGGCCGCCCCGCCAGCCGGTAGGTGTGCACGGCGACCCCGGCCCTCAGCCGGTCCTCACTCCTCCAGCTCGAACGAGCCGAAGGTCGGCCGCCCCGCCAGCCGGTAGGTGTGCACGGCGACCCCGGCCCCGGTGGTCCGGGAGTCCACCAGCTTCATCGCGGTGGGCATCGCCCCGTCGGCGAACAGCCGCACCCCTTGGCCCAGCACGACCGGGTAGACCATCAGCCGGAACTCGTCGATCAGGTCCTCCCCCATCAGCGACCGGGCCAGTGCCCCGCTGCCGTGGATCTGCAACTCGCCCTCGGTCTCCTCCTTGAGCCTGCGGACCGCCGCGGACACATCGCCGCGCAACAGGGTGGAGTTGTTCCAGCCGACCTGGTCCAGGGTGGTCGAGGCCACGTACTTGGGCAGGTTGTTCAGCCCGCCGGCGATCGGGTTCCCCTCATCGGTGACCTTCGGCCAGTGCCCGGCGAAGATCTCGTACGTCCGGCGCCCCAGCACGAAGCCGCTCGCCCGCTCGAACCAGCCCGTGACGATCCGGCCCATGTCCTCGTCGGCGTACGGCACCGTCCAGCCGCCGTAGGGAAAGCCGCCGCTGGTGTCCTCATTGGGGCCTCCGGGCGCCTGCATCACGCCGTCCAGCGACAGAAACGTACTGATGGCGAGCTTCGCCATGGTGTGCTCCTCAAGCCATAGTCGATGGGCATCCTGGTCCGACCCGGCAGGGACCCGAGTCCTTCCATGTATGCAGACTCCGCACCGCGGCAGATCTCATCGCTCCCCGACACGGAATTCTTCGCACCATCGGCCGTAGTCCGTCCCCGGCACCCCGGCTGTTAGCGTCCGGATCATGAACGACAACGTGTACGTGGGCAACGCGGGCCAGGACGCCCCCTTGGACCGCGGCTGGATCCTCGGCCACTTCAAGGACCTCGGCGACCCCCGGCACAGCACGGACGTGGAGATCAAGTGGGGCGTCCACCCGCCCGGCGACGAGCGCACCCAGTGGGTCACCGGCGAGGCGCGCACCGCCCTGCTGGTGCTGATCAGCGGCAGGTTCCGGGTGGAGCTGCCGGGCCGCAGCGTGCTGCTGACCGAACAGGGCGACTACGTGGTCTGGGGGCAGGGCGTCGACCACTCCTGGTACGCGGAGGAGCAGTCCGTGGTCCTCACCGTCCGCTGGCCCTCGATCCCCGGCTACCGGGCCCCCGACCGCCCCACCGGACCGGCGGCCTGACGGTCCGCCGCCACCCCGTCCCGTACGCCGCGGCGGCTCAGGACTCCACCGCCACGCTCTCCAGCACCAGGTCGACCAGCCGCCCCTCGGCGGCATCGCCGGGACCGGAGAAACCGATCAGGAAGGCGGCGCGGTCGCCGGGCAGGGAGATGACCGTCATCCGCAGCCTGCCGGCGGGACCGTCCTCGTCCCTCACCTTCAGCAGCACCGTGTGCGCGGGGCGGTCGTCGACCGTGGTGGCACGGGACTCCAGCTGCTTCCAGCTGCAGTCCCCGTAGAAGTACTCCGCGTTCGACCTGGCCGCGGCCTCCGTGCGCTGCCTCAGGGCGGACTCCGGAATCCCCCCGCCCCGGCCCACCACCATGCCGGCTCCCGTGCCGTCCCGGCCCTTTCCGCCGAGGGTGGAGGTGAAGGCGTCGACCAGGCCCTTGTCCTCGTACTTCCAGCCCTCCGGCACCGCGTAGGAGATGCCGGCCGCGCGGTCCGTCGCCCGGGGTCGGTCACCCAGCGGGGAGTCCTCGTGGCCGCGGAGCAGCGACCAGGCGACGGCGCCGCCGGCGATCAGCACCAGGAGCACCAGCGCGACCACACTGACGACGGGCCCCCGACGGCCCGAGGCCGGTACCGACGCCGGTGGACCGGGGGCGCGGGTCCCGGGGCCGGGATCGGTCGTCCGGAATTCGTGGGCGGACGGCGCGACCCCGGGGGCGTACGGCGCGTCTTCGGAGGCGTGCGGCTCGGGTCGAGGCTCGTACGACTCGGGTCGAGCTTCGTACGGCCCAGGTCCGGAGGCGGACCGCTGGGCCCCGGAAGCGGACGGCTCGGGTCGAGGGGCGGGCGGCATGGTCATCTCGCCAGCCTGCCACCACCCATCCGGCGCGTCCTGAGCACCGCTACTCACTTCGCTACTCAGATCCCCCCACCCGGCTCAGCCCGCCTCCCCCGCGCCACGGGCACCTTCCGAACCCCTGGGCCGAATTCGTGCATGGCGCACATCCCTTGGCCCGACTCGTGCGTCTGATAGACAAGCGGCATTCTCATGCTTCGCCATAGCACGGCATTTGGAGTATCTATTTTGAAAACTGGCATCAAGGGCATTCACGGCGCCACCGCGGTAGCGATCACCGCTGGGGCCGTCCTGGCCGCCGGGGCCTTCACGGCCACGGCGCAGGCCGCCCCGGCGCGAGCCGCCACCCAGGGCACGGTGCAGGCCGCCACGCTCACCGCGCCCTCCATCGTGGCCAAGGGCGGCTACGTGATGAACAACGGCACTGGGAAGACCCTCTACACCAAGGCCGCGGACACCCGGCGTTCCACCGGCTCCACCACCAAGATCATGACTGCTCGGGTGGTGCTGGCGCAGAAGAACCTCAACCTGGACTCCAAGGTCACGATCCAGAAGGCGTACAGCGACTACATCGTCGCCAACAACTACGCCTCGTCCGCGCGCCTGATCGTCGGCGACAAGGTCACCGTCCGCCAGCTGCTGTACGGGCTGATGCTCCCGTCCGGCTGCGACGCGGCGTACGCGCTGGCCGACAAGTTCGGCACCGGTTCCACCCGGTCGGCGCGGGTGAAGTCGTTCATCGCCCAGATGAACACCACCGCCAAGAACCTCGGCCTGAAGAACACGCACTTCGACTCGTTCGACGGCATCGGGCACGGCGCGAACTACTCCACCCCGCGTGACCTGACCAAGCTGGCCAGCAACGCGATGAAGTACTCGACCTTCCGGACGATCGTGAAGACGAAGTCCACCAAGCAGAAGGTCACCACGAAGTCCGGCGGCTACCGCTACATGGAGTGGAGCAACACCAACAACCTGCTGGGCAGCTACTCCGGCACCATCGGAGTCAAGACGGGTTCCGGCCCGGAGGCCAAGTACTGCCTGGTCTTCGCCGCCACCCGGAACGGCAAGACGGTCATCGGCACCGTCCTCGCCTCCTCCTCCGCGAGCCAGCGGGCGACGGACGCGAAGAAGCTGATGGACTACGGCTTCAAGAAGTAACCGTCCGGCTACGGACAGGGCCCGCCCGCGACGTACCCGTCGCCGGCGGGCCCCTTCCGTTTCCGGCCCCTCGCCTCGTGTTTCGTACGTGCGCGGCCCACCGGAACCAGACCCGGCCGGCTGCCGGCACCCGCCGGCATCCACCTCTGGCCTCCGCCCCGCCAAGGTAATCGCGCACCCACGCGATGCCGGCGCGCGCACCCGACCGAACCGGGCACAGCATGTCGGGTCCGACCTGGCCGATCCTTCCTAACGTGAGGTTTCGAAAGGGAAGGAGACCCGGGTGCTGGAGCGGTTGAACCAGGCCATGGCACATATCGAGGACCGGCTCGACCAGCGCATCGAGGTGGCCGAGTTGGCCCGGATCGCGATGACCTCGGAATACCACTTCCGGAGGTTGTTCTCCGCGCTGGCGGGGATCCCGCTGTCCGAGTACATCCGGCGCCGGCGGCTGACCGTCGCGGGCGCCGACGTACTCGCCGGGCAGCAGACCCTGCTGGAGATCGCGGTGCGCTACGGCTACACCTCGGGCGAGGCCTTCGCACGTGCCTTCCGCACCGTGCACGGCATCGGTCCGGGCGAGGCCCGGCGCACCGGGGCGGCTCTGCGGTCCCAGCCACGGATGTCCTTCCGCCTCATCGTCGAAGGGAGCAGCAGCATGCGGTACCGCGTCGTGGAGAAGGAGGAGTTCCGTGTCGTCGGCCGGAAGGCCCGGGTCCCCTTGGTCCACGAGGGCGTCAATCCGGCGATCGCCACCTTCATCAAGAGCATCGACCCGGAGACGACAGAGCGCATCAAGCGGCTGTCCGACCAGGAGCCGACGGGCATCGTCTCGGTGAGTGACGACCTCCACCCCAGCCGGGCGGAGGGCACCGATCTCGACTACTACCACGCGGTGGTGACCAGCGCCCCGGCCCCCGCGGGCCTGGACTCGCTCACCGTCCCGGCGGGCACCTGGGCCGTCTTCGAGAACTCCGGCCCCTTCCCGCAGGCGCTTCAGTACCTGTGGCGGGACATCTACACCCAGTGGTTCCCCTCCAACCCCTACCAGAGCCGCCCAGGCCCCGAGATCCTCCGCACTCGCCTCTCCCCGGACCATTCGGAGGCGGAGGCCGAACTGTGGATCCCGGTGGAGCGCACCGGAAGCTGAGCGGTCCGGCGGCTCTCCCGCCACAGGTGAGCCCTCTCCCCGTCCGGAGGGGGCTCACCTGGTACGCCGCCCCCATGAGGCAAGACGGCACGGCGCCCAGAGCCCTCACCCCACCGTCCGCCACGCCATCCCCTGCGGACCCCACCCACCGAACCTAGACTGGTCGAAGGCGAAGAACGCCCGTACGAGGGAGGTCTCCGATGTCCACCCGAGGCAACAAGCGCCGCGCGCGCAAGAAGAAGAACGCCAACCACGGCAAGCGCCCCAACGCCTGAACCACCCCGACGCACCACATCACGACGCCGACCACCCTCTCGCGTCGACCGCGTCGCAGCCACCGAGGGCAGATCCCCGGCTTGCCCATCGACAACCGGCCGACATCAGGCCCGGGCCCTTCACGAGCAGTGGTGGAGCTTGGCCGGGTTGTAGGTCGAGGTGATCCGGTACGTACCGGCGGCGGGCGCCTCCAGCCGAACCCAGGGGCCGGACCTGGCGAGGCAGCCGCGGGTGACGGTGAGCCAGGGCGAGTGGGGAACCCGCACCAGGGCGGTGCCGGGCCGGGACATCGTGACGGTGAGATCGGTGGGGGTGCTGCCGGTCACGGTCGCCGGCGGGGCGGCCATCGGTACGGCATCACGGAACCGATAGATCTTCCAGTGGGTGTCCTGCCAGATGGGCTCGAGCCATTCAGGGCCGCCCCGGATGATGGCCGCTTCCCCCTCGGCGGGGCCATCCGGTCGGCCATCGTGGGTGACGACGTATTTCACCGACCAATGGCGCAACCACTGCCGATACGTAGCGGGATCGAGTGTGCCGTCGTAGAAAAGCCGCCCGCGTTCGACATCAAGCTGCCTGTTCCAACCACGTGCCATGTGGACGTGCGGCGCGAAGAGGGATGCCTCCCGATGGTTGCGCGCGGGGAGCACCTCGACCCGCCAGCGTTCGGCGTCCAAGCGGCGCAGTTCCCTGATCACGCCGTCGGTCTCTTCCGCCCAGGCAGGAACGCTAGTGGAGACCCTCAGGTCGCTGATGGTCTTCTCCGTCACCCAGGCCACCGAAAGACAGAACACCACGAACAACGCAGCCGCCTTGACCAGTCCGGCACTGACCTGCCTGCGGGCAGGGGTTTCGGCGACACGCGCGAAAAGGGCCGCGAGCAGTACGGGGGGTGCGGCGAGTTCCGCGAACCGCTCCACATTGGTGCCGACCGGAGAAGCGACCAGATTGGTGAGGACGACCCCGGCGGCATAGACGGCGGCGCTGTAGCGCGTGACCCGCCAGGACGCGGGGGCCGCGAGGCATATGGCGGCACAGAAGAGCAGGGGCGGCCACAGCCGGTCGGTGAACATGGGCTGCTCTCCGTGAAAGGGGAACAACAGCGTTGTCGCGCCGACCACCCCGAGGAAGGGAAGAGCCAGCGCACTCGCTCTACCGAACTGCTTGTCGAGCGCGTACCCGGCCCCCACGACCAGAAGGAACAACCCGGCGACGGGGCTGGCCAAGGTGGCCAGCCCGGTCCACACGGCAGCCAGCGCTACACGCTTTCCCTTGCCCCCAGCCCCAGCCCGCAGACCATACGAGCCGCGCGGGCCGCAGACGGAAGCACAGGCCGCGAGCCCGAAAGCGACGCCGAGCGCGAAGGTGGTGCGGCCAGAGGCCACATTGCACCACAGGGTCAGGGCCGCGAGCAGAGCCGGCCACACCGGCCGCGCAATGGATGTACGGGCCAGAAGGTGCGCGGCAACCCATGTGGCGGCAAGCCCGGAGGCGACGGTGAGAGTCCGTACCCCCACCACAGACATCAACGCTGGTGATATGAAGCTGTAGTTCGCCGTATGCATTCCCCCATACCAGGAGAACACATACGGCCGGTCCAGATGGTGCTCCCCGATATCCGCCCACGCTATCTGCGCCGCGAGATCCCCCGCACCGGTGGCGAGCCAGACACTCCACACGAGGTAAAGAGGCGATACCAGGACGATGCAGAGGAGCGGCAGGGGTATTCGACCTCGCGGTCGCGGTATTTCGTCAACCTCGCGGATCCACGATCCGCGAGACGGCAGACTGGTCGACTCTCCCACGAGCGGCAGAGGCATGGCGTCCCTTCGGTAAGGCCCGTGCGGGATGACTCAGAGAAGCGGGGCGAGAGCAATACGTCCGGAGATCGAAGGACGACCACGCACCCGAAGCCCCGTCACAGCTCGGCAGCCGCGGATGGACCGGCGTCTCTCCATCGGCCGGGTGAGCACCGTGCCACTCCCCCGTCGGCACCCCTCACGCGCGAACGCCGCGGCAGTTCCTCTGGCGGCAACAGAGCGACCCTCGCTCGCACGGCTGCGGAATGCATCATTCCCTCTGGAAATGGCTGAAGTCGAGCCCGGCCAACGTAGGGTACGGCGCCCACGACTTCGGGAACCATCCGGTTTCCCCGCCCATTTCAGACGTGAGGCAGAACCCACGAGTTCCCTACAGGAACCGCCGGACATATCAACCCCGCCGACGCCCTTCCCCGGCTTCCGGCCCCTCACCAGCCGGAGCCCACGGCCAGGCCGCCCCACCCCCTCCAGGCAGCCTCAGCAGCCACCACCGCACTCGGTAGCGACCATCGCGCACTTGCCGATCGCATCGGCCCGGGCCTGGACCGTCAAGCTGCAGGACGCATCAATGCTGTTCCGGCCATGGCGCTTCCTTTGGGCGCCGCACAGCACCAACTGGAATTAGTGGCCCAGCGGCCGGTTGCCGAAGCGGCCAGCCGCGCCACTCTCGGCGTGCTCGACTTCCATGACGTGGCGGCTGCCCACCAGGGGGCGCCGGCGCCGCCAGACGCTGCCGCTGCCCGTCGTGTATGTCGCTCCGCTGCGCCGGCAGTGTACGAGCAGGCAGCCACGCGAGCGGGCCGGGGAGAAGTCGGAGGAGTCCGGGTACGTGTTCACGACGCGCACCGGGCGGCCAGCGGAGCCGCGGAACGTCTACCGCTCCTTCACCCGGGTCGCTGAGAGTGCTGGGCTGCGGGTGATTCGGCTGCATGACGCCCGGCACGGGTGCGCCACGCTGCTGACCGCGGCCGGCGTCGCGCCGCGGGTGGTGATGGAGATCCTGGGGCACAGCCAGATCAACGGTGACCATGAACGTCTGCACCCACGTCGTGCAGGACACCCAGCGCGAGGCGGTGAGCCATATGGACCGGCTGCTCAGGAGGCGCGTCGACCGGGTCTGACCGTCCCCCGTTGCCGTCAAAAGCGGATGTCAAAGGCCCCCAGCCGTGATCGACTGGGGGCCTTTTTGCTGGTGGGCACAGACGGATTTGAACCGCCGACATCTGCTTTGTAAGAGCAGCGCTCTACCGCTGAGCTATGCGCCCGGGGATGAGAGGACAGCGTACATGGCGGGGGCG
>NZ_SRID01000331.1 GCF_004684805.1 Streptomyces palmae
GGGCGGGGCGGGTGCGCAGGTCCCGCATGCGGGCGGCGTGTTCGTCGGTGCGGGCGTCGTACCGCAGCAGACCGGGCAGGGCGAGGGCCAGCAGGCCGACCGAGGCCACGCAGGCCAGACCGCCCGACCAGACCGCGGCCCGAACCCCGGTCAGCCCCGCCATGCCGCCCGCCCGCACCTGCCCCAGCTGCGGCCCGGTGGAGTAGGACAGCAGCTCGATGCCGGCCAGCCGGCCGCGCAGCTCGTCCGGGATGGTCTGGTTCCACATCGTCGAGCGGAACAGCCCGCTCACCGTGTCCGCGCCCCCGGCCACGGCCAGGCACAGCAGTACCAGCCACACCTGGGAGAACCAGCCGGCCGCGGCCATCGCCGCCCCCCACACGGCCGCGCCCAGGACCACCATCCGCCCATGCCGGTGCACCCGCGCGGTCCAGCCGCTGGTGACGCCGACCAGGACCGAGCCCACCGACCCGGCCGCGTACATCAGCCCCAGCGCCCAGGGCGCGTCCAGGTCGTCGGCGAGAAAGGGGAAGATCGCGTTGGGGAAGGCGAAGAGCATGGCCGCCATGTCCACCACATAGGTGCCCAGCAGCTCCTTGCGCCGCCAGGCGTACCGCGCCCCCTCCGCGATGCCGCGCAGCGAGGGCGGCTCGGCGCCCGGGGCCGGCGGGGCCGCGGAGAGCCGGACCGCCAGCAGGCAGGAGACCGCGAAGGTCACCACGTCCAGCCCGTAGGCCGTGGACACCCCGGCGAAGGCCACCACCACGCCCGCGAGCGAGGGGCCGGCGATCGCGGACAGCTGCCAGCGCAGCCCGTTCAGCGCAGCCGCCGCGGTCAGCTGGTCGTGCGGCACGATACGGGCCACCACCGCGTCGATCGCCGGGCGCTGCAGTCCGGTGAGCGCGCTCACCAGCGCGGCCACCACGTACAGCGGCCACAGCATCGGATCCGGCAGCAGGCTGTTGACCAGCAGCACCGCGGAGAGCAGCCCGAGGCCGATCTCGGTCAGCAGGATGAGTCTGCGGCGGTCCACCGCGTCCGCCAGCGCCCCGCCGTACAGCCCGCACACGATCAGCGGCACCAGCTCGACCGCCCCGATGGCGCCCACCGCCAGGGTCGAGCCGGTCAGCTCCTTGATCTGGAGCGGCAGCGCCACCAGGGTCAGGAAGCTGCCGAAGGCGGTCACCAGGCCCGCGGTCCACATCAGGCGGAAGTCGCGGGAGGACCGCCAGGGCGAGAGGTCGGGCAGCAGTCGGCGGCGCGGCGGCGCGGGGTGGTCGGTCACGTCCGGCCATGCTGGGCGGGCCGGTGCCGCCTCGGCAACCGAATTACCGGCGGCGGGCCCCCGCCCGGGCGGTCACCAGCCGGCGGGCGGCGGCGCGGTCAGCCGTTCGGCGAGGCGGGCCAGCCGGTCCCGGAAGCGGCGCCGGCCGTGCCCGGTGAGCGGGCGGTTCTCCCCGGCGGCGGCGCTCACCAGGTGCTGCACGGTGTCCAGGTCGAGCCCGGCCTCCGGCGGCGGGGCGAGCACCTCGTGCGCCAGCTCCCCCAGGCAGCGGTCCCCGGTGCCCAGGGCGAACACCGAGGCCCCGCCGTGCCGGGCGTCCCGCACCCGCTCCAGCAGCCCGGCGTCCGCCTCGCCGGGCGCCACCACCAGCAGGGTCTCACCGCGCCGTACCGCCTCCAGCCGGCCCAGACCCACCGACAGGTGTGCCGGCGCCCGGTCCGGTACCCGGTGCCGCACCAGGGTGGGGGAGAGCGCCGGCAGCCCGGACCACAGGGCCTCGTCGTCCAGATGGGCGGCCAGATGCCAGGGCTCGTACTCCGCGCTGCCCACCAGCAGCAGCCCGCCGCCGCGCGGCGCCACCGAGGCGCGCAGCGACCCGGCGAAGCGTCGGGTGGCGGTCAGCCACTCGGTACCGGTGAGGACTTCGCGCAGCAGCGCGACTCGTACCGCGTCCATGGGGCCGCATCCTGCCCTGCCCCGGACGGACGCGCGGGGTGCTCCGGACGGACTCACCCCTTCGGGCGGTGCGCCCGGCCCAGGGACAGGTACCCGGCGTAGCCCAGCTGGACCACGCCGAGGCAGCTCGCCACCACCCCGATCTTCACCAGGCTGATCACCGGGAGGTCCACACGGTCGCCGAAGAGCCACAGGGCCAGCCCGGCGACAAGCGTGACCCCGCCCTCCAGGAGGTTCTTGGTCGTTGTGTTCATGATGCCCTCCACGCTAGGCCGCCGCCCCGGCCCGCTCCTCGCCCCCTGGTACGACTTCGCCCCGCCCCCACTCCATCCTTCGATGGACCCGGACACCCGCTTCCGGACGGGTGGAGTGCCCTGCGGGGGCGCTGGGGGTCCCCCCGGGACGAAGTCCGGGGGAGAACCGCGCGATCGGCCACGGACAGCCCGCGGTCGACAGGACACCTTCACACCGGAGGACCACAGCGGCGGCGACCCCCGCACCAAGTGTTCATGTGCCGCATCTTGACGCCTCATCAGATAAATACCTATGGTCACCGCAGACAAGGGACGTCCTACGTCCGGTGTGGACCGGCAGCAGCGCTCGATCGCGACCAGGCACCGGGAGGTCTGATGGCAAGCGGGGTGCGGGCGCGTCCCTACGAGGTGTCAGTCCCCTTCCGAGCCGGATCCGACGGCTACGCCAGCTACCGCATCCCGGCCGTGGTGGCCACCGGATCGGGCGATCTGCTGGCCTTCGCCGAGGGGCGGGTGGCGTCCTCCGCCGACAGCGGTGACATCGACGTGGTGCTCAGGCGGTCCGCCGACGGCGGCCGGACCTGGAGCCGTCTGGCGGTCGTCGCCGAGAACGGCACCGGCACCGCGGGCAACCCGGCGCCGGTGGTGCTGGACGGCGGCCGGATCCTCCTGGTCCACGTCCGCACCGCGGCCGACGCCACCGAGGCCCGTATCGTGCGCGGCCAGGTGCCGGCCGAGGACGGGCGGCGGGTGTGGGTGCGGCACAGCGATGACGACGGGCACAGCTGGAGCCCCGCGCGCGAGATCACCGAGCAGGTCAAGCGGCCGGAGTGGCGCTGGTACGCCACCACCCCCGGGCACGCCGTCCAACTGCGGTACGGCGAGCACGCCGGGCGGATCGTGGTCCCGGGCAACCACACGGTGCCCCCGACCGGCACGGACGACGGCAGCGAGCCCCGCTACAACGGCGGGCACAGCCTGCTGAGCGACGACGGCGGCGAGACCTGGCGGATCGGCTACGTCGACGACAACCCCGACGGCTATGTCAACGCCAACGAGACCACCGCCGCCGAACTCCCCGACGGTCGCGTCTACTTCAACACCCGCAGCGACGCCAAAGCGCCCGGCAACCGGGCCGACGCCCACTCCCTGGACGGCGGCGCCACCCTGCACCGGCCCTTCCGCCCGCAGGCCGGGCTGGTCACCCCGGTGGTGGAGGGCAGCGTGCTGCATCTGGGGGAGCCCGACGTGCTGCTGTTCTCCGGACCCGCCGACCCCGCCTACCGGGCCGTGATGACCGTACGGTCCAGCTGGGACGGCGGGGTCACCTGGCACCCGACACACACCGTCGACGGTCTGCCCGCCGCCTACTCCGACCTGGTCAGGGTCGACGAGGACACGGTCGGGCTGCTCTATGAGACCGGCGACTTCAGTGCCTACTCGACGATCACCTTCCGGCGCGTTCCGGTGGAGGAGCTGGCATGAGCATCGATCCCCGCGATGATCTCGGACCCGGCCGGCGGGGCCTGCTGGGCGGGGCCGCCGCAGTGGCCGCCGGCCTCGGCCTGGCCGGCTGCGGATCGGACGGCGGCGGCGAAGGCGAGCACAAGGCCCGCAGGAAGGGCCAGAAGATCACCCTGACCTTCTGGTCCTGGGTGCCCGGCATCGACAAGTCGGTGGACCTGTGGAACCGCGAGAACCCCGAGGTGAGGATCAACCTGGAGAAGGTCTCGGCGGTCAACGGCGCGCAGTACGCCAAGATGCACGCCTCCATAAAGGCCGGCAACCCGCCGGACCTCGGCCAGATCGAGTACCCGGTGGTGCCCAGCTTCCTGCTCGACAACGGGCTGCTGGACCTGACCGCGTACGGGGTGGAGCGGCACAGGGGCAGCTTCGTCGGCTGGCAGTGGCAGCAGTCGGTGTTCGGCAAGGGCGTCTACGCCATCCCCCAGGCATCCGGCCCGATGGGCCTGTTCATCCGGCGGGACCTCTTCGACGAGTGGGGCATCGACACCCCGCGGACCTGGGACGACTACGAGGCCGCGGCCAAGGCGGTACGGAAGAGGGGATCCTGGATCGAGACCTTCTCGACCACCAACGGCAACCGCTTCGCGGGCCTGGCCTGGCAGGCCGGGGCACGCTGGTTCGGCACCGCCGGCGACACCTGGACGGTCGGCATCGACGACGAGCCGACCCGCAAGGTCGCCGACTTCTGGGACGCACTGGTCCGGCAGAAGCTGGTCAAGACCATCCCGGACCGGCAGAACGCCTGGTACAAGGACATCCAGACCGGCCGGATGGCCGCCTGGCTGGGCGCCAGCTGGGGCGACGCGCTGCTGGCCGGCAACGCCCCCAAGACCGCCGGCAAGTGGCGGGTGGTGCCCATGCCGCAGTGGCGGAAGGGCGAGGCCGCCTACGCCAACTGGGGCGGCTCCACCACCGCCGTCTTCTCCGCCACCAGGTACCCCGCCGACGCCCTCGCCTTCGCGCTCTGGCTCAACACCGACCCCCGCTCGGTCAAGCTGCTGATCGACGGCGGCTACGGCTTCCCCAGCGTGAAGTCCGGCTTCGACCTCGCCGACCTCGACGTGCGCAAGGACTTCTTCGGCGGCCAGGCGTACAGCGAGGTCTTCGCGGAGGCCGGCCGGGGCGTGGACACCAGCTGGCAGTGGGGCCCGGCGGTGGACGCCCTCTACCAGCGGCTCGGGGACGCCTTCACCGCGGCCCTGGACGGCGGCGGATCCTTCCGCTCGGTGCTGAGGAAGGTCCAGGGCCAGACGATCCAGGACCTGAAGGACAAGGGGCTGAAAGTGGCGGCGGCGTGAGGCGGCCCACCCGGACCGAGGCGCGGGCCGCGCGCACCGCGGCCCTCTTCCTGCTGCCCTTCCTGGCCCTGTTCGCCCTCTGCTTCCTCGCGCCCCTGGGCTACGCCATCCAGCAGAGCCTGCTGCGGGTCGAGCGGACCGGCCCGCTCGGGCTGGGCGGCGAGACCCGGGAGGTCTGGGCCGGTTTCGCCAACTACTCGCACGCCCTCCACGACGACGGCTTCACCGCCGGCTTCGCCCGGGTGCTGCTGTTCGGCGCGGTGCAGATCCCGGTGATGATCGCCTTCGCCACCGGGCTGGCCCTGCTGCTGGACGCCGCCTCGGCCCGCTGGGTCGGCTTCTTCCGCACCGCCTTCTTCCTGCCCTACGGAGTGCCCGGCGTCATCGCCTCCATCCTGTGGGGCTTCCTCTACGTACCCGGCATCAGCCCGCTGCACGAGATGGCCCACTCGGTCGGCTGGGACATCGACTTCCTGTCCCGGGACGCCGTGCTGTGGTCCATCGCCAACATCGTCACCTGGCAGTTCACCGGCTACAACATGCTGGTGCTGATCGCCCAGCTCAAGGCCGTGCCCACCGAGCTGTACGAAGCCGCCCGGATCGACGGGGCGAACGCCTGGCAGGTGGCCCGGTACGTCAAGCTGCCGCTCATCCGGCCCGCCCTGGTGCTCACCACCGTCTTCAGCCTGATCGGCACCCTCCAGCTGTTCGCCGAACCCATGGTGCTGCGCCCGCTGACCAACTCCATCGACTCCGGCTACACCCCCAACCTCCACGCCTACAACCAGGCCTTCACCAGCGACAACCAGCACATCGCCGCCGCCGAGGCGGTACTGCTGGCGCTGGTCGCCTGCGTGCTCTCCTTCGGCTTCCTGCGGCTGGTGGGCCAGCGCCCACGGCGCCCGAAGGCGGCCCGGCGCGGCACACCGGTCCGGCGGCGGGCGCGGGGCGGTGCCCGATGAGCCCGGTCAGCACGGTCACCGAGCCGGAGGAGCCGGGCGAGCGGCGGGGCACCGGCAGCACCGTGTCCGCACCGGCCGCGCCCCCGGCCCCGGCCCGTACCGGCGGCACCGCGAAACGGCGGCGCGCCGCCGGGCCCGCCCAGGAACCCCCGCTGGCGCACCGCGTCATCACCGTCTCGCTGCTGGCGGTCGCCGCCGTCTACTTCCTGGTCCCGGTGTACTGGCTGGCGGTCTCCTCCACCAAGTCCACCAGCGACCTCTTCGGCAGCTTCGGCTTCTGGTTCTCCCACCCCCACCCGATCGACAACCTGCGCGCCGTGCTCAGCTACGACGACGGCATCTACGTGCGCTGGTTCCTCAACAGCCTGCTGTACGCCGGCGTCGGCGCGGTGCTGGCCACCCTGCTGTCCGCCGCGGCCGGATACGCCCTGGCCAAGTTCGACTTCCCGGGCCGGGAGGGCGTCTTCAACGTGGTCCTGGCCGGGGTGCTGCTGCCCGGCACCGCGCTGGCCCTGCCGCTCTACCTGCTCTTCAGCGAGCTGGGCCTGGCCAACAGCTACTCCGCGGTGCTGCTCCCCAGCATGGTCAGCCCGTTCGGGGCGTACCTGTGCCGCATCTACGCCGCCGCCGCGGTACCCGACTCGCTGCTGGAGGCGGCCCGGATCGACGGGGCGGGGGAGGTCCGGATCTTCTCCACGCTGGGGCTGCGGCTGATGACCCCGGCGCTGGTGACCGTCTTCCTGTTCCAGTTCGTACATATCTGGAACAACTTCTTCCTGCCGCTGGTCATGCTCTCCGACTCCGACCTGTACCCCATCCAGCTGGGCCTGACCTCCTGGCAGGGGTACGCCGACCGGCAGCCCGAGCTGTACCAGTACACGGTCGGCGGCGCCTTCCTGTCCGTACTCCCGCTGATGATCCTGATGGGCGTGCTCCAGCGGTACTGGCGCACCGGCCTCACCGAGGGCAGCGTCAAGTCCTGACCGCCGGCGACGCCGGACGGCACCGCGTCGACGCAGGTCGCGTGGGAGTATCGCTGGCATGACTGCCACTGATCAGACGAAGAAGGCCCCGGCGAAGGACCCCTGGGAGCTGCCCGACGTATCCGGCCTGGTGGTCGGTGTCCTCGGCGGCACCGGCGACCAGGGCCGGGGACTGGCCTACCGGCTCGCCAGGGCCGGCCAGAAGGTCGTCATCGGC
This sequence comes from Streptomyces palmae, assembly GCF_004684805.1. Taxonomy (GTDB): domain Bacteria; phylum Actinomycetota; class Actinomycetes; order Streptomycetales; family Streptomycetaceae; genus Streptomyces; species Streptomyces palmae. The sequence goes on from NZ_SRID01000331.1 coordinate 7,202, forward strand.
TCCCGCGCCGCCGAGCGCGCCCGCGCCGCCGCCGAGGAGCTGGGCGCGGAGCTGGGCATCGAGGGGGCCGACAACGCGGAGTGCGCCCGGCGCAGCGACATCGTGATCGTCGCCGTGCCCTGGGAGGGCCACGCCAAGACGCTGGAGTCCCTCCGGGCCGAGCTGGCCGGCAAGCTCGTGGTGGACTGCGTCAACCCGCTCGGCTTCGACAAGAAGGGCGCCTACGCGCTGAAGCCCGAGGAGGGCAGCGCCGCCGAGCAGGCCGCCGCGCTGCTCCCGGACTCCCGGGTCACCGCCGCCTTCCACCACCTGTCCGCGGTGCTGCTCCAGGACCCGGGGATCGAGGAGATCGACACCGATGTGATGGTCCTGGGCGAGTCCCGCGCCGACACGGACCTGGTCCAGGCCCTGGCCGGCCGCATCCCGGGCATGCGCGGCATCTTCGCCGGACGCCTCCGCAACGCCCACCAGGTGGAGTCCCTGGTCGCCAACCTGATCTCCGTCAACCGCCGCTACAAGGCCCACGCGGGGCTGCGGGTCACGGACGTCTGAGCGGGTTCCGCGGGGCCGCGGGGGCCTTGTAGCGGCGGTTGACGG
>NZ_SRID01000332.1 GCF_004684805.1 Streptomyces palmae
GCCCTGGGCGCCGCCCCGGCTCTCGGCGGCCCCGCCCCTGGTCAGCCGTCCGGCGCGGGAGCCCCTGGACGACCGGTGGGCATCGACTCGCGACCCCTCCGGGACCCGTACGCACCGGCAGCCGACGCCGGCCGGCCGGGCCCGCCCCCTGGGCGCAGCCACCCCGGCCGCCCGCACGCGCCGGAGGGTGAGTCCCCCGCCGGGGGCCCGGTGCCCCCCGGTGGCTGGCCCGAGGCCGGCCAGGGCGGGGCGCCCGGGACCGCTCCGGTGCCGCCGCAGCCCGCCCGGGGCGGGGCCGCGCCGACCGCCCTGCCCGCCGCGCGGGGTGCGGCCGACGACCTCGGTTTCCCCCCGGTGGGCCCGGACCCGCAGGGCCGGCCGCTGCCGGCCTCGCCGGGCGAGGCGCCGACCGGACGGCGACGTGCCCGGCGCGCCCTCTCCGACGAAGGGGTCCGCCGTTCGCTGCCCGAGGCGGACCACGCCGCCGAAGCCCCGTCGCACCCGGCCGCCTCCCTGGCCACCTCGCCCAACGCCCCTGGTCAGGCCCCCGGTCTGCCCCGGCAGGCGGTGCGTGGCGAGCCGGGCGGCCCCGCGGCGCCGGGTACGCCCCAGAACCCCGCACCCGGTGCCGCCGCCATGGGTCCGGACACCTCGCACGGCCGCGCGATCAGCGTGCGGACGCTGGGTCAGGGGGTGGCGTACGCCCAGCAGGTCGGTGACCACGGGCCGCACACCCCTGCCGCGGGTACCCCGATGCCCGGCGCCCCGGCCATGCCCGGATCCGGCCGGCGCCGCAAGCTGGCCGCCCGTCCGGAGCCGGTCGAGGACCGCGCCCCGGCCGCCGATCCGGTGGCCGCCGGGCGGCGCCGTCCGCAGGCGCCCCAGCCGGGCCAGCCGGCACACGCCCCGCTTCCGGGGCCGTCCGCCGCGCCCGGTCGCGCCTTCGCCATCGGTGCCCCGGACGAGGGTTCGGAGGGTCCGGAGCCGCTGGACGGGCCGAACGGCGCGGTGGAGGTGGTGGACGACCGCACCCCGCCGCGCGACGACGAGCTTCCCCCGGAGCCCCTCGACAACCCGCGCCGGCTGCTGGTGTGGCCCGCCCCTGACGTCTCCACCCAGCAGGCGCTGAGCGACCGCGGGTACCGTCCGGTGATCGTCAACTCCCGTGAGGAGGTGGACGCGCAGATCGCGGCCTACCCGGCGGCCCTGTTCGTCGACCCGCTCACCGGGCCCATCACCCGTACCGCGCTGCAGTCGCTGCGTACGGCGGCGGTGGCGGCGGAGGTCCCGGTGCTGGTGACGGCCGGGCTCGGGCAGGCGACCCGGGAGGCCGCGTACGGGGCCGACCCGGCGGTGCTGCTGAAGGCGCTCGCCCCGCGCGACAGCGAGCAGCACCCGGCCCGGGTGCTGCTGATCGAGGAGCAGGACGCGATCGCCGGCGCGCTGACCGCGTCGCTGGAGCGGCGGGGCATGCAGGTGGCCCGGGCCGCCACGGACGCCGACGCGGTCGCACTCGCCACCCGGATGCGGCCGAACCTGGTGGTGATGGACCTGATGCAGGTACGCCGCCGCCGGGCCGGGATCGTGGACTGGCTGCGGGGCAACGGCCTGCTCAACCGCACCCCGCTGGTCGTCTACACCTCCGCCGGGATAGACCTCGGACAGCTGTCACGGCTCGCTTCCGGGGAGACCGTGCTGTTCCTCGCCGAACGGTCGACGAGCGCCGACGTACAGGCCCGGATCGTGGACCTGTTGGCCAAGATCGGCACCAACTGACCCACCGCGGTCCGCGCCGCCCCGGCCGAGTACGCCTGGGGTCCGGCCCGCCAGGGTGGTCCGCCCCGCCAGGCGGGTCCGTCCCGTCCGGCAGGTCCGCCCCACCTGGGCGGGTGCGCCCCGTCCGGCGCGTCCGTCCCGTCCGGCAGGTCCGCCCCACTTGGGCGGGCACACGGGCGCGGTGCGGGCGGCCAGATCCCGACGCGGGCGGAGCAGCCGTGGGCGTCCTGCCGACCGGCGGCATCCCGGCGATCAACGGCAACCCGGATAGGCGGGCCCCAGGGCGGCCGGAGCCCAGGTAGGCGGCGACAGCCCGAGAACCGGCGGCAGCCGAGGTCGGGCGGCAGCGCAGGTGAGCACACCCCAGGTGGGCGACAGCCCAAGGTCGGCGGCACCCCGAGCCGACGGCAGCCGGCGATGGGCGGCGGCCCGAGGTGGAATCCCCGGCCAAGGGACAAGCCCGGCCGGGAGGATACGGACCCGGAGGACAACGGCAGCCGGCGATGGGCGGCGGCCCGAAGCGGAATCCCCGGCCAAGAGACAAGCCCGGCCGGGAGGATACGGACCCGGAGGACAACGCCAGCCCAGACGAGGCACCCCGGAGGAAGGGCACCGGCGGCCCCGGTGGGCGTGGTGCTGACGCCCGCCCGCTCCGGGGCCGCCTCGCCTCGGCCGTGCCTCAGTCCACCCGGGTGACGTCCAGGTCTCCGTCCGCGTACTGCCTGCGGATGACCTTCTTGTCGAACTTGCCCACGCTGGTCTTCGGCACCGCGGGGATCACCGCCCAGCGCTCGGGCAGCTGCCAGCGGGCGATCCGCTCCGCGAGGAACGCCTTCAGGTCCTCGTATCCGACGGTCGCGCCGTCCTTGAGCACCACCGTGGCCAGCGGTCGCTCGCCCCACTTCTCGTCCGGGACGGCCACCACCGCGGCCTCGGCCACCTCCGGGTGCGCCATCAGGTGATTCTCCAGCTCGACCGAGGAGATCCACTCACCGCCCGACTTGATGACGTCCTTGGCCCGGTCGGTCAGGGTCAGGAAGCCGTCCGGGGAGATGGTGCCCACGTCCCCGGTGCGCAGCCAGCCGTCCTCGCTGAACTTGTCGTCCGGACGCAGCGGCTCGGCACCGGGCCCGCCGTAGTAGCCGCCCGCGATCCACGGGCCGCGCACCTCCAACTCGCCGGCCGAGGTGCCGTCCCAGGGCAGATAGCCGCCGCCGGGGGCGGCCAGCCGGGCCTCCACCGAGGCGGGGAAGCGGCCCTGGGTGAAGCGGTAGGCCCAGGCCTCCTCGCCCGTGGCACCGGCCGGCGGGTGGGCCACCGAGCCCAGCGGCGAGGTCTCGGTCATGCCCCAGGCGTGGATGACCCGCAGCCCGTGCCGCTCCTCGAAGGCCCGCATCAGGGTGGGCGGGCAGGCCGCGCCGCCGATGATCACGCTGCGCAGCGAGGACACCGTGCGCGGCTTGGCGTCGAGCTCGGCGAGCAGCCCCTGGAAGATGGTGGGAACGGCCGCGGCGATGGTGGGCCGCTCGGTCTCGATCATCTCGGCGAGCGGGGCGGGCTGCAGGAAGCGGTCCGGCATCAGCATCGAGGAGCCCGCCATGAAGCAGGCGTGCGGGGTGCCCCAGGCGTTCACATGGAACATCGGGACGACCGGCAGGAGGTTGTCGGAGGCGCTGAGTCCGAACGACTCGGTGCAGTTGACCTGGAGCGAGTGCAGGTAGATCGACCGGTGGCTGTAGACCACGCCCTTGGGGTCGCCGGTGGTGCCGGAGGTGTAGCAGAGCGCGGCAGCCGCCCGCTCGTCCAGCTCGGGCCAGTCGAACTCGGTCGGCCGCCCCGCGATCAGCTCCTCGTACTCGTGCACCTGGGGCCGCACGCCCTCCAGCGGGGAGCGGTCCCCGGGGCCGCACACCACCACGTGCTCGACCGACTCCAGGTGCGGCAGCAGCGGCGCGAGCAGCGGAACCAGTGAGCCGTTGACGAAGACGACCCGGTCGGCGGCATGGTTGACGATCCAGGCGAGCTGGTCGGCGGGCAGGCGCAGGTTCAGGGTGTGCAGCACGGCGCCCATCGAGGGGATCGCCAGATACGCCTCCACGTGGTCGGCGTTGTTCCACATGAGGGTGCCCAGCACATCCTCCCGCTGGATCCCGAACTCCTCGTGCAGGGCATGGGCGAGCTGCGCCGACCGCGCTCCCACCTCGGCGAACGTGCGCCGCTGCGGCTCGGCCTCCCCGGTCCAGGTCGTCACGACCGACCGGCCGTGCACCGTGGATCCATGCCGCAGAATGCGACTCACAAGGAGCGGAACGTCTTGCATCGTGCTGTACACCGGTAAGCCTCCCGCAGGCGAGGGTCGTCTCGCGGTGATTGTCAGGGCAGACCACTCGGTATGTCACTACCCGGCAGTAGCGAGATTTGACCGATTGTTCTGGCCAAAGTGGCCAAGAGGATCTCTCCTCTACGGTTTCTCCCCGTTCGCCCAGGGGTGCCACCAGGACGGATGGGCCGCGGGCCCGCGGACGCGCGACCGGTTCTCCTCGGCGGGCCGCCGGTACGGGAGTGTCTCGGGTCACCCGGGGGAGGGCGGGCAGCGGGTCGCCCTGCCGGTCAGGCGGCGTGGGACAGCTCCGGGTCCTGGCGCAGCTTCCCCAGCGCCCGTGACACGGCACTCTTCACGGTGCCTATGGAGACCCCCAGCAGCTCCGCGGTCTGGGCCTCGCTCAGGTCCTCGTAGTACCTGAGGACGACCATCGCCCGCTGGCGGTCCGGGAGCCGCAGCACCGCCCGCCACATCATGTCGTGCATCATCTGCTGCTCGGCGGGGTCCGGAGCGGGGGTCGGCTCCGGCTCGGGCAGCTCCTCGCAGACGAACTCGTCGACCCTGCGCTTGCGCCACTGCGAGGTGCGGGTGTTCACCAGCGCCCGCCGCACATAGCCGTCCAGCGCCTTCTGGTCCTCGATGCGCTCCCAGGCCAGATAGGTCTTGGTCAGGGCCGTCTGGAGCAGGTCCTCGGCGTCGCTCGGGTTCGCGGTGAGGGAGCGCGCGGTGCGCAGCAGGACCGGCCCCCGGGCCCGTACGTACGAGGTGAACGACGGGAACACAGCGGCCGTAGCGGCACCGGTGCACACAGGCGTGGTCATATCTCCACGCTAGGAGCGCGGGACCGTGCGAGGTATCGGCCGCAGGTGCCGAAGCTGCGTCCCCCTCAGGTTGTAGAGGTGGGGTTGGCACCACCTCCTCCGGTCGGAGGAGGCGGTGCCGTTCTCTTAGGGGCAGCCTCCGGTGCGGCCAGGGTCGACCACTCGGCCAGCGGACGATCGCGGCCGGTGCGGCGGCCTGGTCAGCAGGCGCTCACGACAGGGCGTCGACCTGGTCAGCGGACGATGGCGACCGGTGCGTCGACCCGGTTCCGGTCGATCCGCAGGCGCTTCCCGCCGTGACTCTCGCTGACATCACCCGCGTACTGGTGGATCCGGCGGTGCGGATGCCATGCCTTGGGCCGCAGCACCGGCTCCTCGTAGAGTGCCGCCGCCGTGTGCCAGCGGGCGAACCACACCACCGACGGCAGGTCGCGCACCCCGGACCGCCGGGCCGTCTCCAGGTGCTGGATGCCGGCGTCCGCACTGCTGTAGAAGCCGGGGAAGTAGCCGCGTGAGCGCACCTCCCGCACCCAGCCGCGGATGAAGAGCAGGGTGGTGGCGGCGCACCGGGTGTTCTTGCGGTCGTACGCCTCCATATCGAGGTAGAGCGCGCTGCGCTTGGCCATGCCCAGCGTCTTGGCGCGCGCCACCGCCTCGGCGCCTTCCCGGCGCCCCTGGTCCCAGGGCTCTCCGCCGATCGCGAAGGCCCGCTTCTTCTCGTTGCGGACGCAGGGCGCCTGGGACCCCACATAGATCGGCAGCAGTCGGAAGCCGAGTGTCTCCGCGCCCCGCGCCCAGGAGCGGGAGAGGTTCGGCTGGCTGGGGCAGTGCCGGGCGCGCCCGCCGTAGTAGATGCCGACCGCGCCGTACGGGGAGTCGCGCCAGGCCCGCAGGGTGCTCAGCGACGGCGCGTGGCAGGTGTCGAACGCCAAGCCGTCGTAGATTCGTGCCCCGTACACCTGGGGGTCGGGCAGTGCGCCGGGCTCCTTCGCCGCCTGCTTCGGCTTCCGCGCGGGGGCCGGGGCGGCAGGAGCCGGCCGACCCTCGTCGGCGTCCTCTCGCTGGTCGTCGGTGCCCACCTCGGAGTCGCCGAGCCCGAGCCCCGCCGAGGCGCCGATGTCCACGTCCCCGTATCCGAGCCGGGAGAGCAACCCCTCGGTCGGGTCGAACCCGGGCCCGAGGATGTCGGCGGCCACGGAGTCGAGTCCCAGTTCCTTCATGAGGGAGTCGGCCGGGGGCACCGGTTCCTCGGCGGCCGCGGGGACGGACAGCGCCCCGCCGGTCGCCAGACAGGCCAGCATCGTGAGCAGGCCGACCAAAACTCTGACGGTCTCTCTTCGTCGGTCCATACGGGGAGTCAAGGGGGCGAGCGCCGGAGCGGGCCGCTGACACGCGGGGCACCCGCGCGGTTCAGCCGTCTGCCCCGCCGTCCGCGGTCAGTATCAGCCCCGAGGTCGGGACCCCGGTGCCCGCGGTGACCAGCGCCCGGCGCGCCCCGGGCACCTGGTTGGCAGCGGTGCCGCGCAGTTGCCGGACCGCCTCCGCGATGCCGTTCATGCCGTGCAGGTACGCCTCGCCCAACTGGCCCCCGTGGGTGTTCAGCGGCAGTGCGCCGGCGGCCACGAAGTCGCCGCCCTCACCAGGCCCGCAGAACCCGAACTCCTCCAGCTGCATCAGCACGAACGGCGTGAAGTGGTCGTAGAGGATCGCCACATCGATCTCGGCCGGAGTCAGTCCGCTGCCGCGCCACAGCTGCCGGGCGACCACCCCCATCTCCGGCAGCCCGGTCAGGTCGTCCCGGTAGAAGCTGGTCATCTGCTCCTGGGCCCGGCCCGCGCCCTGTGCCGCCGCGGCGACCACCACCGGCGGCCTGCGCAGCGTACGGGCCCGCGACAGGCTGGTGACCACCACGGCCTGGCCGCCGTCGGTCTCCTGGCAGCAGTCCAGCAGCCGCAGCGGCTCCACGATCCAGCGGGAGGCCGCGTGCTCCTCCAGGGTGATCGGCCGCCCGTGGAAGTAGGCGGCGGGGTTGGTGGCGGCGTGGCGGCGGTCGACCACCGCCACCTGCCCGAAGACCTCCGGGGTCAGCCCATGGGTGTGCAGGTAGCGGCGGGCGGCCATGGCCACCCAGGAGGCCGGGGTGAGCAGGCCGAAGGGCAGGGCCCAGCCGAGCGCGACACCCTCGGCGGTCGGCTCGCGGTGCCGCACCCCGGACCCGAAGCGCCGGCCGGAGCGCTCGTTGAACGCCCGGTAGCAGACCACCACCTCGGCCACCCCGGCGGCGATGGCCAGTGCGGCCTGCTGCACGGTGGCGCAGGCCGCCCCGCCCCCGTAGTGCACGCGGGAGAAGAAGGACAGCTCACCGATCCCCGCCGCCTGGGCCACGGTGATCTCCGGGCTGGTGTCCATGGTGAAGGTGACCAGCCCGTCCACATCGGCGGGGGTCAGCCCGGCGTCCGCCAGCGCCGCCTGCACCGCCTCCACCGCCAGCCGCAGCTCGCTGCGGCCCGAGTCCTTGGAGAACTCGGTCGCCCCGATACCCGCGATCGCGGCCCGCCCCCCGAGGGTGTCCGCCCGTCGCAGACTCATCGCGGCGTCACCTCCGCCCGAGCGCCGGACCCACCCGCCACATCCGGCCCGACGAGCCCGCCCAGCACGCCTGTCACACCTGGCGCACTCGGCTCCTCTGCTGCACCCCGCCCACGCGCCAAAACCGGCGCATTCACCTCGGCAGGCAGGTGGGGCCCACCGGGCACACCCAGCGCATCCACCTCGACCGGCGCATCCGACTCACCCGCCACATCCGGCACGCCCGTCC
>NZ_SRID01000333.1 GCF_004684805.1 Streptomyces palmae
GAGATGTATATAAGAGACAGCCGCAATGCCGCCGGAACAATCTCAGCCCTGATCCCGTCGATCAGCGGCAGGAACTTCGCCGCCTTCCGGCTCACCCCGCCGCCGATCACGAACAGCTCCGGCGAGAAGAGCATCTCCAGGTGCGCCAGGTACTTCTGCACCCGGCGCGCCCAGTGCGGCCAGCTGAGGTCGTGGTCGTCCCGCGCCTTGCTGGAGGCGCGCTGCTCCGCCTCGTGGCCGTCCAGCTCCAGGTGGCCCAGCTCGGTGTTGGGCACCAGCTGCCCGTCGATGAAGACCGCGCTGCCGATCCCGGTGCCCAGGGTGAGCATGATGACGGTGCCGCGCCGGCCGCGTCCGGCGCCGAAGGACATCTCCGCGACCCCGGCCGCGTCCGCGTCGTTGAGCACGGTGACCGGCGCTCCGATCCGGTCGGCCAGGAGGGTGGCGGCGTCCGTCCCGATCCAGCCCTTGTCCACGTTGGCCGCGGTACGCGTCGTACCGCCGATCACCACGCCCGGGAAGGTCACCCCGACCGGGCGGCCCGTCCAGCCGAAGTGCCGGGTGACCTCGCGCACCTTGTCGGCGACCGCGTCCGGGGTGGCCGCCTTCGGGGTGAGGACCTTGTGGCGCTCCAGGGTCAGTACGCCGCGGGCCGGGTCGACCGGGGCGCCCTTGATGCCCGAGCCGCCGATGTCCACACCGAACACGTCCGTGGTCTTCATGGCGTCCATGGAATTCAGGCTAGGTCGTCGGGCGGGACCGCGGCCCCGACTTTGCGCCATCGGGGCGGGCGGCGGTCCTGTCCTGTCCCGTCCTGTCGCGCGTTTCGGTTCGCGGCGCGTCCCCGCTGGCCGGCAGGGATCGGGGCGGGGCCACCGGGAGTCGCCCCGGACGGCGCCGCCCCGGTGGCCGGCGCGGGCTCAGCCCTCCGCCGCCGCCTTGGCCTCCGCGCGCAGGTCGCGGCGGAGCTCCTTGGGCAGCGAGAAGGTGATGCTCTCCTCGGCGGCGGTGACCAGCTCGACGTCCTGGTAGCCGCGCTGGTCCAGCCACTCCAGGACACCCTGCACCAGGACGTCCGGGACCGAGGCGCCGGAGGTGACACCGACCGTGGACACGCCCTCCAGCCAGGCCTCGTCGATCTCCTCGGCGAAGTCGACCAGATGGGCGTCACGGGCTCCGGCGCCGAGGGCGACCTCGACCAGGCGGACGGAGTTGGAGGAGTTCTTGGAGCCGACCACGATCACCAGGTCGGCCTCGGCACCCATCTTCTTGACCGCGGTCTGGCGGTTCTGGGTGGCGTAGCAGATGTCGTCGCTGGGCGGGCTGACCAGCAGCGGGAAGCGCTGCTTGAGGGCGTCCACGGTCTCCATGGTCTCGTCGACCGAGAGGGTGGTCTGGGAGAGCCAGACGACCTTCGACTCGTCGCGGACCTTGACGTCGGCCACGTCACCGGGGCCGTCCACCAGGGTGATGTGCTCGGGCGCCTCGCCGCTGGTGCCGATGACCTCCTCGTGGCCCTCGTGGCCGATGAGGAGGATGTCGTAGTCGTCCTTGGCGAACCGGACGGCTTCCTTGTGGACCTTGGTGACCAGCGGGCAGGTGGCGTCGATGGTGGCCAGCTTGCGCTCCCTGGCCTCCTCGTGGACGACCGGGGCGACTCCGTGCGCGGAGAAGATCACGATGGAGCCCTCGGGGACCTCGGCGGTCTCGTCGACGAAGATCGCGCCCTTCTTCTCCAGGGTCTGCACCACGTACTTGTTGTGGACGATCTCCTTGCGCACGTAGACGGGCGCGCCGTACTGCTCCAGGGCCTTCTCGACGGCGATCACGGCGCGGTCCACACCCGCGCAGTATCCGCGGGGAGCGGCGAGCAGGACCCGGCGGGCCGGGGCGGGAGACGTGCGGCCGGTGGTTGCAGTCATGCCCCCCATCGTAAGGCCGCAGGACCTGCCCGTCGGGCGGTGGCACCGTGGTCGCCGGGATGGCGGGGTCCGACCGTGGCGCAGCCCGGAATGCCCGGTTCGGTGACCCAGACTGGGCCGGAGTGCGCCCCCGGAGAGGAGGCACCATGGCGGGTCCGGCCGGCGGGGGGACGCTGCGGCGCACCCTCCGCTTCCGCGCGCGTACCGCACCGTCCGCACCCCGGAAGCCGTCCACCGCGCTGCGGGCGAGCCACCCCGCACGGAACACGCGCCCCGTCTCGGCGGCGTACCCCACCGCGCGCCCTCGCCCTCCTTCACGCACCGCAGGCCATCCGTGCCGCAGGCCACCCGCGTCGTGGGCGGGTCGGGCTGTCGGTGGGAGCCACTACGCTCGCGGCATGGCTATCGACACCTCGGCGGACACCCCGATCCCGGTCGGTGAGGTGTCCCGGCTGATCGGCGGTTGGATCGACCGGCTCGGGGCGGTGTGGGTCGAGGGGCAGATCACCCAGCTCTCCCGGCGGCCGGGCGCCGGCGTGGTGTTCCTGACGCTGCGCGATCCGAGCTATGACATCTCGCTCTCCGTCACCTGCTTCCGTTCGGTCTTCGACCGGGTGGCGGACGTGGTCTCGGAGGGCGCCCGGGTCGTGGTGCACGCCAAGCCGGAGTGGTACGCGCCGCGCGGGCAGCTGTCGCTGCGGGCGGCGGAGATCCGCCCGGTCGGGGTCGGCGAGCTGCTGGCCCGGCTGGAGGCGCTGAAGCGGACGCTGACCGCCGAGGGGCTGTTCGCCGCCGAGCGCAAGAAGCCGCTGCCCTTTCTGCCGCAGTTGGTCGGCCTGGTCTGCGGGCGCGCTTCGGCGGCCGAGCGGGACGTCCTGGAGAACGCCCGGCTGCGCTGGCCCGCGGTCCGCTTCGAGGTGCGCAACGTCCCGGTGCAGGGGGTGCACGCGGTACCGCAGGTGGTGGCCGCGGTCCGGGAGCTGGACGCGCACCCCGAGGTGGACGTGATCGTGGTGGCGCGGGGCGGGGGCAGCGTGGAGGACCTGCTGCCGTTCTCCGACGAGCAGCTGGTGCGTACCGTGGCGGCCTGCCGTACGCCGGTGGTGTCCGCGATCGGGCACGAGCCGGACAGTCCGCTGCTGGACCTGGTCGCCGACCTGCGCGCCTCCACCCCCACCGACGCGGCGAAGAAGGTGGTGCCGGACGTCGGCGAGGAGCTGACCCGGATCCAGCAGCTACGGGAGCGTTCGCTGCGGGCGGTGACGGGTTTCCTGGACCGGGAGGAGCGCGGTCTGGCGGCGGCGCTGGCCCGGCCGTGCATACAGCAGCCGCACCGGATGGTGGACGAGCGCGCGGAGCGGGTGGACGCGCTGCTGGACCGATCCCGCCGCACGCTGGGGCACCTGCTGGACCGTGCGGACTCGGAGCTGGTGCACACCCTGGCCCGGGTGGTGGCGCTGTCCCCGGCCGCCACGCTGCGCCGGGGGTACGCGGTGCTCCAGCACCCGGACGGTTCGGTGGTCCGCGCGGCGGACGAGGTGGCGGCGGACGAGGTGCTGCGGGCGCGGGTCGCCGAAGGGGAGTTCACGGTCAGGGTCGCCGCCGGCGACCCCGCACAGGGATAGGGACATGACGGATACGACGAATACGACGGATACGGACGGGATGACGGCCGAGTCCACGCTCGGGTACGAGCAGGCGCGGGACGAGCTGGTCGAGGTGGTGCGCCGGCTGGAGGCGGGCGGCAGCACGCTGGAGGAGTCGCTGGCGCTGTGGGAGCGCGGCGAGGAGCTGGCCCGGGTGTGCCGCCGCTGGCTGGACGGCGCGCGGGCCCGCCTGGACGCGGCGCTGGCCGGCCAGACCGTGCAGGACGGGGCCGAGGGCGACGCGGCGGACGGGTCGAAGGGGTCCGCCGAGGCGGAGGGGTAGACCGGCCGGTTCGGGCCCCGGCGGGCACAGCGGACGGGTGGCCGCTTCGGACCGTGCCGGCCGAGGCGGACGCGTAACCCACTTCCGGCCGTGTCGGGCGAGGCGGATGGCGAGCCGTTTCAGGCGCTTCGCCCCGTTTCAGGCCATGCGCCGCACGCTGCCGGCCCTCCGCCGGGCGCCGCGGACACTCACTCCCCCGCACACCGGACAGGGCGGGCTCGGGGTGTGATCCGGCACACCCGGCCCCCGATTTAGTTGAACATTAATACATGTGCCGTACAGTGGGACCCGCCAGCTCACGCAAGACAGAAGGTCCCCCATGAATCTCGCCCTCGACGCCGCCGCCCAGAACCTGCTCTTCCGCGAGGCGCACACCGCCAACACGTTCACCGACGAGCCGGTGACCGACGAGCAGATGCAGGCCGTCTACGACCTGGTGAAGTTCGCGCCGACCGCGTTCAACCAGACCCCGCTGCGCATCGTGCTGGTGCGTTCCGCCGAGGCCCGCGAGCGCCTGGTGGCGCACATGGCCGAGGGCAACCAGGCCAAGACCGCCAGTGCGCCGCTGGTGGCGATCCTGGCCGCGGACAACGAGTTCCACCACGAGCTGCCCACCCTGTTCCCGCACTTCCCGCAGGCCAAGGACGTGTTCTTCGCCGAGCGCGCGGTGCGCGAGTCCTCCGCGCAGCTCAACGCCTCGCTGCAGGCCGCGTACTTCATCGTGGGCATCCGGGCGGCCGGGCTCGCCGCGGGCCCGATGACCGGCTTCGACCCGGAGGGCGTGCGCAAGGAGTTCCTGGACGACGACCACACCCCGCTGATGGTGATCAACATCGGCAAGCCGGGCGAGGGCGCCTCCTACCCGCGCTCCCCGCGACTCGCCTACGACGAGGTCGTCACCACCGTCTGATCACGCCCCGACGGGCCCCGGCCGCCGCGTTCAGCCCTTCTTGGTCTGCAGCGCGGCGGCCATCTTCGTCAGGTGGTCGAACGAGGCGGTACCGGTGACCACCGTGGTCACACCCTCGCCCTTGAGCACCAGGGCGTTGTACTTGGCACCGGTGTAGCGGGACCAGGTCCGGCCGTCGATCCGCTCGGTGCGCGAGGTCTTCCGGGCCCGGTGGGTCACGTTGTCCACATAGGCGGCACCCGGCGCGTCGCTCTGCTCCACCGCCACGTACTCCCGCTCGGAGTCCAGGAAGCCCAGGTGCCAGGCCGCGCCGTTCTTGCCCTCCGGCTGGTACGAGACCGAGGTCGCCCGCCAGCCCTTGGGCAGGGTGCCCGGGTCGGGCGCGGCCACCGGGTACGGGGCGGCGCGGCGGACCGCGCCGAGCTCCACGCTGTAGTCGACCGTCTTGATCGGGTCGTGGTCCTCGTCGTGCGGCACGAAGATGTAGATGCCGGCGGCCACCACGCCGACCACCGCCAACGACTGCACCATGTTCCGAATCGTCTGCTTGCCTCGCTTAGCTGCCACCCGTCCATGGTCCCCCATGCCGATGACGGTCTTGGTCCAGGGCCCCATCGGGCGTCCGGAGCCCCACCGGACGTAGGAATCCCGTTCGAAATGGCGCACACAGGCCGCTCATGCGTGGGGCCCTGTGCTCACATTCACAATCAGAAGATAATGTGCTTATCCGGGGATGGCTTCCCGGATGTCCAGGACGCTCTCCCGGGCACCACGCCACCACCCCTCACTTCCGGCCGTCGCCGTACAGAAAGGTGCGCTCCGATGACCGAGCATCATCTGCCCGCCCCGCTCGAAGTCAGCCCCGAGGCTCCCGACCGCAACCTGGCCCTGGAACTGGTCCGGGTCACCGAGGCGGGCGCCATGGCCTCCGGCCGCTGGGTCGGCCGCGGCGACAAGAACGGTGCCGACGGTGCCGCCGTCAAGGCCATGCGCTCCCTGATCCACACCGTGTCGATGAACGGCGTCGTGGTCATCGGCGAGGGCGAGAAGGACAACGCGCCCATGCTGTACAACGGCGAGCGGGTGGGCGACGGCACCGGCCCCGAGTGCGATGTCGCCGTGGACCCGGTGGACGGCACCACGCTCACCGCCAAGGGCATGGCCAACGCGGTCTCCGTGATGGCGGTGGCCGAGCGCGGCGCGATGTTCGACCCGTCCGCGGTCTTCTACATGGAGAAGCTGGTCACCGGGCCGGAGGCGGCCGAGTTCGTGGACATCACCGCTCCGGTGGAGGTGAACATCCGCCGGGTGGCCAAGGCCAAGAACTCCAGCCCGGAGGACGTCACCGTGGTCATCCTGGACCGCCCGCGGCACGAGGGCATCGTCAAGGAGATCCGGGAGACCGGCGCGCGGATCAAGTTCATCGCCGACGGCGACGTGGCCGGCGCGATCATGGCCGCCCGCGAGGGCACCGGCGTGGACCTGCTGATGGGCATAGGCGGCACCCCGGAGGGGATCATCGCGGCCTGCGCCATCAAGTGCCTGGGCGGCACCATCCAGGCCCGGCTGTGGCCCAAGGACGACGAGGAGCGCCGGCGGGCCCTCGACGCCGGCCACGACCTGGGCCGGGTGCTCCACACCGATGACCTGGTCAAGGGCGACAACGTGTTCTTCGTGGCCACCGGGATCACCGACGGCGACCTGCTGCGCGGGGTGCGCTACCGCGCGGAGACCGCCACCACCCAGTCGCTGGTGATGCGCTCGAAGTCCGGCACCATCCGGCAGATCGACTCCACCCACCGGCTGTCCAAGCTGCGCGCCTACGCCTCGGTCGACTTCGACCGCGCCCGCTGAGGTGACGACGGGCCGGGCCACCGCCACCGGGCGGGCCCGGCCCGGACGTACCCAGGTGTACGGACGTACCCAGGTGTACGGACAGCCGGCGGCCCCGCGGACCCGCGCGACGGCCGGCTCCCGGCGGACCAGGCGACCAGGCGACCAGCACGAGACGGCCAGGGGCGAGCCGGACGCAGCGGTGATTCGTCACTCGACGGCGCGCACGAGGCATTCACCGGTGGCGGCGCATCGAACGCGGACCGAATCCGCCCCGGAGGCGTCTCAGCCCGCGGCGGCGACCCGTACGGCGCGCTGGAGCTCCGCCTCCCGGCGACGCCGGCGGGCCAGCACGACCCGGCGCTCGGCGGCGGTCAGCCCGCCCCAGACACCGTACGGCTCGGGCTGGAGCAGGGCGTGCTCCCGGCACTCCACCACCACGGGGCAACGGGCGCAGACCCGCTTGGCGGCCTCTTCTCGCGACAACCGGGCAGCCGTGGGCTCCTTGGACGGGGCGAAGAACAGCCCCGCCTCGTCCCGGCGGCAAACCGCCTCAGTGTGCCAGGGACCGTCCTGGTCCCGTGCCTGGATGCGCTGCGGGGGCAAAGCGGCGTCCTGCAGTGGCTGATGCGGTTGCAGCACGGTCTACTCCTGACGACGGCTCCGGTGGTCACCCTTGCCCGTCTCCGCGAGGTACGGCCGCATTGCACCCCCATCAAGCCGCACCAGAGACGACGCACCAAGCCTTACCCGCTGTGCGCGCTCTTATGCACACGGTTGACGCCGCCAGGCCAACACCCCAGCGCCAGTCAAGAGTGCCTCGTGTGGCGGACGGGCACCGGTCGGGCGGCAATTGCCATTGGCAACCCGCCCATATGCTCGGCGAACGTCCGCCGCCCCACCCCCGCGACCCGGCAGGACGGCCTC
>NZ_SRID01000334.1 GCF_004684805.1 Streptomyces palmae
GGACGGGAAGGACGCCGCGGACCGGGGTGGCGGGCACCCGGGGCAGCGGCCGGCGGGAAACGGGCGGGCGGTCAGCCCCCTGGAGAACCCGGACGGCACCAAGCCCGGGCTGGCGCCCGTGACGGCCGCCGCGGACCGGGCCGAGGCCCGCCGGCTCATCGAGCGGCTGGCCACCAAGGGGCGGGGGCCGAGGACGGGCTACGACCGCGACAGGTTCGGCTACGCCTGGATGGACACGGCGGACGGTGTGCCGCTCGCGAGGAACGGCTGCGACACGCGGAACGACCTCATCCGCCGCGACGGCCAGAGCCTGCGGTTCCGCGCCGGATCCGACTGCGTGGTGGTGGCCATGACGCTGAGCGATCCCTATACGGGGAAGACCATCGAGTGGCGCAAGGCCAGGGCCGCCGAGGTCCAGATCGACCATGTGGTGCCGCTGTCCTACAGCTGGCAGATGGGCTCCTCGCGCTGGCCCGAGGGCAAGCGCAGGCAGCTCGCCAACGACACGCTCAACCTGATCCCGGTCGAGGGCCGGGCCAACTCGGCCAAGGGCGACTCCGGACCGGCCTCCTGGCTGCCCCCCAACCCCCGGATCCGCTGCGCCTACTCGGTGCGCTTCGCCCAGGTGGCGCTGGCGTACGGGCTGCCGGTCACCGCTCCCGACAAGGAGATGATGCTGGCGCAGTGCGGTGGCTGACGGGGCGCTCAGCGGGGTGCGGCCGGCCGGTGACCCGTCGCCGCCGGGCGCCGGCCGTACAGTGCCAGGAGGTGGCGGGCCAGGGCGAGTGCGGCGAGCAGCGCCACCAGCGCGCACACCCCGTGCCAGCCGGCCCGGCCCCATACGCGCACGCCCAGCCAGGAACCGGCGCTGCCGCCCAGATAGGCGCAGGTCATATAGGCGGTGTTGAGCCGGGAGCGGGCGTCGGGGCGCAGCGCGTAGACCCGGGCCTGGTTGGCGACCATCCCGGACTGCATCCCGACGTCGAGCAGCAGGGTGCCCACCACCAGGGCGGCCAGCCCCGGCAGTCCGCCCCCGCCACCGGCGGCGAGCACCGCCGCGGAGGCCAGGACCACCAGCATGCACACCAGGTTGACCCGGTCCGGCCCATGCCGGTCCACCAGGCGGCCGGCGAGCGGGGTGCAGACCATGGTCGCCCCGCCCACCAGGGCCAGCAGCCCCACGGCCTGGGCGCCCAGGCCGTAGGCCGGGCCGGTGAGCAGCAGCGCCAGGCAGGTCCAGACGGCGGAGAACGCGGCGAACACCGTCGCCTGGTAGAAGCAGGAGCGGCGCAGCGGCGGTTCGGCGCGCAGCAGCCGCAGCGGCGCGGCCAGCAGCGCCCGGTACGGCTGCCGCGAGGGCGGGGTGGTGGCGGGCAGCGCGCGGGCCAGTACGACCGCGAGCAGCAGCACCAGGGGCGCCGCCGCCAGGTAGGGGGCGCGCCAGCCCGACCCCTCGCCGAGCGCCCCGCCGAAGGTGCGGGCCAGCAGCATGCCGCCGATCGACCCGCTCAGCAGGGTGCCGATCACCGCGCCGCGGCGGTCGTCCGGCACCAGCCCGGCCGCCAGCGGGCCGACGATCTGCGCGGCCACGGTGGTGAGCCCGACGCAGGCACTGGCGGCGGCGAGCACCGGCAGGTTGGGGGCGCAGCCCGCGACGAGCAGCCCCAGGCCGGTCAGGGTGAGCAGGACGACCAGGTAGCGGCGGGCCGGGAGCCGGTCGCCGAGCGGCACCAGCAGGAACATCCCGGCGGTGTAGCCCACCTGGGTCCCGGTCACCGCCAGGGAGGCGGTGTCCGGCGAGATGTGCAGCCCCGCGGCCACCAGCGGCACGACGGCCTGCGGGAAGTAGAGGTTGCCCACGGCCACCGCGCAGGTCAGGGCCAGCAGCAGGGTCAACCGGCGGCCAAGCCGCGGCCCGGCCGCGCCATGGTCCGCACCGGTGCCCTGGTCGGCGGGGTCGTCCGCCGCCGTTCGCCGTCCATCCGTTCCCGTGTCCATGCGCGGCAGTTCACGGCAGGGAGCGCGGCCTGCCAACTGATGTAGCGTACGGCTTAATGATCAGCTTCGAGCTCGGGGTGGAGGACCTCGCGGACACCCGTTTCGCGCTCTCCCCCGTGCAGGAGACCCTGCTCAGCCTCCGGATCCTCCAGGACCCCGGGCTGTCCGCGATCCATCTGCCCTGGCGCAGATCGGTGCTGGACCGGATCGGCGGGCTCGACACCCGGCTGCTGATGTCCCTGGTGTCGCCCCGGCGCACCATCCCCGACTTCCTGACCCCGATGCCCGCCGTCTTCGCGCCGGCCTTCGAGGAGCAGCTGGCCGACGTGCGCCGGGCCTCCCCGGCGCGGATCCGCCGTGATGTGTCGGCCGCGTACGGGGCGGGGCCGCTGCCCGCGGCGCTGGACCGGGTCCTGGGCGAGGACGCGTCGGTGGTCGGGCTGCGCGAGGACATCTGCGAGCTGCTGCGCCGGTACTGGGAGGTGGCCATCGAGCCGAGCTGGCGCCAGCTGCGGCTGCTGATGGAGGCCGACATGACCTACCGCGCGCGGCAGTTGGCGGTGGGTGGCGCCCGGCTGCTCTTCGCCGACATCCACCCGGACCTGCGCTGGCGGGACGGGGTGCTGCACATCGACAAGATGATCAGCCACTTCCGGGTGGCCTCGGTCGGCCGCGGCCTGCTGCTCCTGCCCTCCGCGTTCGCCCACAAGCCGGCGGGGCCGGTGGGGCCGGACGAGCCGCCGCACGTGTTCTACCCCTGCCGCGGCACGGGCACCCTGTGGGCCGCGCCGCCGGCCGTGGAGGCGACGGCGCTCGCCGCGCTGCTGGGCGCGCCCAGGGCGCGGCTGCTGGCGCTGCTCCAGGAACCGCTCGCCACGGTGGAGATCGCCCGCCGGCTGCGGGTGACGCCCAGCGCGGTCTCCCAGCACCTGCGGGTGCTGCACGCCGCGGGGCTGGTCACCCGGGCCCGCGAGGGGCGCCGGGTGCTGTACCGGTGCAGCGGTCTCGGCGAGCGGCTGGCCGCCGGTGCGGCCGGTGGGTGAGCGGCGCGGAGGCGGCCTCGGGGGGCAGCTGGGCGGCTGCCCCCGGGGACTGGGTCAGGCGGCGTCCAGGTCGAGCACGTCCTCGGCCTTCGGGGCGGTCACCTTCACCGGCTTGTCGTGGTCGCTGAAGACCATGGTGCCCGGGTCCTCGCCACCCTTCTGGACCGCCTTGAGGATGTACGGCTTGCCCTCGGTGGCGACGTACAGGGTGTAGGTCGCGTCGCCGTCCTTCTCGGTGAGGATGATGGCGGGCTTGCCGTCGACCGTGGTGGTCTTGCCCTTCTCGGCGTTCCCGGCCCCGGGGACCGCGTCGGCCAGCACCTGCTCCCCGTCGCAGAGGGCGGTGAGGTCCTTGGTGTCCGGGTCGGAGGCCTTCGTCTTGGTCCAGCGGTCGCCGATCAGCTTGGCGGCGTCCTCGCCGTCCTTGCCCTGGGCCTTCCAGAAGGCGGCGTCGTACTGCGCGTACGTGGTGTCGCCCTTCTTGATGATCTTCACATGGCCGCCGTCCATGCCCATGTCGCCGACGCAGCCGGCGGAGGTGCTGGAGGAGATCTCGCTCGTGAAGGGGGAGCCGTCCACGGTGCCGTCCATGGTGACGTGGAAGGAGGTCGCCGCCTTGCTGGCCTTGAGGGCCTTGTCGGCTATCTGCGGGCCGGTCAGCTCGGTCAGTCCGTTGCCGCTCGCGGCGGCCGTCTTGTCCGCCTTCTCCGGCTTCTCCGGCTTGTCGCCGCTGCCATCGCTGCCGCAGGCCGTCAGGCTGAGCGCGGCGATCGCGCAGAGAGCCGCCAGGGTGGGGGTGGTGCGCATTAACTCGTCTTCTTCCAGTCAGTGCAGTCGTTCGTCTTGAAATAGGCGTCGGTGGGCGCGATGGTCACCACGGCGTTGCCCGTGGCGTTGTCGTTCGCGGCGATGGAGTCGATGCCGTGCAGCGCGTCCTTCGCCCTCTCCCAGTAGCAGCCGGCGTCCTCGGTGTTACCGGTGGACTTGTACGTACCCGGCGCGATGTCGACACCGACCCGATACATACCACCCTTGCCGGACATCTCCGTCTTGGGGGTTCCGGTCGCCTTGGCCGGGACCTCCTCCCAGTCCTTGCAGCCGTTGGTGGTGAAGACCTTGTCGCCGGCCTTGACCGTCACATAACTGCTGCCGGTGACGTTGTCGTTGGCGATGATGGAGTCCGGGTCCCCCGAGGCGTCCTTGGACCGCTCCCAGTAGCAGCCGTCCATGACCCCGTTGCCGCTGGTCCGGTAGGTGCCGGGCTTGATGTCCGAGCCGACCTGGAAGGTGCCGTCGCCGTCGAAGGCCTTCTTCGCGGCCTCCTCCTGCTTTCCGCCCGAGTCCTTGCCGCCGTCCTTGCCGGACTGGCCGCCGTGCTGGGAGGCGGAGTTGTTCTTCTTGTCGTCGCCACCGCCGCCGCTCGCCGCGACGCCGCCGATGGCCGCGATCGCGATGACCGCGCCGACTCCGGTGAGGAGCTTGTGGCGGGCGAACCAGTTCCCCTGCTTGTTCGAACGATCGCGCTGAGACATGTGAAGTACACACCTTCCGGTTCGGTGATGCGATCTCCGTGATCCGACGGGTCAATAAGAGCATGACCTGTGAACCGAGTCAACGCGATTCACAGGAGTTCACGGATTCACGTCGTGAAGTGGTCTCTTCGGTGTGCACGGGTATGCTCGGCGGAACAGCAGCTCGGAGCGGAACGGGACGGGAGCGGGCCAGGTGCCGGACAACGCAGCGGAGCAAGCAGCGCGGAACACGTCCCCACGCGCGGCGGACGCGCGGCAGAACCCCATGACACCGGCACCGGCACGGCCGCAGGGCGCCGGCGGCGGTGCCGACGCCGGCACCGAGGTCACCGCCGCCGGGATCGCCCGACTGGCCGGGGTCGGCCGCGCCGCCGTCAGCAACTGGCGCCGCCGGCACGCCGACTTCCCCAAGCCGGTCGGCGGCACCGAGACCAGCCCCACCTTCGCCCTCGGGGAGGTCGAGCAGTGGCTGCGCGCCCAGGGCAAGCTGGCCGAGGTACCGCTGCGCGAACGCGTCTGGCAGCTGCTGGCCGGCCACCCGGCGGGCGCCGCCGCCGCACTGCGCCAGGTCGGCGCCGTCCTGCTGCTGGTCCGTCACCGGCCCACCACCTGGGACGAGCTGAAGACCGCCGACGACGCCCAGCTCGCCCAGTGGCTGCCCACCGCCCTGGCCCCGGTGCTCACCGCCCGGCTCGGCGAGAACCACCCGGTCCCCGTGCCGGAGGCCGCCGAACTCCAGGCCGGCGCCGCCCTCACCCGCGGCGCCGCCGAACTGGCCGTCGAGGCGGGCCCGGCCCCGGCCTTCGAGTTCCTGCTCGGCCGCTACCTCGCCACCAACCCCCGGCAGTACACCCTCACCCCGCCCGACCTGGCCGAGCTGATGGCCGACCTCGCCGGGGTCCGCGCGGCCGACCCCGCGGGCACCCCGGACCCCGCGGGGCCGACCGTCTTCGACCCCGCCGCCGGCACCGGCTGGCCGCTGGGCGCCGCCACCGCCGCCGCCACCCTGCACGGCCAGGAGGCGGACCCCGACCTGGCCGCGATCGGCGCCCTCCGGCTCGCCCTCGGCTCGGACACCGTGGTGCGCTTCGCCGCCGCCGACAGCCTGCGCGCCGACGCCTTCCCCGGCCTCGCCGCCGACGCCGTGATCTGCCACCCGCCGTTCAACGAACGCAACTGGGGCCACGACGAACTCGCCTACGACCCGCGCTGGGAGTACGGCTTCCCGGCCCGTACCGAGTCCGAACTGGCCTGGGTGCAGCATGCCCTGGCACGGCTGCGGGACGGCGGCACCGCCGTTCTGCTGATGCCGCCGGCCGTCGCCTCCCGCCGCTCCGGCCGCCGCATCCGGGCCGACCTGCTGCGCCGAGGGGCGCTGCGCGCGGTCATCGCGCTGCCCGCCGGCGCCGCCCCGCCGCACGGCATCCCGCTGCACCTGTGGGTGCTGCGCCGCCCCGGCGCCGGGTCCGCGCCCGCCCCGGACCTGCTGCTGGTGGACGCCGCCGAAGCCGCCGGCCCCGGGCGCGGCAAGCCGGACCAGCCCGCCGTGTACGACACCGTGCTCACCGCCTGGCGCTCCTTCGACCAGCGGGGCCGGGTCACCGAGCAGCCCGGCGTCTGCCGCGCCCTGCCGGTCATCGAACTCCTCGACGACGACGTGGACCTGGCCCCGGCCCGCCATCTGCCGCTGCCCGCCGCCGGCGGTATCGCCGAACTCACCGCGGTGCGCGACCGGCTCACCGTCACCCTGGCCCGCACCACCGAGCTGACCCCCGTGGCGCCCGGCGCACCGGACGAGCCGAGCGCCGGCACCGCGCCCGCGCGGACCGCGGGCCGCTGGCCGATGACCACCGTGGGCGAACTGGCCCGCGCCGGCGCCCTGGTGCTGCGCACCGGCGGTGCGGTCGCCGGCGGCACGGGGTCGGGCGGCGCGGTGCCGGGTGGGGCCGTCTCCGGCGCCGCCGCCGGGACCGAGGCGCTGCCGGTGCTCACCGAGCACGACGTACTGGCCGGCACCGCACCGTCCGGCAGCCTGCCACCGCAGGCCCCGACCGAACGGTCCGGGGCCGAGGAACCGGTGCTCACCGAGCCCGGCGACGTGGTGGTGCCCGTCCTCGGCGGCGGCACCGTCGCCCGCGTGGTGGACGAGGCCACCGCCGGCGCGGCGCTCGCCCGCAACCTGTGCCTGCTGCGGCCGGACCCGGCCGCCCTCGACCCCTGGTTCCTCGCCGGGCACCTGCGCGGCAGCGCCAACCAGCGGCAGGCCAGCAGCTACGCCTCGACCGCCACCCGGCTCGACGTGCGAAGGCTCCAACTGCCCCGGCTGCCGCTGGCCGAACAGCGGCGGTACGGGGAGCGCTACCAGGCCCTGGCCGCCTTCGAGGAGGCGCTGCGGCTGGCCGGCCGACTCGGCGAACAACTGGTCCAGGGGCTGTACGACGGCCTCGCGGACGGCACCGTCACCCCGCGGTGACCCCCTGCCGGAGAGCCTGAGCGGTGGTCACGCGCGGCTGCCGGCCGGGTCGGGTGACCATCCCCACGCGGGATCCGTACAACCTGGACCGGCGGCTCCGCGTCGGATATACGCTCAGGCCGACCGTCGCACGTCAGGAGCAGTAGCAATGTATGGCCCCGGCCCCGGCTTCGCGCCCCAGGTACCGCCCCCGCGCTCGCGGGCGGCGGTGGTGGTGCTGCTGCGCGTGATCTTCGCGGTGCTTCCGCTGCTCTCCATCGGCTTCCTGTCCTGGGTCTCCATGCTGCGGCTGGCCATCGTGCACCGCCGGCGGCTGGACTGGGGCTTGTTCTGGGGCGAGCTGGTGCTGGTCGTCGCCTGCCTGGTGACCCTCGAGGACCACTTCTCGGACAGCTGGATATCGGATGTGGGCATGGCCGTCCTGCTGGTCACCGCGGTGGCGGTGACCGCGTACTTCCTGATCGTGGACATCGGCCGGCACCGCACCGGCCCGGCCGTCCCGGGCCCGGGGGCCCTGCCGGCTCCCGCCGCCACCCTCGACGGAAGCTCCCCCGGGACGGAGTCCGGGGGAGCTTCCGTCGAGGGT
>NZ_SRID01000335.1 GCF_004684805.1 Streptomyces palmae
GGGCTGCGGGAGGTGTGGTCGGGCGGGGAGGCGGGGAAGGCCGCGTCCTTCGAGCGGGCGCGGGTGGCCTGCCCCGGGGTGGTGGTCACACATGTGTACGGGCCGACGGAGACGACGACGTTCGCGACCTGTTTCCGGGTGGTGGGGGCGGTGCGGGGGAGTGTGCCGATCGGGCGTGCGATGGACAACGTGCGGGTGTATGTGCTGGATGGTCGGTTGCAGCCGGTGCCGGTGGGTGTGGTGGGGGAGCTGTATGTGGCGGGTGCCGGGTTGGCGCGGGGGTATCTGGGTCAGCCGGGGTTGACCGCGCAGCGGTTCGTGGCCGATCCCTTCGGGCCTGCTGGGGGTCGTCTGTATCGCACGGGTGACATGGTGCGGTGGCGGTCCGAGGGGGAGTTGGAGTTCGTCGGGCGTGCGGACGATCAGATCAAGATCCGTGGTTTCCGTATCGAGCCCGGTGAGGTCGAGGCGGTGTTGGCGGGGTGTGCGGGGGTGGCTCAGGCGGCGGTGGTGGTGCGTGAGGACCGGCCCGGTGACAGGCGGCTGATCGCCTATGCGGTGCCCACCTCCGGCACGGTGCTGGATCCCGCCGAGGTGCGTACGGATCTCGGTCGGCAGTTGCCCGCGTATATGGTTCCCGCCCAGGTGGTGGTTGTGGACGCCTTCCCGACCACGCCCTTGGGCAAGCTCGATCGCGGCGCCCTGCCCGCACCCGTCCACACCGAGACCCCCACCCGCCCGCCGCGCGGCTCCACCGAGGCGATCTTGTGCCATCTCTTCGCGGAGGCCCTCGACCTGCCGCAGGTGGGCGCCGAGGACAACTTCTTCGAACTCGGCGGAGACAGCATTCTGGCGATCCAACTGGTGGCGCGGGCGCGGGCGGCCGACCTGGTACTGACCCCGGGGGACGTCTTCGCCCACCAGACCGTGGCGGAGCTGGCCGCAGCGGTCAGGCCGAAGGAGGGCCTTCAGGGTCGACGAGAGACGCCGACGGCGGATGCCGGCACCGGCGAGGTGGCCCCCACCCCGATCCTGGAGTGGCTGCGGGAGCTGGGCGGGCCGATCGACGGGTTCTGCCAGACGCTGCTGGTCGGTGTGGTGCCGGCGGCGGGAGCCGAGCATCTGGCGGCAGCGCTGCAGACGCTTGTCGACCATCACGACGCCCTCCGGGGGCGGCTCGAGACGCTGCCGGACGGACGCTGGTCCCTGCGGGTGGCACCTCCTGGAGCGGTACGCGCCGGGGAACTGCTGCGCCGGATCGACGCGGCCGAGATGGACGAGGACGGGCTGAGCGCCGCGGTGGCCGAGCAGTCCGCGGCGGCGCAAGGCCGCCTCGCGCCGCGCGCGGGGGTGATGCTGCAAGCGGTCTGGTTCGACCGCGGGCCCCTCCTCCCCGGCAGGCTGCTGCTGGTGGCGCACCATCTGGTGGTGGACGGGGTCTCCTGGCGGATCCTCCTGCCCGACCTGCGGGATGCCTGGGAGGCGGTGGCGGCGGGCCGCACCCCGATGCCGGCACCGGTGGGCACCTCGCTGGGCCACTGGGCCCAGGTGCTGACCGCCGAGGCGAGCCGGCCGCGGCGGACGGCCGAACTGCCGAGGTGGATCGAGCTGCTGCGCGGCGCGGCGCCGCTGCCGGCCGACGCGCCGGCGGCGGGGACCCGCCTGACGGTCGAGAGCGCCCGCAGGCTGACCCTCACCCTGCCGCCCGGGCCGACCACGGCACTGCTGACCCGTGTTCCGGCCGCCTTCCACGCCGGGGTGCAGGATGTGCTGATCGCCGCGTTCGCGGTGGCGCTGGGGGAGTGGCGGCGGCGCCGCGGCGCGGCCCGCGGCCCGATGGTGGTGGACGTGGAGGGCCACGGCCGCCACGAGGGGCTCGCCGAGGGGATCGACCTGTCCCGTACGGTGGGCTGGTTCACCAGCGTCTACCCGGTGCGGCTGGATCCGGGCGACCTCCCCTGGGACGAGGTGGCGGCGGCCGGCCCGGCGCTGGGCCGGGCCGTCAAGCGGCTCAAGGAACAGCTGCGCGCCGTGCCGGGCGAGGGCCTGGGCTACGGGTTGCTGCGCTACCTCAATCCGCGGACCGGCCCCGAGCTGGCCGGCCTGCCCACACCGCAGGTGGGGTTCAACTACCTGGGCCGCATGAGTGCGCCGGGTGGCGACGCCGCATGGGTGCCCGTCCGGGCCGGCTCTGCCGGGCAGGCGCTGAGCGGGGGCCAGGAAGCGGGCATGCCGCTGGTCCACCTGCTGGAACTCAACGCGCTCACCCACGACGGGCCGGAGGGACCCCACCTGGTGGCCGGCTGGTCCTGGGCCGGTGAACTGCTGGGCCAGGACGAGGTCGGCGAACTGGCGCAGGACTGGTTCACCGCGCTGGAGGCCATGGCCGCCTGCGTCGACCAGGCGGGCGCCGGCGGGCTGACGCCCTCCGACCTGCCGCTGGTGCGGCTCACCCAGGAGCAGATCGAGCGGCTGGAGGCGAGCTGCGCCGAGCCCGCCGACCACCCGCGGCACCGCACCCGGGAGCCCGCCCCCGCGGGCGGCCTCCCCGCGCACCCCGAGGCCGCCGGGGTGGCGGAGATCTGGCCGCTGACCCCCTTGCAGCAGGGGCTGCTCTTCCACGCCCTCTACGACACCCGCGCCGCCGATGTGTACACCGTCCAACTGGTACTGGAACTGGACGGGCCACTGGATACGACCGCGCTGCGGGCGGCGGGCCAGGGACTGCTCGACCGGCACGCGAGCCTGCGGGCCCGCTTCCACCACCGGGGCCTGGAACACCCGGTGCAGCTCATTCCCCGCCATGCCGCACTGCCGTGGCAGGAGGAGGACCTGTCGAGCGCCACCCCGGCCGTCCAGGAGGCGGAGCTGGCGCGGCTGACGGCCGAGGACTCCGCGGTCCGCTTCGATGTCACCACCGGGCCGCTGCTGCGCATGACACTGGTGCGGCTGGCTCCCGACCGGCACCACCTGATGCTGACCCTGCACCACCTGCTGCTGGACGGCTGGTCGCTGCCGGTGGTGCTGCACGACCTGCTGGCCGCCTACGCGGCGGGCGGCCGGACCGCGGGACTGCCACCGGCCCCCAGCTACCGGGAGTTCCTGGCCTGGCGCGCCCGGCAGGACCGGTCGGCGGCGGAGGCCGTCTGGCGGCGGGCCCTGGACGGACTGGAAGGCCCCACCCGGATCGCGCCGCACGCCGATGTGGACGGTGGGGAGCAGGCGCCCCGGCGGATCGGCGCCGCCCTCTCCGAGGAGCTGACCACCGCCCTGCACACCGCCGCCCGCAACCGCGGCCTGACCGCCCATACCGTGCTCCAGGGCGCCTGGGCCATCCTGCTCGGCCGGCTGACCGGCCGCGAGGACGTGGTCTTCGGCGGGACCACATCCGGGCGGCCCCCCGAACTGCCCGGGGTGGAGACCATGGTCGGGCTGCTGATCAACACCCTGCCGGTACGGGTGCGCCTCGACCCGGCCGAGCCCCTGGCGGCGATGCTGACGCGCGTCCAGGAGGAGCAGTCCGCCCTGATCGCCCACCAGCACCTGGGACTGCCCGACATCCATCGGCTGACCGGGTACGACCAGCTCTTCGACACCATCATCGTCACCGAGAACTACCCCTTCGACGAGGCGTCGCTCCAGCCCGCCGACACCGGTCTGCGCGTCACCGGCCTGCACGGCCTGGACGCCACCCACTACCCCGTCAGCCTCACCGCCGTGCCCGGACCGAGCCTGGGACTGCGGCTGACCTACCGACCCGACGCCCTCGACCCGTCCACCGCCCAGGCCCTGCTGGAGCGGGCACGGCGGGCACTGGAAGCCTTCGCCACCCGGCCGGACCAACCCGTCGGCGGTATCGACCTGCGCTCCGCGGAGGAGCGCCCGAAGCCGATGCCCGGGATGGGCGCCGGTCTCCGGGAGGCACCGCGGGCCACCCTGCCCCAGCTGTTCGAACGCCAGGTCGCCCGCACCCCGCGGGCCACCGCGGTGATCCACGGCCGGGAGGCGCTCACCTACCGCGAACTGGAGGCGGCGGCCAACCGCATGGCCCGGCTGCTGACCGCCCGCGGCGCGGGACCCGAACACACGGTGGCGCTGGCCCTGCCGCGGTCACCCCGGCTCGTCATCGCCATGCTGGCCGTCCTCAAGGCCGGGGCCGCCTATCTGAACCTCGACCCGGAATACCCCGTCGAACGCCTGGCGTTCATGCTCCGGGACGCCCGCCCCACCCTCCTGCTGACCGTCGGCGAGACCGCCGCCGAACTGCCGCGGGCCGCCGTCCCCCAGCTGCTCCTGGACGGCCCGGACATCGCGGCCGAGCTGGCCGCGGCCCCGGACGGAGCCCTGACCGACGACGAGCGCGCCGGCCCGCTCGCCCCCCAGCACCCCGCCTACGTCATCTACACTTCCGGCTCGACCGGCACCCCCAAGGCAGTGGTGGTCACCCACGACGGCATCCCCTGCCTCCTCGCGCGGAACGCCCACCTCGGCGTGGGAGCGGGCAGCCGGGTGCTCCAGTTCGCCTCCCCCAGCTTCGACGGCGCCACCTGGGAGATGTCCATGGCCCTGAGCTCGGGCGCCGCCCTGGTGCTCGCCCCGGCCGAGCACCTCCTGCCCGGCGCACCGCTCGCCCGCACCTGCGCCACCCACGCGGTGACCCACCTGCTGCTGCCCCCCACCGCCCTCGCCGAGATGCCGGCGGACGGACTGCCCCCGCGGGCGACCCTGCTCGTCGGCGGCGAGGCGTGCCCGGCGGAGCTCGCCGCGGCCTGGTCGGCCGACCGCCGGATGATCAACGCCTACGGCCCCACCGAGGCGACGGTCTGCACCACCCTGAGCGACCCCCTGTCCGGCACCGGGACGCCTCCCCTGGGCAGGCCGGTCGCCGACGCCCGGGTCCAGGTGCTCGACAGCGCCCTGCAACCCGTACCACCGGGCACCGCCGGCGAACTGTACGTGGCCGGGCCCGGTCTGGCGCGCGGCTACCTGGGGCATCCGGGCCTCACCGCCCAGCGCTTCGTGGCCGACCCCTACGGCCCGCCCGGCAGCCGGATGCACCGCACCGGGGACGTGGTGCGGCGCCGGACGGACGGGCAGCTGGAATTCGTGGGCCGGGCCGACGCACAGGTGAAGATCCGCGGATTCCGCGTCGAGCCGGGCGAGGTGGAGGCGGCCGTGGCCGACCACCCCAGGGTGGCCCGGGCAGCGGTGGTGGTACGCGAGGACCACCCCGGCGACAAGCGCCTGATCGCCTATGTGGTGCCCGCCGAGCAGGACGCCGACGCGGCGCCGGCCCCCGAAGGGCAGCGGCAGGTGGGCGAGTGGCAGCAGATCTACGACACCCTCTACGCCCAGGAGGCACCGGCCGCCCTCGGTGAGGACTTCTCCGGGTGGAACAGCAGCTACGACGGCGAGCCGATCCCGTTGGAGCAGATGCGCGAGTGGCGGGAGGCCACGGTGGCCCGTATCCGGGCGCTGCGCCCGCGGCGGGTACTGGAGATCGGCGTCGGCACCGGGCTGCTGCTGGCCCCGCTGGCCCGCGACTGCGAGGTCTACTGGGGCACCGACTTCTCCCCCGAGGTGATCGGCAGGCTCCGCGGGCAGGTGGCCGCCGATCCGGGCCTGGCCGAACGGGTGCGGCTGCGCTGCCAGGCCGCCGACGACCCCGCTGGGCTCCCCACCGGGTTCTTCGACACCGTGGTCCTCAACTCGGTGGTGCAGTACTTCCCGCACGCCGCCTACCTGGCCCGGGTGCTGCGCCTGGCCGTCCGCCTGGTGGCCCCCCAGGGCAGGGTCTTCGTCGGGGACGTCCGCAACCTGCGGCTGGCACGGTGCTTCCACACCGCGGTCCAGCTCCACCAGGCGGCACCCGGGGTCAGGGGCGAGATGGTGCGCCGGGCGATCGAGCAGGACCTGCTCCTGGAGCGCGAACTCCTGGTCGACCCCGAGTTCTTCACTGCGCTCCGTACCGAACTCCCCGAACTCCGGACCGTCGACATCCGACTCAAGCGCGGCGCCCACCACAACGAACTCACCCGCCACCGCTACGACGCCGTCCTGGACACCGGCTCCCACCCGCCCGTCCGCACCGGGGACATCCCGCGGATCAGCTGGGGGGAGCGGCTCGCCGACCCCCAGGCCCTCGCCGAGCTGCTGCGGGCCGACCGCCCGGCCGCGCTCCGCGTCGACGGCATCCCCAACCAGCGCCTGCTACCCGAGACGGCGGCGCTGCGGGCACTGGAATCCGGACGCCCCCTCGCCGAGGCCTGGGGCGAGCTGCGCAACGCGGCGCGCCGATACGGTGCCGACCCCGAGGCACTCCACCGGCTCGGGGAGCGGCTCGGCTACCGGACCACCACCACCTGGTCGGCCGGCGCCCCGGACCGGTTCGACGCACTGTTCCGCGCCGCCGGCGACCCGGCCGCAGCCGAGGTGCCGACCGAGGCGTTCGTCCCGAGCACCACCGAGCCCGCGCCCCTGGCCTCACTGGCCGGCAATCCGGCCGCCTCCCACGACCTCGGCGCGCTCCCCACCGCGGTACGGGCCTTCGCGGCCGAGCGGCTGCCGCGCCATCTGGTCCCCGCGGCGGTGGTGGTGCTGCACCGGCTGCCGGTGACCCCCAACGGCAAGCTGGACCGCGCTGCCCTGCCGGCGCCGGAGTTCAACACCGCCGCGGTGTCGCGGAAGCCGCGCACCCCCGTCGAAGAGGTGCTGTGCCGGCTGTTCGCCGAGGTGCTCGGGCTGCCGGAGGTGGGGGCGGAGGACAGCTTCTTCGACCTCGGCGGCCACTCACTGCTCGCCACCCGGCTGGCCTCCCAGGTCGGTGCGGCACTCGGGGTGGAGCTTCAGGTGCGCACCCTGTTCCAGGCACCCAGCCCGGCCGCCCTGGCGGAAACCCTCGGCAGCTCCGACCCCCGCCACGCGCTCGACGTCCTGCTGCCGCTGCGTACCGCCGGGACACAAGCCCCGCTGTTCTGCGTCCACCCGGCCGGCGGCATCGGCTGGCTCTATGCCGGAATGCTGCCCCACCTGGACCCCGACCGCCCGCTCTACGGCCTGCAGGCGCGCGGCCTGGACGGCTCGGAGGACCTCCCGGACACCGTGGAGGAGATGGCGGCCGACTACCTGGAGCACGTCCGCGCCATCCAGCCGACCGGCCCCTACCACCTGCTCGGCTGGTCCTTCGGCGGCGTGGTGGCCCACGAGATGGCCGTCCGCCTCCAACAGGACGGCGAGCAGGTGGCCCTCCTGGCCGCACTCGACGCCTACCCCTACGGGGACGGGTTCCAGCCGGACATGCCCCCCATGGACGCACCGGGCCTGCTCGCCGTCCTGCGCGACGCCGCAGGTCAGGACGGGGACGCCGCCGAAGCGGAGCCGGCGGAGGGAAGCGCCGCCCAAGGGCCGCCCGCCGAGGGGCTGCTGCCGGCCGACATCCTGGACGAACGCACCCTCACCGCCCTCACCGCCGTCTACAACAACAACGTCCGCATCCACCAGACCTTCACCCCCGGACGCTTCCACGGCGACCTGCTGCTGTTCACCGCGGCGCACCCCACCCCCGGGGTCCCCTCGGAC
>NZ_SRID01000336.1 GCF_004684805.1 Streptomyces palmae
GGGCGGGCCGGCCGCCGGTGCCCGGGGCGAGGTGGTCGCAGCCGCCGGGGGACCGGGTGAAGCCGGGGCCGGAGTCGGTCACCTCGATGCGGCAGGTGTCGCCGTCGATGAAGGCGGTCACCCGGTAGTTCTCGCCCGCCCCCTCACTGCCGCCGTGCTCCACCGCGTTGGCGCAGGCCTCGGTCAGGGCGAGGGACAGATCATGGGCGATCTCGGGGTCCACGCCCGCCGTCTCCATGGTGCCGAGCAGGAGTTTTCGAGCCAGGGGCACGCTCGCAGCCTCACGTCGCAGATGGAGAGACCACCAGATGCTCATGCTCCAGCCTCCCGACCACGGCTCGACATACCGATACCTATTGCCTGGCTCCAAGGTCCGTAAGCGTGGGCCGAACGTGACTCCGCTCATTCGGCGGACGCGCGATGCCGGTTCACCGGTGTATGGGAGACGGGGTGGAGCCGTACGGGTGCATAGGCATACGGGGAGCGCTGGATTCCCGCCCGGCGCACCCCGGCGCGTATGACGCTGCGCGCGCGCCCGCATGGGTGCGGCACCACCTCCGGACCCTGGCGTTCAGGCGTGGCCGCCCCGGTGGGATGATGGCGCAGCTATGTCCGCCTTTACGCCGAGCCTCGCCCGTACCTCAGGGAGCCGCGCGCCCCTGCGGCCGGTCGCGCGTTCCGGCTCGGCGGGGACGGGATTCCGGCTGCTGCGCGCCGCGGTGTTCACCGCCGTCTGCGTGGCGCTCTCGGCCGGCGGGCACGGCCTGGCCTCCTGCGCTCCGATTCCGCTGTGGACACTGGCCGCCGGCTGCGCGGCGCTGTTCGCGGTGGTGGTGGCCTCGGCCGGCCGGGAGCGTTCGCTGCCGGGGATCGCGGCCGGGCTGGCGGCGGGCCAGTTGGGGCTGCACGCCCTGTTCGGCCTGGGGCAGCACACCGCGGGCGGGTCCGCGGCGGGCTCCGCGGGGCCCGACGGGCTGATCGAGCTCGCCGGACGGCTGCTGTGCGACTCCGGACCCGGGCGGCTGGACGCCGCCGAGGCGCACCGGATCGTGACCGGCGCCGGGATCGACCCGGGCGGCATCGGTGGCGGGGCCGGGCGTACGGAGCACTTCTGGCATGCCGCCGGGGCACCCGACACACCGCTGGGCGCGCTGCTGCCCTCCCCCGCCATGGTGCTCGGCCACCTGCTGGCGGCACTCGCCGCGGGCTGGCTGCTGCGGCGCGGTGAAGTGGCGCTGTGGCGGCTGGCGCGGCTGTCGGCGGACGGGGTCCGGGTACGGGCCCTGCGCGCGGCGCTGCGGCTGGTGCGGGCGCTGTACGGCCGGCTGCTGGGCGAGGAGCCGGCGCCCGGCGCGGTGTGGCGGACGGACGGTCCGCGGCGGCCCGGTCCGCGAAGCGTGCTGCTCCAGCACAGTGTGATCAGGCGGGGTCCGCCGCACTTCGCTCTCGCGGCCTGACCAGGCGCGGCACACACCGAACTCCAGCGTGACCACGCGGACGCGGACCCGGGGCGACACCTCGTCTCGGTCCCCGAACGCGGGTGCGTACGTACACGAGCACACGGCCGTTCCCTCCGGGGAAGCCCCGTCGCGGGGGCGCCGGGCGCTCGGGCGCGCGCTCCGGCGGGACGCGGAGACGGAGGGGTGCGCTGCGGGGCAGGCCGTGTCCGGCGCCGCCCCGTCTGCTTTTCGACCCCCTGGAGTCCCCTGTCATGAACGCCATCAACACCCAGCGTCTGCGCCGCCTCTCCGTCCTCGGCGGTGTCTCCGCCGGTGCCGTCGTACTGCTCGCCGCCGCCCCCGCCCTCGCGCATGTGAGTGTGCAGCCGGGGCAGGCCGAGAAGGGCGGCTACAGCGTGATCAACTTCAAGGTGCCCAACGAGCGGGACGACGCCGCCACGGTGAAGCTCGAGGTCACCGTCCCCACCGACCACCCGCTGGCCTCGGTGATGCCGCAGCCGGTGCCGGGCTGGGATGTGAAGGTCAGCAAGTCCAAGCTGGACAAGCCGATAGAGATGCACGGCCAGAAGATCGACGAGGCGGTCAGCAAGGTCACCTGGACCGCGCAGAAGAAGGGCATCGAGCCGGGCACCTTCCAGCAGTTCCCGCTCTCGGTCGGGCAGCTGCCCCAGGACGCGGACCAGATCGTCTTCAAGGCGCTCCAGACGTACGACGACAAGGAGGTCGTGCGCTGGATCGAGCCGCCGAAGGAGGGCGCGCCGGAGCCGGAGAGCCCCGCGCCGGTGCTCAAGCTGGTGGCCGCCGCGGACGGCTCCGGGCAGCACGGATCCTCTGCCGGGCCCGATGACCAGGGCAAGGCCGACGACGGCCGGGGCGCTCAGCAGCAGGCGGCCGGCGACGGCGGCGACGACAGCGACACCACCGCACGGGTGCTGGGCATCGCGGGCATCGTGGTCGGCGCCGCGGGCATCGCCTTCGGCGTACTGACCGGACGCCGCCGCTCCGCCTGACCCGGCCACCGCTGGGATACGGGGCGGGCGCCCACGGCGGGGCCCCGCCCGGCAGGACGGCGGGCCGCCGTGCGGCGCCCCGCCCACGGGCACGCGGCCCGACGGGCGCCGCACGGCACCCTGCCCACCCCACCCCGTCATCCCGACGGACCCGACGGACCCGACGACAACTCCCCGACCTGAACGACCGGAGAAGGACTCCATGCGCACCACTCTCACGGCCGTGGCACTGACCGCGGCCGCCGCGCTCTCGCTCACCGCCTGCGGCTCGGGCGGCGACCAGGACGACCAGAGCACCAAGCAGGGCGAGTACGCGGAGGTGTCCGGTACGAAGCCGCAGTCCGCGATCGTGCTGGACAACCCGAAGACCAAGCCCGACCTGGTGCTGACCGACACCGAAGGCAAGGAGTACGACCTGCGGAAGGAGACCAAGGGCCGACCGACCCTGGTCTACTTCGGCTACACCTACTGCCCCGACGTGTGCTCCGTGGTGATGAGCGACATCAGCATCGCCGAGCAGCGCCTGTCCCCGGCCGAGCGGGACAAGCTCCAGGTGGTGTTCGTGACCACCGACCCGGAACGGGACACCCCCAAGCGGATGCGCGCCTGGCTGAACGGCCAGGGGGGCAAGGACTTCACCGGCCTGACCGGCGACTTCGACAAGATCCAGACCGCCGCCCGGTCGCTGGGCATCCTGGTGGAGAAGCCGAAGAAGGAGAAGGACGGCAGCATCACCGTCAACCACGGTGCCGAGGTCGTGGCCTTCTCGCCCAAGGACGACAAGGGCCACTGGCTCTACACCACGGACACCACGGCCGACACCTACCGCAAGGGCCTCCCGAACATCATCAAGGGGGAGAACCCGTGACCTCGGCACCCACCACCCCCGAGCGACGGCCCGCCGCGGCACCCACCGCCCTGGGGCGCCGCGCCCCGGCCGCACTGGCCGCCGGCGCCGCGCTCGCCCTGCTGCTGACCGGCTGCGGGGGCGACGACAAGGAGAGCGAGAAGCACCGGACGGCCACCGCGCCCCTGCTCTCGGTCACCGGCGCCTATATGCCCCGCCCCGCCATGTCCGACATGGCCGCGGGCTTCCTGACCGTTCGGAACGCCGGCGGCAGCGCCGACCGGCTGACCTCCGTCACCACCCCGCTCTCCAAGGACGTGACCCTGCACGCCACCCAGGGCACCCGGATGCAGCGGGTGCCCGATCTCGAGGTGCCGGCGCACGGGGAGCTGCGGCTGGCCAGCGGCGGCAGCCATCTGATGCTCGGAAAGCTCGACCACCGGCCGAAGGTCGGCGAGAAGGTGCGCTTCACCCTGCACTTCGCCGACTCGGACCCCATCCAGGTCGAGGTCCCCGTCCGGCCGATCACCTACCGTCCCGGGAACTGACGGACGGAGATCCGATGACGCTCCCCACGACCCTCGGCGCAGGCCCGGCGCCCGCGCGCCGGGCGCTCCGCCGCCGGCTGCCGGCGATGGCCGGCCTGCTCGGCGCGGTCCTGCTGTACCTGCTGACCCTCGGCGCCGCACCCGCCTCCGCGCACGCCGCGCTGACCGGGACGGACCCCGCCGAGGGCACGGTGCTGCAGACCGCTCCGAAGCGGGTGACCCTCACCTTCTCCGAGGGCGTCCTGCTCTCCGGCGACTCCGTGCGGGTGTTCGATCCACGCGGCAAGCGGGTGGACGCCGGCGAACCCCGCCATGTGGACGGCAAGTCCTCGACCGCCTCGGTGGCCCTGCACACCGGGCTGCCGAACGGCACCTTCACCGTGGCCTGGAAGGGGGTCTCCGCCGACAGCCATCCGGTGGGCGGCGCGTTCACCTTCTCCATCGGCGCGCCCTCCAAGACCACGGTCTCGGTGCCGACCGGCGCGGACCCCGACCCCACCGTGGACCTGCTGTACGGCACCGGCCGGTACGCCGCCTACGCGGGCTTCGCACTGCTGGTCGGCGGCTGCCTGTTCGCCGGGGTGTGCCGTCCCGCTCGCCCGGTGCAGCGGATCGCGGCGGGCGGCTGGGCCACGCTGTTCGCCGCCACCCTGCTGCTCCTGCTGCTGCGGGGCCCGTACACCAGCGGGGAGGGCCTCGGCGCCGCCTTCGACCTGGGCGGACTGGACGAGGTGCTGTCCACCAAGCCGGGCGCGGCGCTGCTCTCCCGGCTGCTGCTGCTCGGCGGGGCGGCGGTCTTCCTGGCGGTGCTCTTCGGCACCTACGCCCGCCAGTCCGCGAGCGGCGCCGACCCGCGGGCCCGCAAGGACCTGGCCTTCGGGCTGGGCGTCGGCGGCACGGTGGTGGCGGTCGGCCTGGCCGCCACCTGGGCGATGGCCGAACACGCCTCGGTCGGCATCCAGCACACCCTGGCAATGCCGGTGGCCGTGGTGCATCTGCTGGCGGTCGCGGCCTGGCTCGGCGGGCTGGTCTCGCTGCTGGCCACACTGCATGCCGGGGAGCCGGTGGCCCGCGCCCAGGTGCGCCGCTTCTCCCGGATGGCCCTCAGCTCGGTCCTGGTCCTGGTCGCCACCGGGATCTACCAGTCCTGGCGCCAGGTGGGCAGCTGGGGAGCGCTCACCGGGACCGAGTACGGGCGCTGGCTGCTGGTGAAGGTGGGTCTGGTGGTGGTGCTGGTGGGCATCGCCGCGATGTCCCACCGCCGAACCGCCCGCCTCACCGACCCGGCATCGGCCGAGACGGCTGAGACGGCCGAGACGAGCGATGCGGACGGGGCGAAGCGCCCATCCGGAGAGGACGTGGCGGCCGGTCCGACCAAGGGCCTGGCGGCGGACGGCCGGGGGGACGGCGCGGCGACCACCCTCGCCACCGGTGATCGAAAGGACGGCGCGGCCAAGAGCCTCGCGGTGGACGGTCCGGGGGACGGCACGGCGAAAAGCCTCGCCACGGACGGTCCGGGCAACGGCACCGCGGACGGCACCGCGAGCCCGGCCGACCCCGCCCCGGCCGCGCCCGAGGGGGCGACCGGGGCCGGCCCCGACGACGTACGCGCCGCGCAACTGGCCCGGCAGCGTGCCGCCGTGAAGCGGACCGCCACCCGGCGGCGGCGGGACGCCGACCCGGAGCGAGGTGCGCTGCGCCGTACGGTGCTCGCCGAGACGGCGGTGGCGGTGGTGCTGCTGGCGGTGACCACCCAGCTCACCGGTGTCCAGCCGGGTCGGGCGGAGACCGAGCAGAAGGCCGCCCGGTCCACCGCGCCGGCCGTCGGACCGGTCACCGTGAAGATCCCCTACGACACCGGAAGCAAGAGCGGACGCGGTACCGCCGAGGTCACCCTGGACCCGGCCCGCAAGGGCGACAACGAGGTGCACCTGTATCTGACCGACGCCGCCGGACGCCCGGTGGACGTGGCGGAGTTGAAGCTCTCCCTGACCCAGCGAAAGCAGAACCTCGGCCCGCTCCGGGTGAACCTGGAGCATGTCTCCACGGGGCACTGGAGCGCGGCCCGCAGCCAGCTGCCGATACCCGGCACCTGGCAGCTCTCCCTGACCGTACGGACCTCGGACATCGACCAGGTGACCGAGGTCAGGACCGTGAAGGTCGGCCCATGACCCAGCGCCCTGACACCTCCAACGCCGGCACCGGCCCCGTGAAGCGCGACGGGCGCCACGGCGCCGCCGCGAAGCCCGCCGCGAAAGCCTCCGCCGACACCCCGGCGAGAACCTCCGCGAAAGCCTCCGCGAAGACCCTGCCGAAGCCCGCCGGGACACCCGCCGGGACGGCCTCGATGACCGAGGAGCGGGATCCGGCCGCCACCCCCACGGGTGGAGTCCCGGTCTCCCGGCGCCGACTGCTCGGGACCGCCGGCGCGGTCGGCGCCACCGGGCTGGTCGTCGGCGGTGCCGCGGGCGCGGCGACCGCCGAGGCGGTGCGTGAGGACGCGCCGACCGCGCTCACCAGCCTCGGCGGCACCGCGGTCGGCTTCCGCGCCGAACGCCAGCAGCCCGGCATCACCACCCCCCTGCAGGCGCGCGGCCACCTGGCCGCCTTCGACCTGGCACCGGGCGCGGACCGCAAGGCCGCCGCCGCCTTGCTGCGCCGCTGGTCGGCGACGGCCGAACGGCTGATGGCGGGCGAGCCCGAGGCGGGTGACGGGGACACCGGCATCGCGCTGGACGCGGGTCCTTCCTCGCTCACCGTGACCTTCGGGTTCGGTCGGAGCTTCTTCGGCCGGACCGGGCTCACCGACCGGATGCCGGAGGCGCTGGCCCCGCTGCCGGACTTCTCCGCGGACGCGCTGGACCCCCGGCGCAGCAACGGCGACCTGTGGGTGCAGATCGGCGCCGATGACGCGCTGGTCGCCTTCCACGCGCTGCGCGCCCTCCAGCGGGAGGCGGGCGACACGGCCCGGCTGCGCTGGCAGATGAACGGCTTCAACCGCACCCCCGGCGCCACCGCCCGCCCGATGACGGCGCGCAATCTGATGGGGCAGGTGGACGGCACCAACAACCCCAAGCCGGCGGACCCGGACTTCCGGCAGCGGGTGTTCGTCGGCGACGGGGCCGCCCCCTCGTGGATGGCGGGCGGCTCGTACGCGGTGGTCCGGCGGATCCGGATGCTGCTGGACAGCTGGGACCACCTGTCGCTCGCCCAGCAGGAGAAGGTGATCGGCCGCCGCAAGAAGGACGGGGCCCCGCTGTCCGGCGGCACCGAGCACACCCCGGTACGGCTGGACAAGATCTCCCCCGAAGGTGTGCTGGCCATCGCCGGGGACGCACACGTACGAGTGGCGGCGCCGGAGTCCAACCAGGGCGCGGCGATGCTGCGGCGGCCCTTCTCGTACCACGACGGTTTCCGCCCGGACGGGGCGCCGGACGCCGGGCTGCTCTTCATCGCCTGGCAGGCGGACCCGATGAAGGGGTTCGTACCGGTGCAGCGGAAGCTGGACCGCGGCGACGGGCTCTCCCGGTTCCTGCGGCACGAGGCGAGCGGACTGTTCGCGGTGCCGCCGGCCGCCGAACGCGGTTCCTACGTGGGAGCTCCGCTGCACCGGTACGAACCCCTTCATCGGGTCCGCCTGCCAGGCGATGAAGAGCAGCCCGGCGTCCGGCGCCCCGTCCGGGCGGAAACCGTCGTGGT
>NZ_SRID01000337.1 GCF_004684805.1 Streptomyces palmae
GGTCTAGCGAAGGAGACCTCCGTGGCTATCCGTGTCCTGCTCGTCGATGACCAACCGCTGTTGCGCACTGGATTCCGCATGATCCTGGAGGCCGAACAGGAACTCGCGGTCGTCGGGGAGGCCGGGGACGGTCTGCAGGCTTTGGAGCAGGTGCGGGCGCTGCAGCCCGATGTGGTGCTGATGGACATCCGGATGCCGCGGATGGACGGCGTCGAGGCCACCCGGCAGATCACCGGCCCGGGGCGGGACGGCCCGGCGAAGGTGCTGGTGCTCACCACGTTCGACCTGGACGAGTACGTGGTGGAGGCGCTGCGCGCCGGGGCCAGCGGCTTTCTGCTGAAGGACGCTCCCGCGCACGAGCTGGTGCAGGCGATCCGGGTGGTGGCGGCCGGTGAGGCGATGCTGGCGCCCAGCATCACCCGGCGGCTGCTGGACAAGTACGCCGGGCACCTCCCGTCGGGTGAGGAGCCGGTTCCGAACACTCTGCACACGCTGACCGACCGCGAGGTCGAGGTGCTCAAGCTGGTGGCCCGGGGGCTGTCCAACGCGGAGATCGCGGCCGAACTGTTCGTCAGCGAGACGACCGTGAAGACCCATGTCGGGCACGTACTGACCAAATTGCGCCTGCGGGACCGGGTGCAGGCCGCGGTCTACGCGTACGAGAGCGGTCTGGTGCGGCCGGGCGCCCAGTAGCGGCCGGCGTCCTCCGGTGCGGGTCGGCCGACGCGCACCGGAGGACGTGGCACCGGATCAGGCCGAGGCGCCCCGGCCCAGCTCCCACAGCTGGAGCATCGAGGAGGAGTCCCGGATGTACTCGGTGCCGGTGACGCCGTCCCGGTAGGCCACGTACTCCTTGCCCTGCCACAGCGGCAGCAGCGGCACGTCTTCGGCGATCAGGTCCTGGATGCGCTGGAAATCCCGTGCCGCGAGCGAGCGCTGGGCCTTCTGCCGGGTGGCCGGGATCAGCTGGTCCTCGATGGTGCTGTTGTGGTACGGGGAGTTGAGGAAGTTCTTCTTGCCGACGAACGGCGCGACGTAGTTGTCCGGGTCCGGGAAGTCCGGGGACCAACCCATGCCGTACACGGCGTACTTGCCGTCGGCGGCGGCGGGCCGGAAGCTGGTCCACTTGACGCGCTTGATGTCCGCCTGGAACAGCCCGCTGCCGTTCAGCTGGTCACGCAGCGAGGTGAATTCCTTGGTGGTCGCCTGACCGTAGTGGTCCGAGGAGTAGGCGAGGGTCAGCTTCACCGGGGTCTGGACACCCGCGTGCTGCAGCAGTCGGCGAGCGGCGGGGATGGATGGCTCGCCGTACTTGTTGTAGAACGAGTTGATGTGCGCGGTGGTACCGGTCGGGACCATCGAGTAGAGCGCGTCGGCGGTCCGCTTGTAGGCGTCCCTTACCAGGGCCTGGCGGTCCACGACGTGCGCGATGGCCTGCCGTACCACCTTGTCGCGCAC
Organism: Streptomyces palmae; assembly: GCF_004684805.1. Classification (GTDB taxonomy): domain Bacteria; phylum Actinomycetota; class Actinomycetes; order Streptomycetales; family Streptomycetaceae; genus Streptomyces; species Streptomyces palmae. Next base: position 1,459 of record NZ_SRID01000337.1, read on the forward strand.
CACGGGGGCGTCGGTGTTGAAGCCCAGGTAGCGGATGGCCTGGCCGGCGGACCCGGAGATCCGGATGCCCTTGACCTCGCCGGCCTGCAGCCTCTCTATCTGGTCGGCGTTGAGCCCCTTGGGAACGACCCCCACCTCGCCGTCGGAGAGCGCCTCCTCCAGTGCCTCGGAGTCGTCGAAGAAACGTATCTCGACCTTGTCGCTCTTCGGCTCGAGCGTGCCCTGGTAGTTCTTGTTGCGGGTGAAGACCGCCTTGACCAGCCGGTTGTCCTTCACCTCGGGCTCCATGCTGTACGGGCCCGAGCCCACGGTCTCGAAGCCCTTGTACAGGCCCTTGCCCTGGTAGACCTCGCTGTCGAGGATGGCGGTGGCCGGGGTGGTGAGCTTGGACGGGAAGGTGGCGTCCGGTGCGGTGAGGTGGATGACGACGACCCGCTCGGAGGGCGTCTCCACCTTGTCTATGCCGGACAGCAGGCTGGCCGGGCCGTTCTTGAAGTTGATGTTCCGCACCCGGTCCAAGGAGAACTTGACGTCCGCGGCGGTCAGATCGTGGCCGTTGGAGAACTTCAGGCCGGGGCGCAGGGTGCAGCGGTACTGCTCACTCTGCTTGTCCTGGAAGCCGCAGCTCTGGGCGGCGTCCGGGACCGGCTCGGTACCGGAGCGGGGCAGCCGCATCAGGGTCTGGAAGGCGTTGTGCATCACCGTCCAGGAGGGGGTGTCGTATGCCTGGGCCGGATCGAGCGGGGCGGGCGCCGACGGCGTGGCCTCGATGTGGTCGGTGATGCCGACCACGACGGCGGCTCCGTCCGACCCTGAACCATCCGAACTCCCGCAGCCGGTGAGTGCGGTTGTCAGCAGCCCTGCCGCGGCGGGCAGCAGCAACGTCTTGCGGTTCATTGTCGGGAGTCTCCCTGGGTCGTTCCACGTGCTCGCGATGAGATTAGTCGGCGGGGCCAGTAATGCTGGAACAGACCGGAGTTGAATAGAAATCACGCTGCGATAACAGCTGCTTGATGACGGATATTCGACCGTCGGAGTGTTTTGCGCGTTACATGACCAATCAGGACAGAAAGGAGCCCGAAATTCTCCGCGCGTACAACACCAAGCACATCGAAGCTGACATGTCGACACCAGGCATGGTGACAAAGGTCACTTGGCCATGGTCTAAAAGATCACAGGAATACGCCGCACGCATTCCCTGGGCGAATTACCGCGGCACGCTCGGTGCTCGTTCAGTGCATTCCGGTGATCAGGCCGCGGAGAAATGCGAGATCGACCTCTTCCAGGGACTCCACGACCGTTCGGCCGGCGGTGGGCTCGATGGGCACCACCGAGGGCACCGCGACCACCGGGCAGCCGGCGGCCTCCGCGGCGGCCACCCCGGTCACCGTGTCCTCGATGACCACGCACCGCGCCGGGTCGGCCCCCAGCCCCGACGCCGCGAAGAGATAGGGGTCGGGGTGCGGCTTGGTCCGCTCCACCTCGTCCCCGGCCACCGTCAGGTGGAAGTGCTCGGGTCCGACCGACTGCAGGATGCGGTCGATGACCCGGCGGTGCGAGGCGGAGACCAGCGCGGTCGGCACCCCGTGCGCGGCAAGCTCGGTCAGCAGCCGCCGGGCACCCGGCAGCAGCGGCACACTGCCATCGATCAGATCGGTGAAGCGGCTGTTCAGCAGCGTGGTGAGATCGGCGAGCGCGATGTCCGCACCGGTCACCTCGATCAGATAGGAGGCGCTGCGGGTCATCGGACCGCCCACCACCACCGCGCGGTGCTCCTCGTCCAGGACGTGCCCGAGCTCGGCGAAGATCGCGACCTCCGCGTCCCACCACAGGCCCTCGGTGTCCACCAGGGTGCCGTCCATGTCCAGCAGCACGGCCTCGAGGGCGGGGGCGCCGGCCGGCGCGGCGGTCCGGCGCAGCCCGGAGAGCGGGCCGTCGTCGCCCAGCGAGCCGATGACGGGGATGCTGCTGGTCATCCGTGCACCTCCGGAGGTGGGGGACGCGGAGGCCGGTCGCCGTCCGGATCGTGGGGGCGACCGGCCTCCACCGGGCCGTCCAGTGTATGCCTGGCGTACCGCGGACGCCCGTCGTATTTCCCCCGACACCGGCACGGCCCCGGTCCGGGGACCGGGGCCGTGCCGGGGCGGGTGTCGGGGCGCTAGCGCGCGTTGAAGTACTTCGCCTCGGGGTGGTGCAGCACGATCGCGTCGGTGGACTGCTCCGGGTGGAGCTGGAACTCCTCGGACAGCCGCACCCCGATCCGCTCGGGCTCCAGCAGGGTGGCGATCTTGGCCCGGTCCGCCAGCTCGGGGCAGGCGCCGTAGCCCAGGGAGAACCGCGCGCCCCGGTACTTCAGGTCGAACATGTCGGTGATGTCCGCCGGGTCCTCGCCCGCGAAACCCAGCTCCGCGCGGACCCGGGCGTGCCAGTACTCGGCCAGCGCCTCGGCGAGCTGGACGGACAGGCCGTGCAGCTCCAGGTAGTCGCGGTAGGAGTCGGCCGCGAACAACTCGGCGGTGGCCGCCCCGATCCGGGAACCGACGGTGACCACCTGGAGACCCACCACGTCCGTCTCGCCGGACTCCTCGGGACGGAAGAAGTCGGCCAGGCAGAGCCGGCGGCCACGGCGCTGGCGCGGGAAGGTGAAGCGGGTGAGCTCATTGCCGTCCTCCCCCAGCAGCACCAGGTCGTCGCCCTTGGAGACGCACCGGAAGTAGCCGTAGACCGCGGCCGCCTCCAGCAGGTTCTCGGTCTGCAGCCGGTCCAGCCAGGCGCGCAGCCGGGGCCGTCCCTCGGTCTCCACCAGCTCCTCGTAGCTGGGTCCGTCGCCCTTGCGGGCCTGCTTGAGCCCCCACTGGCCCTTGAACAGCGCCCCCTCGTCCAGCCACGGGGCGTAGTCGGCCTGCCGGATGCCGGTGACCATCCGGGTCCCCCAGAACGGCGGGGTGGGCACCGGGTTGTCGGTGGCCACGTCGGAGCGCACCTGGCCCTGCTCCGACTCGGCCTCGTCGACCTGGACGGTGGCGCGCCGGGCGACCCGGCGCTGCCTGAGCTCGGGCAGCGCGGCCCCCGGCACCCCGCGCTTGACCGCGATCAGCGCGTCCATCAGCCGCAGCCCCTCGAAGGCGTCCCGGGCGTACCGGACCTCGCCCTCGTAGAGCTCGTGCAGATCCTGCTCGACATAGGCACGGGTGAGGGCGGCGCCACCGAGGATCACCGGGTAGCGCGCGGCCAGCTTGCGCTGGTTCAGCTCCTCGAGGTTCTCCTTCATGATCACCGTGGACTTCACCAGCAGGCCGGACATGCCGATCACATCGGCCCGGTGCTCCTCGGCGGCCTCGAGGATGGCCGAGACCGGCTGCTTGATGCCCAGGTTGACCACGTTGTAGCCGTTGTTGGAGAGGATGATGTCCACGAGGTTCTTGCCGATGTCGTGCACATCGCCGCGGACCGTGGCGAGCACGATGGTGCCCTTGCCGGTGCCCGCGCTGTCCTCGCTCTTCTCCATGTGCGGTTCCAGGTAGGCCACCGCGGCCTTCATCACCTCGGCCGACTGGAGGACGAAGGGGAGCTGCATCTGGCCGGAGCCGAACAGCTCGCCGACCACCTTCATGCCGTCCAGCAGGGTGTCGTTGACGATGTCCAGGGCCGGACGCTCCCCGAGGGCGGTGTCCAGGTCGGCCTCCAGCCCGTTGCGCTCGCCGTCGATGATGCGCCGCTTGAGGCGCTCCTCCAGCGGCAGGGCGAGGAGTTCCTCGGACTTGGACGCCTTCATGGACCTGGTGTCGACGCCCTCGAACAGCTCCAGCAGCCGCTGCAGCGGGTCGTAGGCCGGTTCGTCGCCCTGGGCGGGGCGCCGCCGGTCGTAGATCAGGTCCAGTGCGACCTGGACCTGCTCCTCCTCCAGTCGGGCGATCGGCAGGATCTTGGAGGCGTGCACGATGGCGGAGTCCAGGCCGGCCTTGACGCACTCGTCCAGGAAGACGGAGTTGAGCACGATGCGGGCGGCCGGGTTGAGGCCGAAGGAGATGTTGGACAGGCCCAGGGTGGTCTGCACCCGCGGGTGCCGGCGCTTGAGTTCCCGGATGGCCTCGATGGTGTTGACACCGTCCTTGCGGGACTCCTCCTGCCCGGTGCAGATGGTGAAGGTGAGGCAGTCGATGAGGATGTCCGATTCCCGGATGCCCCAGTTGCCGGTGAGGTCGTCGATGATCCGCTCGGCGATGGCGACCTTGTGCTCGGCGGTACGGGCCTGCCCCTGCTCGTCGATGGTGAGCGCCATCAGCGCGGCGCCGTGCTCCACGGCCAACCGGGTGACCTTGGCGAACCGGGAGTCGGGGCCGGCGCCGTCCTCGTAGTTGACGGAGTTGATCACGGCCCGGCCGCCGAGCTTCTCCAGCCCGGCCCGGATGACGTCCACCTCGGTGGAGTCCAGCACGATGGGCAGGGTGGAGGCGGTGGCGAAGCGGCCGGCCAGCTCCTCCATGTCGGCCACGCCGTCCCGGCCCACGTAGTCCACGCACAGGTCGAGCAGGTGGGCGCCCTCGCGGATCTGATCGCGGGCCATCTCCACGCAGTCGTCCCAGCGGCCGGCCAGCATGGCCTCGCGGAACTTCTTGGAGCCGTTGGCGTTGGTGCGCTCGCCGATCGCCAGGTAGGAGGTGTCCTGGCGGAACGGCACGGCCTGGTAGAGCGAGGCGGCGCCGGGCTCGGGGCGGGGCTCGGGGCGGTTCGGGGTGAGTCCGCGGACCCGCTCGACGACCTGCCGCAGGTGCTCGGGGGTGGTGCCGCAGCAGCCGCCGACCAGGGAGAGGCCGTACTCGCGGACGAAGGTCTCCTGGGCGTCGGCCAGCTCGGGGGCGGTCAGCGGGTAGTGCGCGCCGTCCTTGCCGAGCACCGGCAGTCCGGCGTTGGGCATGCAGGACAGCGGGATCCGCGAGTGCCGTGCCAGGTAGCGCAGGTGCTCGCTCATCTCGGCCGGGCCGGTGGCGCAGTTCAGGCCGATCATGTCGATGCCCAGCGGCTCCAGCGCGGTCAGCGCGGCGCCGATCTCGGAGCCCAGCAGCATGGTGCCGGTGGTCTCCACGGTGACCGAGCAGATCAGCGGCAGGTCGAGGCCGGCGGTCACCAGCGCGCGACGGGCGCCGAGGACGGCGGCCTTGGTCTGCAGCAGGTCCTGGGTGGTCTCCACCAGCAGGGCGTCCGCGCCGCCGGCGATCAGGCCCTCGGCGCTGGCCTGGTAGGCGTCGCGCAGTACGGGATAGGGGGCGTGGCCGAGGGTGGGCAGCTTGGTGCCCGGGCCCATGGAGCCCAGCACCCAGCGCTGCCGGCCGTCCGCGCTCCACTCGTCGGCGACCTGGCGGGCGATCCGGGCGCCGGCCTCGGACAGCTCCTGGACGCGGTCCGGGATGTCGTACTCGCCCAGCGCGGAGTGGTTGGCGCCGAAGGTGTTGGTCTCCACGCAGTCCACGCCGGCCGCGAAGTAGGCCTCGTGCACCGAGCGCACGATGTCGGGGCGGGTGACGTTGAGGATCTCGTTGCAGCCCTCGAGCTGCTGGAAGTCGTCCAGGGAGGGTTCCTGCGCCTGGAGCATGGTGCCCATCGCGCCGTCCGCCACCACCACGCGGGTGGCGAGCGCCTCGCGCAGTGCTTCGATTCGGGTGCGGGCGGTGGACGATGGCGTGTTCGAGGCCATGGGCATGCTCCCTGGGGTGCGACGGCTGTCGGCTTTGCGCCCGTCCGTCGGAGGGCGCACCTCGTCAGCGTAGCCTCCGGAGGTGGTCGGTGGGTCAGGTGTTCCACCACCCGGGACAGGCAAACCCGGCCGGGGCTCCCGCCCGGACCTGTCTCTTATACCCATCTCC
>NZ_SRID01000338.1 GCF_004684805.1 Streptomyces palmae
TTCATAGTGTTTCGGTGGTTATAGCGTTAGGGAAACGCCCGGTTACATTCCGAACCCGGAAGCTAAGCCTTTCAGCGCCGATGGTACTGCAGGGGGGACCCTGTGGGAGAGTAGGACGCCGCCGAACAAATTTTGACAGAAGCCCTGTCGGGAACTCCGGTTCCTGACAGGGCTTCTGTGCTTTGTAGGGTTGTGGTCATGCGCTACAACCTGGTCATCTTCGACAACGACGGTGTGCTCGTGGACAGCGAGCCCATCGCCAACCGTGTGCTCGCCGCCTACCTCACCGAACTGGGACACCCCACCACGCTCGAGGAGTCGATACGCGACTACATGGGCTCGGCCATGCACCGCATCCACGAGCTGATCCTGGAGCGCTATGGCCGCAGGCTGCCGGACGACTTCGACGACACCTTCCACGGCCGGGTGTTCGACGCCTTCCGCGAGGAACTCCAGCCCGTGCCCGGCGCGGCCGAGGTGCTGGAGAAGCTGCGGGCCGACGGCGTCCCGTACTGCCTCGCCTCCTCCGGTAGCCACGACCGGATCCGGGTGGCCCTGCGCAAGACCGGTCTGTACGAACTCTTCGGGGAGGAGCGCATCTTCAGCTCCCAGGACGTGGGCCGGGGCAAGCCGGCGCCGGACCTCTTCCTGCATGCCGCCCAGACCATGGGGACCCCGCCCGAGCGGTGTGCGGTGATCGAGGACAGCCCGCTGGGCGTCCAGGCGGCGCTGGCCGCCGGGATGGAGGTCCACGGCTACACCGCCATGACGCCTGCCGCCAAACTCGGCCAGGCCCACGCCCGGTTCGCCGACATGGCGGAGCTGCCGGCGCTGCTGGCCTGAGCGCCGCGGCGGCCTCCCGGCGACCGCCCGTTCGGCGACCGTCCCACCGTCGGCAGCAGCATCGGCGGTGGCTCGTCCGGCGGGCCGCCGGATATCGGTGCCGTCATGGATCTACCCACCGGTATGGGCGGGCCCTACGCTCCTCAGCCATGACAGATCCCCTTGCCCTGGGCTCCGTTCGGGGGCGTGCCCACCGGCATGGTCGGGCCGCGCTGGCCGTCGGCTTCTTCGTCCAGGGCGTGGTCTTCGCCCTGCTGGTCACCCGGATCCCGGCGATCCAGGACCGGTACGGGATCTCCGACGCGATGCTCCCGGTGTTCCTCGCCGCGGTGCCGGTGCTCGCCGGGGCGGGCAGTGTGGGCGCCGAGCTGCTGGTGCGGCGGTACCGGGCCGGGGTGGTGCTGCGTGCCGTACAGCCGGTCGTGGGGCTGGCGCTGCTGGCCGCGGGGTCGGGGCACGCGGTGTGGCAGCTGGGCGCCGCGCTCACCGTGTTCGGGCTGGCCGTGGGCGCCCTCGACGCCTCCATGAACATGCTCGGGGTGGGCCTCCAGGCCGCGTACGGGCGGAGCATCATGCTGGGCTTCCACGCCGCGTACAGCCTCGGTGGGATCATCGGCGCCTCGCTGGCCTGGTGGGGCGCGCACGAGGATCTGTCGCTGGCCGTCCTCTACGCGCCCGCGGTGGCGGTGCTGGTGCCGGTGGGGCTGGTGGCGGGGCACTGGTTCACCGAGGGGCCCGGGAGCCCCGCGTCCGACGGGGCGGAGCAGGAGGCCCGGCCGGTCGGCATGCGGATGCTGCTGCCGCTGTGCATGGTGATGGCCTTCGCCTATATCGGTGACTCCACGGTCTCCAACTGGAGCGCCAAGTACCTGGAGGACGTGCTGCACAGCTCGGAGCAGCTGGCCACCGTGCCGTACAGCGTCTACATGGCCACCACGCTGGTAGGGCGGGCCTTCGGCGATCTGGGGGTGCGGCGGTTCGGGGCGGTGGCGGTGGTCCGGACCGGGGCGCTGCTGAGCGCGGGCGGGTTCGCGGTGGTCGCGGCGGCGCCGGGGCCCTGGACGGGGCTGGCCGGGTTCACCCTGCTGGGGCTCGGGCTGTGCGTGGTGGTACCGCAGACCTTCGCCGCCGCCGGTCGGCTCTTCCCCCAGTCCGCGCAGAGCGCCATCGCCCGGCTCAATATCTTCAACTATGTGGGCTTTCTGGTGGGTTCGCCGCTGGTCGGCGCGCTGGGTGAGGCATGGAGCTACCGGGGCGCGATGCTGGTGCCGATGGTGCTGGTGCTGGCCATCGTGAGCCGCGCGCCGGCCTTCGCCGCGGGCGGGGGCCGATACGGTGACGGGCATGAGCGGCCGCGCGCAGTTGATGTGGGATGAGGCAGTCACCGGCTACGACTTCGGGCGCGGGCACCCGATGGACCCGGTGCGGCTGGCGCTGACCATGCGCCTGGTGGAGGCGTTCGGGCTGGACCGGGCGGTGTCGGTGGAGGCGGCCAAGCCGGCCGGGGACTCGACCCTGCGGCTGGTGCACCGGTCGGACTACATCGACGCGGTGCGGCGGGTCTCCGCCGACCCGCTGTCCGCCGACGGCTCCTATGGCCTGGGCACCGAGGACGATCCGGCGTTCGCCGGGATGCACGAGGTGTCCGCGCTGATCGCCGGGCAGTCGGTGGCGGCGGCCGAGGCGGTGTGGCGGGGCGCGGTCGAGCACGCGGTGAACTTCACCGGCGGGCTGCACCACGCCATGCCGGGCGCCGCCTCGGGGTTCTGCGTCTACAACGACGCCGCGCTGGCGGTGGCCCGGCTGCTGGAGCTGGGCGCCGAACGGGTCGCCTACGTGGATGTGGACGTCCACCACGGGGACGGGGTGCAGGCCGCGTTCTGGGACGATCCGCGGGTCCTGACCATCTCGCTGCACGAGCATCCGCGCACCCTGTTCCCGGCCACCGGCTGGCCGGAGGAGATCGGCGGGGAGGAGGCCCGGGGCCAGGCCGTGAACCTGGCGCTGCCGGCCGGCACCGGGGACGCCGGCTGGCTGCGCGCCTTCCACGCCGTGGTGCCGGAGCTGCTCGCCGCGTTCCAGCCGCAGGTGCTGGTCACCCAGCACGGGGCGGACACCCACTTCGAGGACCCGCTGGCGCACCTGGCGGTGAGCCTGGACGCCCAGCGGGCCGTCGCCGACAGCTGCCACCAGCTGGCGCACCGCTGCGCCCAGGGGCGCTGGGTGGCGCTGGGCGGCGGGGGCTACGCGGTGGTGGAGGTGGTGCCGCGCAGTTGGACGCAGCTGGTCGCCATCGCGGCCGGCCGGCAGCTGGCGCCGGAGACCGAGCTGCCCGAGGAGTGGCGGCAGGAGGTCTACCGGCTGACCCGGCTCAGCGCGCCGCGCCGGATGACCGACGGACGCACCCCGTCCTGGCGGGACTTCGCGGAGGGTGGATACGACCCCGCGGACCGGCTGGACCAGGCCATCCTCGCCACTCGCCGGGCCGTCTTCCCGTACCACGGGCTGATGCCCTGAGCCGGGGCGGAACCCCTGGGCCGCACCGGGCGGGCCTGTTGTTCTCATACCCGCGGTGTGAGCGGTGACTAGGCCGATCGTGGGGCGCGATCGTGTTCCCCGGCAGGCGTGTCGGCCGGTCCGCCAGCATCGGTGGGATGTTGAGCACGGGCGCCCTGCGCGCGCATCTGCTGGCCGCCCGGCTGGCCGGGCCGGTGGCCACCACCCGGGAGCGCAGCCTGCGCCGCTACCGGCTGTTCGCGGCGCGGGACCCGCGCGTACTGCTGGGCATCGAGCCCGACGGCGACTGGAGCCTGGCCGAGCTGCTCTGCCTGATGGGGGAGCGGTGCGGGGTCTCCCGCGACCCGGGGCACGTCTCGGGGCCCGAGGTGATCGATCCGGAGCGCACCATCGAGGCGCTGGACGCCTTCGCGGCGCGGCTGGGCGAGGCCGCGGCGGCCGGTGCGCCGGTACTGATCGGCACCGGCCACCCGCACCGACTCCTCGGCTTCTACGCCGCGTTGGCCGCCGCCCTGTCGTCGGCGGGCTGTCCTGTCCTCACCCCGGCGCAGGGCAGAAGCGTCGACATAACAACCCGGTTCGGGGTACGCACATACCAGTTGGGCTACGAGCGGGGCGTCGCGTTGGTGCGGGAGCCGGGCGCGCGGGAACCGGGTAGTGAGCCGGGCGTGCACAGCCACTCACCGCTGCCGGTGCGGCTCGCCCTGGCCGGTGCGGCACGGGCCGGATGGGGGTTGCCGAGGCTGGTGATCGGGGACCACGGTTGGGTCTGCGGTGCAGGTCAGCTGGGGTTTGAGGCGATGGGGCTGGCGGATGCGGATGATCCCGCGCCGTTCGTGGGGCAGGCGGAGGGGCGGTTGTCGGTCGTTGTTCCGCTTGATGACACCGTGCGCTCCGAGTACTACCAACCGCTTACTCGCTATGTACTCAATCGGGCGTGTCTGTCCCAGTAGGGCGGCGATCGCTACTCCTCTTCCTCACTCGCATCATCCGCCCCTAATCTGGGGAGGAACGCGCATGCGAGCAGGAGTCACCGGAGGGGAAGCCGGTGCCCGACATGTGCGGAAGGTCAGGTGTGACATGGCTGCTGGCGAACGGCCTCTGAATGAGGTTCAGTTTCTGACCGTGGCGGAGGTGGCCGCGGTGATGCGTGTCTCCAAGATGACCGTGTACCGCCTGGTGCACAGCGGTCATCTGCCGGCCATCCGGGTGGGCAGGTCCTTCCGGGTGCCGGAGCAAGCGGTGCACGAGTACCTCCGTGAGAGTTATGTGGGGGTTGAGTCCGCCTGACGACACCCCTCGGATTACGCCGTTCGCCCGGTGCCGGGTAGGCTGGCCCGATGTAGGTCGTGTGGGCTCGGACGCCCCGCACCGTGGGCTCCTCTTGCAAGCATGTGTGCAAGAGGGCGAATCGAAGTGAGCGAGGGTAGTCGTGGGCTCTGTTATCAAGAAGCGGCGCAAGCGGATGGCCAAGAAGAAGCACCGCAAGCTGCTCAAGCGCACCCGCGTCCAGCGCCGCAACAAGAAGTAAGCGGCACTGCGCAGGCCTCGCAGCCCTTCCACCAGCCCTGGTGGAAGGGCTGCGGTGCGTTTCGGCCCGGGCCGCCCGTTCGTCTCTCCGGCTTGAAACACCGGGCTCGGTGGCGCCGGGACATCACAGCGCAACACCGAGCCGATACGGTGTGCGGCACAGCCCGGCTCGGGTCGCGGGCGAGGTCGGAAGAGAGGCGCTGATCTTGGGGAAGATCGTGCTCGTCACCGGAGTCGCGCGCGGGCTCCCGGGCCGGTTCGTACGCCGGATGCTGCGCGAACCCGATGTCGACCGGGTGATCGGGGTGGACGCGGTGGAGCCCGAGCACGAGCTGGGCGGCGCCGAGTTCGTACGGGCCGACATCCGGCAGCCCGCCATCGGCAAGCTGCTCGCCGAGACGGGCGCGGACACCGTGGTCCACATGGACGTCAACGGCACCCCGCTGGGCTCCGGCGGCGGTCGCGGCACCGTCAAGGAGACCAATGTCATCGGCACCATGCAGCTGCTCGGCGCCTGCCAGAAGGCCCCCGCGCTGCGCCGGCTGGTGATCAAGTCCAGCACCAGCGTGTACGGCGGGGCCCCTCGGGATCCGGCCGTCTTCAGCGAGACCACCCCGCCCAAGTCGCTGCCCAGCGGCGGCTTCGCCAAGGACGCGGTGGAGGTCGAGGGCTATGTGCGCGGCTTCGCCCGGCGCCGCCCCGACGTGGCCGTCTGTGTGCTGCGCTTCGCCAACATCCTCGGGCCCTGCGCCGACTCCCCACTGGCTGAGTACTTCGCGCTGCCGGTGCTGCCCACCGTCATCGGCTACGACCCGCGGCTGCAGTTCGTCCATGAGGACGACGCCGTCGAGGTGCTGCGGATCGCCGCCGGCGAGCCCCGCCGCGCCACCGACAACAGCGGCACCTTCAACATCGCCGGCGACGGGGTGCTGCTACTGTCCCAGGCCGCCCGGCGGCTCGGCCGCCCCACCCTGCCGCTGCTGCTTCCCGCGCTCACCTGGACCCGCTCCGCGCTGCGCTTCACCGGGATCACGGACTTCTCCCCCGAACAGGTCCGACTGCTGACCCACGGCCGCGTGGTCGCCACCCGGCAGATGCGCGACACACTAGGTTTCCATCCGACGTACAGCACCGCCGAGGCCTTCGCGGACTATGTGCGCGACCGCGGTCCCGGGCTGCTCCCGCCCGAGGCCCTCGCCCGTAGCGTCGACCGGCTCGCCGCGATGCTGCCCACCGGCCGCGGCCAGAGTTGAGGAGCGCACCCAGCATGGCGGACGCCAAGGTCATCCCCTTCGGTGAGGAACCGCGGTCCCGGCGCAGGGCCGCCCGGCGCACCGACCGGGCAGACGCCGCGGAGCGGGCGGGCACAGGGCGGCCCGCGCTCAAGCCCGTGCCCGCGCAGCGCGAGGACCCGCCGGGCCCGGTGCCCGGAACGGTCCGTCCGGCGGACGAGGGGGAGGGCGCACGGCCCGCTGCGGGCGGCTGGGAGCGCAAGCTCGCCCAGGGCCTGAACTTCCTGCGCCGCCGGGTCACCGGCGAGTACGAGGTGGACGACTTCGGCTATGACGCCGAGCTCACCGAACAGGTGCTGATGTCGCTGCTGCGCCCGGTGTACGAGAAGTACTTCCGGGTCGAGGTGAAGGGCATCGAGAACATCCCGGACACCGGCGGCGCCCTGGTGGTCTCCAACCACTCCGGGGTGCTGCCGCTGGACGGGCTGATGCTCCAGGTGGCCGTACACGACCACCACCCCGCCGAGCGCAACCTGCGGCTGCTCGGCGCCGACCTGGTCTTCATGCTGCCGGTGGTCAACGAGCTGGCCCGCAAGGCCGGGCACACCCTGGCCTGCGCCGAGGACGCCCAGCTGCTGCTGGAGCGCGGCGAGGTGGTCGGGGTGATGCCGGAGGGCTTCAAGGGGCTGGGCAAGCCCTTCTCCCAGCGGTACAAGCTCCAGCGCTTCGGGCGCGGCGGCTTCGTGTCGACCGCGCTGCGCGCCAGGGTGCCGATCGTGCCCTGCTCGATCGTGGGCGCGGAGGAGATCTACCCGATGGTGGGGAACGCCAGGACGCTGGCCCGGCTGCTGGGCCTGCCGTACTTCCCGGTGACCCCGACCTTCCCGCTGCTCGGGCCGCTGGGGGCGGTACCGCTGCCGACCAAGTGGACCATCCAGTTCGGGGAGCCGATCCCCACCGACGGGTACTCGCCGGAGGCGGCGGACGACCCGATGCTGATGTTCAACCTGACGGACCAGGTGCGGGAGACCATCCAACACACCCTCTACCGGCTGCTGGTGCAGCGCCGGTCGGTCTTCTTCTGAGCCGCGCAGCCGCACAGGGCCGCTATCCGGTGGCCTCGCCCTTCTCCGGCGAGGTGTCTCCGCCGTTGAGGGTCAGGCCGGGCAGCAGCCCGGGCAGCAGCGGCGGGACGGTGATCTCCGGCTTGGCCGACTTCCCCGTGGACCCGGAGGTCGGCAGCGGCAGATCGCCCGTGCCGGGCGAGGGCAGCAGGCTGTCCGCACCGCCGATCAGCCCGTGCTGCTCCGGCTGCTGGGAGGCGGAGGGCGAGGAGCTGTGCCGGGGG
>NZ_SRID01000339.1 GCF_004684805.1 Streptomyces palmae
GCCCCAAGCGGCCCGGTCCCCGCCCGATCCCAGCCCCAAGCGGCCCGATCGGCACCCGATCCGCCCCCGAAGCAGTGCGATCGAGCAGTCCGATCCCCGCTCGCCGCGGCCTGACGATCCGCGGCGAACGCCCTCCTGTGACAGACCTGTGACAGACCCCGCACCAGACCGGCACAGACGGCCGTTCCGACGCGCGCTGTTACACAATCTATGGCTGGCTGTGCAGGCTCCGCAGTGCTGCTGTACGGAAGCCCGCAACAGCCCCTCCGTAGCGTCCTTCCCGTGCCGTCGAACCGGCGGCACGGCGCGCGCCGTACGACCGGCGGCGCGTGACGTGGGGAACGCGTGGAATGGAGGGCTGCGGGATGGCCAGCAGCGGCAAGGTTCTTGATTTCGAGGAGTACGTACGGAACCGGCAGGACGCGCTGCTGCGCAGTGCCCGCCGTCTGGTCCCGGACCCGATCGAGGCCCAGGACCTCCTCCAGACCGCGCTGGTGCGCACCTACGGCCGCTGGGACGGGATCGCCGACAAGTCGCTGGCCGACGCGTACCTGCGCCGGGTCATGATCAACACTCGTACCGAGTGGTGGCGTGCCCGTAAGCTCGACGAGGTGCCCACGGAGCAGCTGCCGGAGGCCCGGGTCGAGGACGGCACGGAGCAGCACGCGGACCGTTCGCTGCTGATGGACATCCTGGGCGTGCTCGCACCGAAGCAGCGCAGTGTCGTGGTGCTGCGACACTGGGAGCAGATGAGCACGGAGGAGACGGCGGAGGCCCTGGGAATGTCCACCGGTACGGTCAAGAGCACCCTGCACCGGGCACTGGCCCGGCTGCGGCAGGAGCTGGAGAGCCGTGACCTGGACGACCGTGCCCTGGGTCGGCGCGGAGCCGAGGATCGGGGGCAGGATCGGTGCGCGGCCTGACCCAGGCCACTTCCAGCAGGACCGTCCTGATGATGGGCGGTGCCGTCGCCGCGCTCGCGGCGGCCGGCGGACTTGTGCTGGCCGGCTGCGGTACGAGCGGCGACGGCGTGCGCAAGGAGGGGCGGGCGCGGGCCGCGAAGCCTTCCGGCTCGGTCCCCGAGAAGTACGGTTCCGGCGCCGCGGCGGACCAGTCGCCCTCGACGGGGGCCCGCTCGGCGGAGCCGGTGACCCCGCGCGCGGCGAAGGTGAACGCCGCCCAGTTGGTCAAGGGCGATCCCAAGGTCAAGCCGGAGCTGCGGGCCAGCCTCAAGCCCTGCGCGGGCAACGAGTACCCGGTGAGCGTGACGTACGGGGCACTCACCGGGAAGACCGCGACGGATGTCGTGGTCACCGTGATGAGCTGCGGCGATGCCATGGGCCTGGGCTCGTATGTGTACCGCAAGCAGGGCAACGGCTACGAGAACGTGTTCACGGACGAGCGCGCGCCGCTGATCGCGGACGTGGACAAGCAGGGCCGGCTGACGGTCACCGAGCTGTCGTACGAGTCGAGCGACGCGATGTGCTGCCCCTCCGGCGAGAACCTCACCGTCTACAACTGGTCCAAGGCCCAGGAGAAGTTCACCGTGGCCTGGCGCACCCGCACGGACTACACCAAGGACGTGCCGGAGGAGCCGGCGGAGCCGAAAGCGGCAGCCCCCTCCCGACCTGTGCCCGACAACGGAACGGAAGGCTGACACCTCGGTGGCCAACACCCATGTGCTCTTCGTCGAGGACGACGACGTCATCCGCGAGGCCACCCAGCTCGCGCTGGAGCGCGACGGCTTCCGGGTCACCGCGGTACCGGACGGGCTGGCCGGCCTGGACGCCTTCCGCGCCAGCCGGCCGGACATCGCGCTGCTCGACGTGATGGTGCCGGGCCTGGACGGGGTCAGCCTGTGCCGCCGGATCCGCGACGAGTCCACGGTGCCGGTGATCATGCTGTCCGCCCGCGCCGACTCCATCGACGTGGTGCTCGGTCTGGAGGCCGGGGCCGACGACTATGTGACCAAGCCCTTCGACGGCGCGGTGCTGATGGCCCGGATCCGGGCGGTGCTGCGCCGCTTCGGGCATGCCGCGGGCGGCGCCGACGCCGCCGGGGAGCCGGACGGCGGGCCGCTGCGCTTCGGCGACCTGGAGGTGGACCCGGAGGGCATGGAGGTACGGAAGGCGGGCGCCCCGGTGGCGCTCACGCCCACCGAGATGCGGCTGCTGCTGGAGTTCTCCGGGGCGCCGGGCACCGTGCTCTCCCGCGACCGGCTGCTGGAGCGGGTGTGGGACTACGGTTGGGGTGGCGACAGCCGGGTCGTGGACGTCCATGTGCAGCGGCTGCGCGGCAAGATCGGCCAGGACCGGATCGAGACCGTCCGCGGCTTCGGCTACAAGCTCAGGCCGTGACGTGAGGAAGAAGCTGGTGTTCCGCCCGCGATGAAGAAGCTGGTGTTCCGCTCCGGTCTGCGCTGGAAGGTCAGTCTGGCGATCGCCGCGGTGAGCGCGATGGTGGCGGTGGCCCTGAGCCTGGTCGTCCACAACGCCGCCCGGGTCTCCATGATCGACAACAGCCGCGATGTCATGAACCAGCGCCTGATGGTCGCCCAGACCTGGTACGAGAAGAGCGGCATCTCGCAGCTGTTCAACGCCAAGGTGGACGATCCGAAGCTGCCCGAGCCGCTGAAGAAGGAGGCGGCCCGCGGGCTGCGCGCCACTTATGTGGACGACTCGGGCCCCGGCGCCCCCGAGGTCTGGGCCTCGGTGCCGCTGCGCGACGGCAAGGTGCTCTCCTCACACGGCCGCTTCGAGGACCGCTTCCAGGTGCTCAAGGACCTCGACCGGGCGCTGATCATCGGCTCCACCGCGGTGGTGCTGGGCGGCATCGCGCTGGGCCTGCTCATCGGGGACCAGCTCTCCCGGCGGCTGCGCAAGGCCGCGATGGCCGCCCGCAAGCTGGCCCAGGGCGACTCCGAGGTCCGGGTGCGGGACGCCATCGGCGGCCGGGTGCAGGACGAGACGGACGACCTGGCCCGGGCCGTGGACGGCATGGCCGAGGCGCTCCAGCAGCGGCTGGAGGCCGAGCGCCGGGTCACCGCGGACATCGCGCACGAGCTGCGGACCCCGGTGACCGGGCTGCTTACCGCCGCCGAACTGCTTCCCCCGGGCCGCCCCACCGAGCTGGTACGGGACCGGGCCCAGGCGATGCGCACCCTGGTGGAGGACGTCCTGGAGGTCGCCCGGCTGGACGGCTTCGCGGAGCGCGCCGAGCTCCAGGAGATAGCCCTGGCCGAGTTCGTGGCCCGCCGGGTCCGCATGGTCGCCCCGGACGCCCAGGTCACGGTGGTGCGGGACGCCTTCGTGAGCACCGACCCGCGGCGCCTGGAGCGGATCCTGGGCAATCTGCTCGCCAACGCCGCCAGGCACGGCAAGCCGCCGTTCGAGGTGACCGTGGAGGGGCGGGTGCTGCGGGTGCGCGACCACGGCCCGGGCTTCCCGGAGGCGCTGCTCAAGGACGGTCCCAGCCGTTTCCGCACCGGCAGCAAGGACCGTGCGGGCGACGGCCACGGCCTGGGCCTGACCATCGCCGTCGGCCAGGCCCGCATCCTGGGCGCCCGGCTCACCTTCCGCAACGCGGAGTCGCTGGAGGAGGAGCAGGGAGGCGC
Source organism: Streptomyces palmae (assembly GCF_004684805.1). GTDB lineage: Bacteria > Actinomycetota > Actinomycetes > Streptomycetales > Streptomycetaceae > Streptomyces > Streptomyces palmae. Next base: position 3,614 of record NZ_SRID01000339.1, read on the forward strand.
GGTCGCCGTGCTCTGGCTCCCGGAGTCGGCCCCCACCAACACCGGCAGCTTCCCGGTCATCCAGGTCCCGGACTGACCCGCCCCGCGGCGGGGGTGGCGCCGTACGGCACCGCCTGCCCACCGAGGCGGCCCCCGCACGACCGCGGGGGCGGGGCCCGTACCTCCCCCGGTACGGGCCCCGCGTAGGGGACCGGCTCCCCTGCTCGTACCGGCGTCAGACGCGCGCCGTCCCACCGGCCGTGGCCCGGTCCGAAGCCACCGCCCCGGCGTCCGCCTCGCGGGCATCCGCACTCCCGCCGGCGGGTCCGGCCACTGGAGCGACCTCCCCCGCACGAGCCGCAACCGCTCCCCCGGCCCCCTCCGCGCCGCGCGCCGCCACCGGCTTCTGCGGGCCGCCGCGCAGCGGCACCTCCTTGACGAACCAGGCGGCGGCGAAGGCGATCAGGCTGATCAGGGTCCCCCAGAAGAAGACCTGGTGGGTGCCGTCGGAGACCGCGTGGAGATAGGCGTCCTTCACCGCCGCGGGCAGCTTGTCCAGCTCGGACGGGTCCAGCCGGGCACCCGAGCCGACCTCCGCGCCCTTGGCACCCACCCGATCGCTCATGGTCTCCTTCACCTGGCGGGTGAAGAGCACGCCGAAGATCGCCACACCGAAGGAGCTGCCGATGGTGCGGAAGAGGGTGGACGAGGAGGAGGCCACGCCCATGTCCTTCATCTCCACGCTGTTCTGCGCGATCAGCAGGAGCATCGGCATCAGCAGGCCCATGCCGGCGCCCAGCACCGCCATGTGGACGCCCGAGGTGAAGCGGCTGGTGCCGGTGTCCATCGTGGCGAGCAGCAGCAGACCGACGGTCATCAGCGCCCCACCCGCGATGGGGAAGACCTTGTACCGGCCGGTGGCGGTGGTGATCCGCCCGACGATCAGCGAGAAGGCGGTCATCCCGATCATCATCGGGAGCAGCAGCAGACCGGAGTTGGTGGCCGAGGCGCCCTGCACGGTCTGCTGGAACAGCGGCAGGAAGGTCATCGCGCCGAACATCACGAAACCGGTCAGGAAGCCGACCAGGATGATCAGCGAGAAGTTGGCGTCGCGGAAGACGTGCAGCGGCAGCACCGGTTCGGCCGCCCTGCGCTCCACGGCCACGAAGGTCACCAGCGCGGCGACACCGAGGACGCCGAGCCCCAGGATCTGGGCCGAGATCCAGTCGTACTCACCGCCGCCCCAGGTGGTGATCAGCACCAGCGAGGTGATGCCGATGGCCAGCAGACCGGCGCCCCAGTAGTCGACGCGGGCGGTGGACTTCCGGGCCGGGAGGCGCAGCACCGTACCGACCAGCGCGAGCGCGACCGCGCCGACCGGGAGGTTGATGTAGAAGCTCCAGCGCCAGCCCCAGTGGTCCGTGATCGCGCCGCCGATCAGCGGTCCGCCCACGGTGGCGAAGGACATCACCGAGGCCATCATGCCCTGGTACTTGCCCCGTTCCCGGGGCGGGATCAGCTCGCCCATGATCGCGAAAGCGCCGACCATCAGCCCGCCGGCGCCCAGTCCCTGGACAGCCCGGAAGCCGATCAGCTGGCCCATCGTCTGGGACATCCCGGAGAGCGCCGAGCCGAGCAGGAAGAGCACGATCGCGGTGAGGAAGACGCCCTTGCGCCCGAACATGTCGCCGAGCTTGCCCCACAGCGGCGTGGAGACCGCGGTGCCCAGGGTGTAGGCGGTGACCACCCAGGACAGGTGGTCCATGCCGCCGAGATCGCCGACGATGGTGGGCATCGCGGTGCCGATCACCATGTTGTCCAGCATGGCCAGCAACATCGCCGTCAACAGCGCGAACATCACCATGCGCGCATTGCGCGGCACCCCTCCGGCCGCCGCCCCCGCAGCCTCCGCCTGCGTTTCCTCGCCCCTCGGCGGGCCCGATGCCGCCCGTGCTGCCTGAGACATTTGGTCACTCCCCGTGGAAGATGGCTGGTGCTGGGTACGCAAGGAAGGAAGCCCCACCCACTTACTTGCCGCCCGGCTAGTTCGTACAGTGGGGACGGTAGAGGCGGCCCTAGCCGGTCGTCAAGTAAGTAGGGAGAGTGCACGTGGTCAGCACGCAGTCGCGCCGGGGCGATACCCGCCAGCGCATCCAGGACGTCGCCCTGGAGCTGTTCGGCGAACGCGGCTACGAGAAGACCTCACTCCGCGAGATCGCCGAGCACCTCCAGGTCACCAAGGCCGCGCTCTACTACCACTTCAAGACCAAGGAAGACATCCTGATCAGCCTCTTCCAGGACCTGGGCAGGCCACTGGACGAGCTGATCGCCTGGGCCGAGGAGCAGCCGCGGACCCTGGAGATGAAGAAGGAGCTGGTACGCCGCTACAGCAAGGCGCTGAGCGGCGCCGCCCCGCTCTTCCGCTTCATGCAGGAGAACCAGGCCACGGTCCGCGAGCTGACGGTCGGGGAGAGCTTCAAGGAGCGCATGCTCAAGCTGACCGACCTGCTCAGACTGCCGGAGGGGGAGGCGGGCCTCACCGACCAGATGCGGGCGTTCACCGCACTGTTCGCCCTGCACGCCGGGATGTTCGCGCTGAACCACGTCGAGGGCGACCTGGAGGACAAGCGCCAAGCCGCCCTCGAGGTCGCCCTCGATCTGCTCACCCAGGCCCATGCGGGCCACCCGGTGAACGGGACCCACTGAGCCCCACGGCCGCCCGCCGGCCCGCCGGCGCGGCTGACGGGCCGGGGCGGGCGCCGGCACTACGAGCAGCGGCCGAGCGCTCCAGGCGCTCGGCCGCTGCTCGTCGTACTGGGCACCGTCCGGTCGGACGCGGGGCGCCGGGCTCACCCGGCCACCCTCCGATCAGGGCTCCAACTCAGGGCTCTGCTCAGGGCCCCGTCGGGACTCCGGTCAGAGCCCCGCGCCGACGCTGCGCAGGAAGTTGACCGGGTTCACGGCCGAACCGTAGTTCGGGGTGTTGCGGACCTCGAAGTGCAGGTGGGGGCCAGTGGAGTTACCGGTGTTACCGGAGAGGCCGATCTGCTGGCCCTTGGACACCGCCTGGCCCACGTACACCTTGATCTTCGACAGGTGCGCGTACTGGGTGTACATGCCGTTCCAGTGGCGGACGACGATGGCGTTGCCGTACGCCGGACCGTCGCCGCCGCCGTTCGGGCCGGCCTTGACCACGGTGCCCGCGTGCGCGGCCTTCACCGAGGTACCGGTCGGCACCACGAAGTCCTGACCACTGTGGTTGTGCGCCCAGTGGGTGCCGGCGAGGCCGAAGGTGGAGCCGAGGACGTAGTCGTTCACCGGCGAGGTCCAGGTGCTCTTCGGCTTGCTCGGCTTGTGGTGACGGTGCCCGTCGTCGCGCTTGGCGTGGCGGGCGGCCTTCTTGGCGGCCTCGCGCTTCTTCTCCAGGTCGCGCTGGGCGTCCCGCTTGTGGTGATGGCCGTCGGCCTGCGCCCGCACCGAGTGGGACGCGGCCGCCGCCGAGGGGCCGGACGTCGACGAGCCGGAGTCCGCGGCGAGCGCCACCCCGGCACCCAGCGCGACCGATGCCGCGACACCGGCGCCGACGATGGCGGCACGGTTGCGCAGGACAGCGGTGAGCGCGGTACGAGTCGTGGTGTGCTTCGTCATCTGCAAACTACCTCTCGGTGCATCGGGAGCTCCTCGGCGCGAGACCTGGGAACCTTCAGAACCTGAATGCCGTCCCGGCTGTGCACCGGAGCGGCCATACCTTGGTAACCCGCCATCGCCGCCCAGCCAACCCCCCTTCCTACTAGGCGCTCTCGTAGCGGAAGCACGTCCGAGCAATTCCGCACCGCCCAAATGCGGGCACCCCGCAAAACGCCCCGCCGCCCCAT
>NZ_SRID01000033.1 GCF_004684805.1 Streptomyces palmae
GACCCGCACCACCCGTCCGGACCGAGCGCCGAGGAGGGGAAGTGATGACGGTGGCAACCGAGGACGGGGGCACCGCCCGGCAGGCGGTCGGCGGCGAGGCCGGCCCGGAGGCGCTGCTCACCCCCGTGCTCTCCGCGTTCTGGGACGAACCGGAGTGCTGGACCCTGGAGACCTACCGGCGGCACGAGGGCTACGAGGGCCTGCGCAAGGCGCTGACCATGGCCCCCGACGACGTGATCGCCCTGGTGAAGGACTCCGGGTTGCGCGGGCGCGGCGGCGCCGGCTTCCCCACCGGAATGAAGTGGCAGTTCATTCCGCAGGGCGACGGCAAGCCGCACTACCTGGTGGTCAACGCGGACGAGTCCGAGCCCGGCACCTGCAAGGACATCCCGCTGCTGTTCGCCAACCCGCACTCGCTGATCGAGGGCATGGCCATCGCCTGCCACGCGATCCGCTCCACCCACGCCTTCATCTATCTGCGCGGTGAGGTGGTGCCGGTGCTGCGGCGCCTGCACGAGGCCGTGCGCGAGGCGTACGCGGCGGGCTACCTCGGCACCGCCGAGCAGCGCGCGCGCACCTTCGGCCGCGAGGACCTGCCCGCCCTGGACATCACCGTGCACGCCGGCGCCGGCGCGTACATCTGCGGTGAGGAGACGGCGCTGCTGGACTCGCTGGAGGGACGCCGCGGCCAACCCCGGCTGCGGCCCCCCTTCCCCGCGGTCGCCGGCCTCTACGCCTGCCCCACCGTGGTGAACAACGTCGAGTCCATCGCCTCGGTTCCCGCGATCCTGCACCGGGGCAACGAGTGGTTCCGCTCCATGGGCAGCGAGAAGTCCCCCGGCTTCACCCTCTACTCGCTCTCCGGACACGTGGCCAGCCCCGGCCAGTACGAGGCCCCGCTCGGCATCACCCTGCGGCAACTGCTCGACATGAGCGGCGGAATGCGCCCCGGCCACCGGCTCAAGTTCTGGACCCCGGGCGGCTCGTCCACCCCGCTGCTCACCGAGGAGCACCTGGACGTGCCGCTGGACTACGAGGGCGTGGGCGCCGCCGGCTCCATGCTCGGCACCAAGGCGCTCCAGTGCTTCGACGAGACCACCTGCGTGGTGCGGGCGGTGACCCGCTGGACCGAGTTCTACGCCCACGAGTCCTGCGGCAAGTGCACGCCCTGCCGCGAGGGGACGTACTGGCTGGTGCAACTGCTGCGGGACATCGAGGCCGGCAAGGGGCGGATGGACGACCTCGACAAGCTGGCCGACATCGCCGACAACATCAACGGCAAGTCGTTCTGCGCGCTCGGCGACGGCGCCGCCTCGCCGATCTTCTCCTCGCTGGCCTTCTTCCGCGCCGAGTACGAGGAGCACATCACCGGCCGCGGCTGCCCCTTCGACCCGGCCAAGTCCACCGTCTGGGCGGACGGCCCGAAGACCTCTCACCTGGAGGTGAACGCATGACAGTGACCACTGGTGCCACCTCCTCCGGTGGCGCGGGCGCCGCGGTGCCCCCGGAGGACCTGGTCACCCTGACCATCGACGGGATCGAGATCTCCGTCCCCAAGGGCACCCTGGTCATCCGCGCCGCCGAGATGCTGGGCATCGAGATCCCGCGGTTCTGCGACCACCCGCTGCTGGACCCGGCCGGCGCCTGCCGGCAGTGCATCGTGGAGGTCGAGGGCCAGCGCAAGCCGATGGCCTCCTGCACCATCACCTGCACCGACCAGATGGTGGTCAGGACCCAGCTCACCTCCCCGGTGGCCGAGAAGGCCCAGCGCGGTGTGATGGAACTGCTGCTCATCAACCACCCGCTGGACTGCCCGGTCTGCGACAAGGGCGGTGAGTGCCCGCTGCAGAACCAGGCGATGTCCACCGGCGACCCGGAGAGCCGCTTCGAAGGGCAGAAGCGCACCTTCGCCAAGCCGGTGCCCATCTCCAGCCAGGTGCTGCTGGACCGCGAGCGGTGCGTGCTGTGCGCCCGCTGCACCCGCTTCTCCCAGCAGATCGCCGGCGACCCGATGATCGAACTGCTGGAGCGGGGCGCCCTCCAGCAGGTCGGCACCGGCGAGGGCGACCCCTTCGAGTCGTACTTCTCCGGCAACACCATCCAGATCTGCCCGGTCGGCGCGCTCACCTCGGCCGCCTACCGCTTCCGCTCCCGCCCCTTCGACCTGGTCTCCTCGCCGAGCGTGTGCGAACACTGCGCCGGCGGCTGCGCCACCCGCACCGACCACCGGCGCGGCAAGGTGATGCGCCGGCTCGCCGCCGAGGACCCCGAGGTCAACGAGGAGTGGATCTGCGACAAGGGCCGGTTCGGCTTCCGCTACGCCCAACTCCCGGACCGGCTCGCCGGCCCGCTGCTCCGCAACCCGCAGACCGGCGAGCTGGAGCAGGCCAGCTGGCCGGAGGCGCTCGCCGCCGCGGCCGAGGGACTGGCCGCCGCCCGCGGCCGTACAGCCCGTGCCGGAGGCACTGGTGTCGCCGTTCTGACCGGTGGGCGGCTGACCGTCGAGGACGCGTACGCCTACGCCAAGTTCGCCCGTACCGTCCTGGGCACCAACGACATCGACTTCCGGGCCCGCGCGCACAGCGCCGAGGAGGCCGACTTCCTCGCCGCCCGGGTCGCCGGCCGCGGCCGGGACCTGGACCGCACCGGCCTCACCTACACCGCTCTGGAGAAGGCCCCGGCGGTGCTGCTGGCCGGGCTGGAGGCGGAGGAGGAGGCGCCCGGCGTCTTCCTGCGGCTGCGCAAGGCCCACCGCAAGGCCGGGCAGCGCACCTTCGGACTGGCCACCCACGCCACCCGCGGCCTGCTCAAGGCGGGCGGCACCCTGCTGCCCGCCGCCCCCGGCACCGAACCCCAGTGGCTGGACGCGCTGGCCGCCGGGGAGGAGGCCGCGGCCCGACTGGACGAACAGGGCCGGGCTGCCTGGGCCGCACTGCGCGGCGAGGGCGCGGTGATCCTGGTCGGCGAACGGCTGGCGGCGGTCCCCGGGGCGCTCACCGCGGCGGTCCGGCTGGCCACCGCCACCGGCGCCACCCTCGCCTGGATCCCGCGCCGGGCCGGGGAGCGCGGCGCCCTGGAGGCCGGCGCGCTGCCCGGGCTGCTGCCCGGTGGCCGCCCGGTCGCCGACCCGAGGGCCCGTCAGGAGGTCGCCGAGATCTGGGAGGCCGACCTGCCGCACCGCACCGGACGGGACACCGGCGAGATCATCGAGGCCGCGGCGGCCGGCGAACTCGGGGCGCTGATCGTGGCAGGGGTCGAGCCGGCGGACCTGCCGGACCCGGCCCGGGCCGCCGCCGCCCTGGACCGGGTCGGCTTCCTGGTCAGCGTGGAGCAGCGGCCCAGCGAGGTGACCGCGCGGGCCGATGTGGTCTTCCCGGCCGCCGCCGTGGCCGAGAAGGCCGGCACCTTCCTCGACTGGGAGGGCCGGGCCCGCCCGTTCGAGGCGGCGATCGTCCCCGCCCAGGCCACCCGCCCGCACCTGCCCTCCGACGCCCGGGTGCTGCACATGCTCGCCGACGCGCTGGAGACCCCGCTGGGGCTGCCCGACCTGGCGGCCGTGCGCCGGGAGATGGACCGGCTCGGCCCCTGGAGCGGGCCCCGCCCGGCCGACCCGCTGCGCACCGCCCAGCCGCTGCCCCGCCCCGAAGTGGGCGAGGCGGTGCTCGCCGGCCACCGGCTGCTGCTCGACCAGGGCCGCCTCCAGGACGGCGACCAGGCCCTGGCCGGCACCCGGCACGCCGCACTGGCCCGGCTCTCGGCGACCACCGCGGCGGAGGCCGGGGTCGAGGACGGCGCCCCGCTGGCCGTCACCGGCCCGGCCGGGACGGTGGTCCTGCCGTTGCGGATCACCCCGATGCCGGACCGGGTGGTGTGGCTGCCGATGAACTCGGCCGGCCGCGGCGTGGTGGCCGACACCGGGGCCCGGCCTGGCGAAGTCGTCCGTATCGGCCCGGCCCAGGCGCCGGTCGCCGTCACCGAGACACCGGAACCGGAGGCGCAGGCATGAGTGCTGCCACCCTGGCCACCCCGCTCGCCGGCTCGCCCGGCCCGCTGGCGGCCGAGGACCTGTCGATGTTCGGGACCGACCCCTGGTGGCTGATCCTGCTCAAGGTCGTGTTCTGCTTCGCGATGCTGATGGTGACGGTGCTGATCACCATCGTCTTCGAGCGCAAGGTGCTCGGCTGGATGCAGCTGCGCAACGGCCCCAACCGGCACGGCCCCTGGGGCATGCTGCAGTCCCTCGCGGACGGCGTGAAGCTGATGCTCAAAGAGGACGTGATCGTCAAGCGCGCGGACAAGGTGGTCTACGTCCTGGCGCCGATCGTCGCCGCGATCCCGGCCTTCATGGCGGTCGCGGTGATCCCCTTCGGTCCGGCCGGCAACGAGGTCTCGGTCTTCGGCCACCGCACCGCGATGCAGCTCACCGACCTGCCGATCGCGATCCTCTACATCCTGGCCACCGCCTCCATCGGCATCTACGGCATCGTGCTGGCCGGCTGGTCCTCCGGCTCCACCTATCCGCTGCTCGGCGGGCTGCGCTCCTGCGCCCAGATGATCAGCTACGAGATCGCGATGGGCATGTCCTTCGCCGCGGTCTTCATCTACTCCGGCTCCATGTCCACCTCGGCGATCGTGGAGGCGCAGGGGCACCGCTGGTACGCCGTACTGCTGCCGGTCTCCTTCCTCATCTACATCGTGGCCATGATCGGCGAGACCAACCGGTCCCCGTTCGACATGCCGGAGTCCGAGGGCGACCTGGTCGGCGGCTTCAACACCGAGTACTCGTCGATCAAGTTCGCGATGTTCATGCTCGCCGAGTACATCAACATGGCCACCGTCTCGATGGTCGCGGTGACCCTCTTCCTCGGCGGCTGGCGCGCCCCCTGGCCGATCAGCACCTTCTGGGCGGGCGCCAACCACGGCTGGTGGCCGCTGCTGTGGTTCCTCGCCAAGGTCAGCGCCGCCCTGTTCCTCTTCATCTGGATCCGCGCCTCGGTACCCCGGGTGCGCTACGACCAGTTCATGAAGCTGGGCTGGAAGGTCCTGATCCCGATCTCCATGGTCTGGCTGATGCTGGTCGCCACGGTGCGCGCGCTGCGCAACGAGAACTACGACTTCCAGAAGATCGTGCTCTATGTCGGCGGCGCGGTGATCGCGCTGCTGCTGCTCTCCTTCGTCTACGACGTCTTCCGGGACCGCGAGGCGAAGCGGGAGCAGGAGCAGGCCCCGCCCGAACCGCCCTTCGACCCGATGGCCGGCGGCTTCCCCGTGCCGCCGCTGCCCGGGCAGACCCTGCCACCCGTACCGCGCCGCCGACCGCGCCGCCACGGCGAGCTGGTCGGCAACGGCCCTGCGGAGAAGACCCACGGTGAGGAGGCCGACGGTGCCTGACAGCAACCCCCGCGAGGAGGAGAACCCCTCCCGCACTCCCTGGCACAACCCGGTCGCGGGCTTCGGTGTGACCTTCTCGAACATGTTCAAGAAGCGGTTCACCGAGCAGTACCCGGAGCAGAAGAAGCCCACCGCCCCCCGCTTCCACGGCCGCCACCAGCTCAACCGGCACCCGGACGGGCTGGAGAAGTGCATCGGCTGCGAGCTGTGCGCCTGGGCCTGCCCGGCGGACGCCATCTACGTCGAGGGCGCGGACAACACCGACGAGGAGCGCTACTCCCCGGGCGAGCGCTACGGCCGCGTCTACCAGATCAACTACCTGCGCTGCATCCTGTGCGGGCTGTGCGTGGAGGCGTGCCCCACCCGGGCGCTGACCATGACCAACGAGTACGAACTCGCCGACCGGTCCCGCGCCGCGCTCATCTACACCAAGGACGAGCTGCTGGCGGGTCTGACCGAGGACATGGTGGACACCCCGCACGCCATCTACCCCGGCATGGACGAACAGGACTACTACCGGGGCCTGGTCACCGAGGCCGCCCCCGGCACCGTTCGCCAGGTGGCCCGCAGCAAGGGCGAGACCGACCCCGCAGCGGAGTCGGACGAGTCGGCACAGAACCCGGCCGACCAGGGGGTGCAGGCATGAGCGCGATGCTCGCGGCGTCCACCACCTCCACCGGCGAGGCCGTCCAGTTCTGGGTGCTCGGCACGGTGGCGGTGATCGGCGCCCTGTCCACCGTCCTGATGCGGAAGGCGGTGCACTCGGCGCTCAGCCTCGCCGGCACCATGATCGTCCTGGCGGTGTTCTACCTCGCCAACGGCGCCTACTTCCTGGGCATCGTGCAGATCGTCGTCTACACCGGCGCCATCATGATGCTCTTCCTGTTCGTGGTGATGCTGGTCGGTGTCACCGCCGCCGACTCGCTGCACGAGACCCTCAAGGGGCAGCGCTGGCTGGCCGTGCTGTGCGGCCTGGGCTTCGGCATCCTGCTCTGCGCGGGCATCGCCAACGCCTCGCTGAAGACCTGGAACGGCACCGGGACCGCCAACGCCGGCGGCAATGTCGAGGGCCTGGCCGAACTCATCTTCACCAAGTACGTCTTCGCCTTCGAGATCACCGGCGCGCTGCTGATCACCGCGGCCGTCGGCGCCATGGTGCTCACCCACCGGGAGCGCGTCGAGGGCCGCAAGTCGCAGCGCGAGCAGTCGCAGGACCGGGCGCGCCGCGGCATCCCCGGGCAGCCCGCGCCGAGCGGCTCCGGCTGGCCCCTGGTCACCCCGGCCCCCGCGCCCGGCGTCTACGCCCGGCACAACGCGGTGGACATCCCCGGCCTGCTGCCCGACGGCAGCACCGCGGAGGTCTCCGTCAACGCCACGCTGCGCGAGCGCGGCCAGATCCGTGACGTCTCCGGCCGGGCGCTGGCCGCCCTGGCGGAGCTGGAGCGGCGGGCCGGGGACTGGCGGCAGCAGCGCGGCGGGACCGGGGCCACCGTGGTCCGTACCGACCCCAGCGGCTCGACCAGGTACCGCCCGGAGGGCGGCGCCACGGTGTACACACCCGAGGACGAGGCCGGGCGGCAGTCCGCCGACCGGCCGGCGGATGACGGCGCGAACGACGGACACGCCCCCGAGGGAGCCGCCAAGTGAACCCGGTCAACTACCTCTACCTCGCCTCGCTGCTGTTCACCATCGGCGCGGCCGGGGTGCTGCTGAGGCGGAACGCCATCGTGGTGTTCATGTGCGTCGAGCTGATGCTGAACGCCTGCAACCTGGCGTTCGTCGCCTTCTCCCGGCTGCACGGCAACCTCGACGGGCAGATCGTGGCCTTCTTCACCATGGTGGTCGCCGCGGCCGAGGTCGTGGTCGGCCTCGCCATCATCGTGACGGTCTTCCGCTCCCGCCACTCGGCCTCGGTCGACGACGCCAGCCTGATGAAGCTCTAGAAGGGTCGCGTTCACGTGGAGAACCTCATCGGATTGCTTGTCGCGGCGCCGCTCCTCGGCGCCGCCGTGCTGCTGTGCGGCGGCCGGGCCCTGGACCGCGTCGGGCACTGGCTGGGCACCGCGCTGGCCGGGGTGTCGTTCCTCATCGGGGCGGTGCTCTTCGCCGACATGCTGGGCGAGGAGACCTCGGACCGGGCCCTGCACAGCCATCTGTTCAGCTGGATCCCGGTCGGCGGCTTCCGGGCGGACGTGGGCTTCCAGCTGGACCAGCTGTCGATGACCTTCGTCCTGCTGATCACCGGTGTGGGCACCCTGATCCACATCTACTCGATCGGCTACATGGAGCACGACGAGCGCCGCCGCCGCTTCTTCGGATACCTCAACCTCTTCCTGGCGGCGATGCTGCTGCTGGTGCTGGCCGACAACTACCTGCTGCTGTACGTCGGGTGGGAGGGCGTCGGTCTCGCCTCCTACCTGCTGATCGGGTTCTGGCAGCACAAGCCGAGCGCCGCGACGGCCGCCAAGAAGGCGTTCATCGTCAACCGGGTCGGCGATGTCGGCCTGTCCATCGCGATCATGCTGATGTTCACCACCTTCGGCACCTTCGCCTTCGCCCCGGTGCTCTCCGAGGCCGACCGGGCCGGCGAGGGCAAGCTGACCGCGATCGGGCTGATGCTGCTGCTCGCCGCCTGCGGCAAGTCCGCCCAGGTCCCGTTGCAGTCCTGGCTGGGTGACGCGATGGAGGGCCCGACCCCGGTCTCGGCCCTGATCCACGCGGCCACCATGGTGACCGCGGGCGTCTACCTGATCACCCGGTCCGGGGCGATCTTCAACGCCGCGCCGGACGCGCAGACCGCGGTGGTCACCGTCGGCGCCGTCACCCTGCTGTTCGGTGCGATCGTCGGTTGCGCCAAGGACGACATCAAGAAGGCGCTCGCCGGCTCGACCATGTCGCAGATCGGCTACATGATCCTGGCGGCCGGCCTGGGCCCGATCGGCTATGTCTTCGCCATCATGCACCTGGTCACCCACGGCTTCTTCAAGGCCGGGCTCTTCCTCGGCGCAGGCTCCGTCATGCACGCCATGAACGACGAGGTGGACATGCGGAAGTACGGCGGCCTGCGCAGGTACATGCCGATCACCTTCGCCACCTTCGGCCTGGGCTACCTGGCCATCATCGGCTTTCCGGGGCTGTCCGGCTTCTGGTCCAAGGACAAGATCATCGAGGCGGCGTTCGCCAAGGGCGGCACCGAGGGCTGGATCCTGGGCGCCGCGACGCTGCTGGGCGCGGCGATCACCGCGTACTACATGACCCGGGTGATGCTGCTGACCTTCTTCGGGGAGAAGCGCTGGCAGCCGGCCCCCGACCCGCACAAGACGGCCGGGATCGAGCCGGGCGCCGAGGCGCACCCCGGGGAGCTGCCGCACCCGCACGAGTCGCCGAAGTCCATGACCATCCCGATGATCGTGCTGGCCTTCGGCTCGGTGTTCGCCGGCGGGCTGTTCAGCCTGAACGACGCCTTCGTGAACTGGCTGGAGCCGGTCACCGGGCACGATCACGGGGACTCGCCGCTGAGCGCCGCCACCGTCACCGCCGGGACCATGGTGGTGCTGGTGGTCGGAGTGGCGCTGGCCTGGGCGCAGTACGGCCGCCGGCCGGTGCCGGTGACCGCCCCGCGCGGCAGCGCGCTGACCCGGGCGGCCCGCCGCGACCTGCTCCAGGACGACTTCAACCATGTGGTGCTGGTCAAGCCCGGCGAGTACCTCACCCGCGGTCTGGACCGGGTGGACCACACCCTGGTCGACGGGGCGGTGAACGGCGCCGCGGCCTCGGTCGGCGGGCTGTCCGGGCGCCTGCGCAAGCTCCAGAACGGCTACGCGCGGACCTACGCGGTCTCGATGTTCGGCGGTGCGGCGGTGCTGATCGCCGCGACCCTGCTGATGAGGGCGGTCTGATCGATGTCATTTCCCCTGCTGACAGCAACGGCCGCGGTGCCGGCGATCGGGGCGGTCGCCACCGCCGCCGTGCCGGCCGCCCAGCGGGCCGCGGCCAAGTGGACGGCGCTGCTGTTCTCGCTGGCGACCCTGGTCCTGTCCGCGGTGGCGCTGGTGCGCTTCGACCCGGACGGAGGCCAGTACCAACTCACCGAGTCACACGACTGGATCAAGGACTTCGGGGTCCGCTACGAACTGGGCGTGGACGGCATCGGCGTGGTGCTGGTGGCACTGACCGCGCTGCTGATCCCGTTCATCGTGCTGGCCGGCTGGCACGACCCCGACCGGCTGGAGACCCCGTCCGGCGGCGACTCGGCCGCGGGCCGGCGCTGGCGGCCCACCCAGGGCTTCTTCGCGCTGATCCTGATGGTCGAGGCGATGGTGGTGATGTCCTTCCAGGCCACCGACGTCTTCCTCTTCTACATCTTCTTCGAAGCCATGCTGATCCCGATGTACTTCCTGATCGGCGGCTTCGGGGACGGGGCCGGCGGCCGGGCGGAGGGAGCGGCGGCCAACGCGCGCTCGTACGCCGCGGTGAAGTTCCTGCTCTACAACCTGGTCGGCGGGCTCATCATGCTGGCCGCGGTGGTGGGCCTGTTCGTGGTCACCAACGAGGACCTGGGCAGCGGGACCTTCTCGCTCCAGCAGATCGCCGAGGCCCGCTCCGCCGGCACGCTGTCCATCGCCACCACCACCGAACGGCTGCTGTTCCTCGGCTTCTTCTTCGCCTTCGCGGTGAAGGCGCCGCTGTGGCCGCTGCACACCTGGCTGCCGGGCGCGATGGGCGAGTCCACCGCGCCGGTCGCGGTGCTGATCACCGCGGTGGTCGACAAGGTCGGCACCTTCGCGATGCTCCGCTTCTGCCTCCAGCTCTTCCCGGAGGCCAGCAAGTGGGCCACCCCGGTGATCCTGGTGCTCGCCGTGATCAGCATCCTCTACGGGGCGCTGGTGGCGGTCGCCCAGAAGGACATCAAACGGCTGATCGCCTACGCCTCGATCTCCCACTTCGGCTTCATCATCCTGGGCATCTTCGCCATGACCTCGCAGGGGCAGGGCGGCGCCACCCTCTACATGGTCAACCACGGCATCTCCACCGCCGCCCTGATGCTGGTCGCCGGCTTCCTGATCAGCCGGCGCGGCTCGCGGCTGATCGCCGACTTCGGCGGGGTGCAGAAGGTGGCCCCGGTGCTGGCCGGCACCTTCCTGGTGGGCGGGCTGGCCACCCTCTCCCTGCCCGGACTCGCCCCGTTCATCAGCGAGTTCCTGGTACTGGTGGGCACCTTCAGCCGCTATCCGGCGCTGGGCGTGGTGGCCACCGTGGGCATCGTGCTGGCCGCGCTGTACGTGCTGGTGCTCTACCAGCGCACCATGACGGGGCCGGTGAAGGCCGAGGTGCGCGGGATGCCGGACCTCAGGGTTCGGGAACTCGCCGTGGTGACACCGCTGATCGCGCTGCTGATCTTCCTCGGCATCTACCCCAAGCCGGTGGCCGACATCGTCAACCCGGCCGTCGACCACACCCTTTCGGTGGTCGACAAGAAGGATCCCGCACCGGACCACCCCGCCACCGACGCGGGCTGGTTCCGCTACAGCCCCAAGGGCGACCACGCTCCCGGAGGTGACAAGTGAGCAGCGCTCCCTCTGTCCACAGCCTGTGGATGACAGCGGCCGGGCCACGGGACAAGATCCCCACCCCGCACATCGAGTACGGGCAGCTGTCCCCGGTGCTGATCGTGGTCGGTGCCGCGGTCCTGGGGATCCTGGTCGAGGCGTTCCTGCCGCGCCGCCAGCGGTACGCCGCACAGCTCTTCGTCTCGGTGGTCTCGCTGGCCGCCGCCTTCGCCGCCGTCATCGCCCTGGCGGCCGGCGACTACGGCACCTCCAAGGCGCATGTCGCCGCCATGGGGGCGATCGCGGTGGACGGCCCGGCGCTCTTCCTCCAGGGCACCATTCTGCTGGTCTCGCTGGTCGCCGTGTTCACCTTCGCCGAGCGCCGACTGGACCCCCAGACGCACGGCAACCGGGTGGACTCCTTCGCCGCCCAGCCCGCCGCGGTACCCGGCGGAGAGGCCGAAGAGGCCGCCGTACGCGCCGGGTTCACCTCCACCGAGGTCTTCCCGCTGCTGCTGTTCGCGGTCGCCGGGATGCTGGTCTTCCCCGCCGCGAACGACCTGCTGACCCTGTTCGTGGCACTGGAGGTCTTCTCCCTGCCGCTGTACATCCTGTGCGCGCTGGCCCGCCGCCACCGGCTGCTCTCCCAGGAGTCCGCGGTCAAGTACTTCCTGCTCGGCGCCTTCTCCTCGGCCTTCCTGCTGTTCGGCATCGCGCTGCTGTACGGCTACGCGGGCACCGTCACCTACTCCGGTATCGCGGACGTGGTCGACGGTCAGGTCTCCCGGGTGGACCCGGCGCTGGCGCAGACCATGGGCAATGACGCGCTGCTGCTGATCGGCGGGGCGATGGTGCTGGTGGGCCTGCTGTTCAAGGTCGGCGCGGTGCCGTTCCACATGTGGACCCCGGACGTCTACCAGGGCGCGCCCACCCCGGTCACCGGTTTCATGGCCGCAGCCACCAAGGTCGCCGCCTTCGGCGCGCTGCTGCGGCTGCTGTACGTGGTGCTGCCCGGCCTGCGCTGGGACTGGCGCCCGGTGCTGTGGGGGGTGGCCATCCTCACCATGCTGGGCGGCGCGGTCGTCGCGATCACCCAGACCGATGTGAAGCGGCTGCTGGCCTACTCCTCGATCGCGCACGCGGGCTTCATCCTGGCCGGTGTGATCGCCACCAACAAGGACGGCGTCTCCTCCGTCCTCTTCTACCTGGCCGCCTACTCCTTCGTGACCCTGGGCGCCTTCGCCGTGGTCACCCTGGTCAGGGACGCCGGCGGAGAGGCCACCCAGCTGTCCAAGTGGGCCGGCCTGGGCCGCCGTTCGCCGCTGGTGGCGGCGGTGTTCGCGGTCTTCCTGCTGGCCTTCGCGGGCATTCCGCTGACCTCCGGGTTCGCCGGGAAGTTCGCCGTGTTCAAGGCGGCGGCGGAGGGCGGCGCGGGCCCGTTGGTGGTGGTCGGTGTGATCGCCTCGGCGGTGGCCGCGTTCTTCTACATCCGGGTCATCGTGCTGATGTTCTTCAACGAGCCCAAGGCGGACGGCCCCACCGTCGCCGTGCCCAGCGCCCTGACCACCTCGGCGATCGGCATCGGAGTGGCGGTCACCCTGGTGCTGGGTGTGGCGCCGCAGTACTTCCTGGACCTGGCCAGCCAGGCCGGGGTGTTCGTGCGCTGAGAGCCGTCCGGACACGGCGAGCCCCCCGGTGCGGTGGCCGGGGGGCTCGTACGTCCGCCGGAGTACCGGTCGGATCAGCTCAGCGGCGGCGGGGTCGGCAGACCGCCCGCGTTGCTGCCGCCGAGCTTGGTGAAGGTGTCCTCCTGGCCGGACGCGTCCCAGCGGACGGTGACGGACTCGCCGCCGTTGTTGACGGTCACCTTGCCGCTGTTCCAGTCCGTGCTGCCGTCCGGGCAGGTCAGGGTGACCGTCGGGGCGGAGTAGGAGCCGGTGCAGCTCGTTCCGAACTTGGGGGCGAACCCGACGACCGAGCCGTGGAAGTAGAAGGAGCGGGTCTGGCCACCGGACTGCGAGACATAGGAGCCGTCCGGGGTGCCGCCGGTGCTGCCGCCACCCGTGGTGCCGCCGGTGCTCGAACCGCCCGTGCTGGTGGCCGTGGAGCCGCCCGTGCTGTCGCCGCTGTCACCGCCCGTGGCGGCGGACTTGCCCGAGTCGGTCTGGCCGCTGCCCTGCTGGCCCCCGATCAGCCCCTTGCCGCCCTTGTCGCCCTTGCCGCCGCCACAACCGGTGACCAGCACAGCGGCGATCAGCGCCGCCCCCGTGACCTGTGCTGCCTTGCGAAGCACGCAATCTCCCTGAGGTTTTCCGCCGTGTTCAAACTTGAACTTGGACACGTCAAGTTAGCAGTGGAGTTGTCACGGTTCGGGGACGGCGCGGTCGCAGTGCGGGGACGGGGCGCCGGTCTGCCGCGCCGTCCCGTCCCCGCCGTCGCCCCAGGTCACGCGCCATTGACAGGCTGTCACGCCCGCCGCGTGCCGAGGCACGTCGCCTCAGACCGCGGGCGCGATCCGGCCCGCGACCTCACCCAGCGTCACCCTGCTGCCGTCCGGGCCCGGGGCCCACGCGGTCAGCACCACCTCGTCGCCGTCCTCCAGGAACGTCCGCTTGCCCTCCGGGAGTTCCAGCGGGTCGCGGCCCGACCAGGTCAGCTCCAGCAGGCAGCCGCGCTGCTCCGGCTCGGGCCCGCTGACCGTGCCGGACGCGAACAGGTCGCCGGTGCGCAGCGAGGCGCCGTTCACCGTCATGTGTGCCAGCTGCTGGGCGGCGGTCCAGTACATGGCCGAGAACGGCGGGCGGGCCACCACGTGCCCGTTGACGGCCACCTCGATGCGGATGTCCAGGCCGCCCGGCTCGACGGCCGAGTCGTCCAGGTAGTCCAGCAGCGCGAAGTCGCGGGCCGGCGGCTCGGTGCGGGCCGCGTCCAGGGCGTCCAGCGGGGTCACCCAGGCCGATACGGAGGTGGCGAAGGACTTGCCCAGGAACGGGCCCAGCGGCCGGTACTCCCAGCTCTGGATGTCCCGCGCCGACCAGTCGTTGAGCAGCGTCACCCCGAAGACGTGCTCACGGAACGCCTCCAGCGGCACCCGGTCGCCGAGCGCCGACGGGGTGCCCACCACGAAGCCCACCTCGGCCTCGATGTCCAGCCGGCGGCTGGGGCCGAACTCGGGTGCCTGGGCCCCGGCCGGCATCCGCTGGCCGAGCGGGCGGATCACCGGGGTGCCGGAGACCACGACCGTGCCGGCACGCCCGTGGTAACCGATCGGCAGGTGCTTCCAGTTGGGGGTGAGCGCCTCGCCCTCCGGGCGGAAGATGCGGCCCACGTTGGTGGCGTGGTGCTCGCTGGCGTAGAAGTCCACGTAGTCGGCCACCTCGAAGGGGAGGTGCAGCTCGACCCCGGACAGCGGGATCAGGTGCGGCTCCACGGCGGCGCGGTGCGCCGGGGCGGTGAGCCAGTCGCGCAGTTCCGCGCGCACCGCCGTCCACACCGGGCGGCCGGCCGCCAGCAGCGGGTTGAGCAGCGGCTGGTCGAGCAGCTCGGCATGGGCCGAGCCGAGCGCCCGGGCCGCGCCGGCGGCGTCCAGCACATGATCGCCGAAGCGCACCCCGATGCGCCGGCGGCCGGGGTCCTCCACCGTGCTGAAGACCCCGTACGGGAGGTTGTGCGGGCCGAAGGGGTCGCCTTCTGGCAGGTCGAGCGGGCTCTGCTGCGGCATGGAGTGCTGCCTCGCCTTCTCCTCGTCACCGTGGTGGCCCGATTCGTGGGCCGGGCACAGAGTACGACGCGCCCGGTGAGCGGTGACCAGTGATCGATAACCGAGAGGGGGAGCCCCGCCGCGGCCGGCGGACGGCGGCGTACCCGGGGTAGGGCACAGAGGGCGGACGCAGTGCGGACGCGGCTCGGACAGATATCCGGCATAAGGGGAGGAAGCCGGTGGAGCAGGTGACGTACGCGACAGGGCACATAAGCCGGGAAGGCGCCGATGGTGATCGATACTCGACCGGATACGCTGCCTTTCAGTGGAGACAGCGACAGATCGACATTCCGCGTGATCGTAGGCAGACAGGAGTACCCCTCGTGACCGTCGTAGAGCCCTTTGGGCTGAGCGTGCGGGACCAGACTCTGGAAGCCGACGTCCAGGCCGGACTGGCGGCCGTCGAAGAGGGCCTGCTGGAGGCCACCAAGAGCGATGTGCCGTTCATCACCGAGTCCGCCCAGCACCTGCTGCGGGCCGGCGGCAAGCGGTTCAGGCCGCTGCTGGTGATGCTGGCCGCGCAGTTCGGCGACCGGCACGCGCCGGGGCTCGTCCCCGCGGCCGTGGTGGTGGAGCTGACCCATCTGGCGACCCTGTACCACGACGACGTGATGGACGAGGCCGTGGTGCGCCGCGGCGTGCCCAGCGCCAACACCCGCTGGGGCAACTCGGTGGCGGTGCTGACCGGCGACTTCCTCTTCGCCCGCGCCTCGCACATACTGGCCGACCTGGGCCCGGAGGCGGTGCGGATCCAGGCCGAGGCGTTCGAACGGCTGGTGACCGGTCAGATCCTGGAGACCGCGGGCCCCGACCAGGACCGCGACCCGATCGATCACTACCTGGACGTCCTGTCCGGCAAGACCGGCTCGCTGGTCGCGGTCTCCGGGCGGTTCGGCGCGATGATGTCCGGTGCCGACGAGTCCGTCGTCAACATCCTCACCCAGTACGGTGAGCGGCTCGGCGTCGCCTTCCAGCTCGCCGACGACGTGCTGGACATCGCCAGCGACAGCCACGAGTCGGGCAAGACCCCGGGCACCGACCTGCGCGAGGGCATCCCCACCCTGCCGGTGCTGCGGCTGCGCGCCCTGGCCGCGGCGGGCGGCTCGGCCGAGGACCTCGAACTGTGCCGGCTGCTGGACGGCGACCTCAGCGACGACGGCCGGCACGCCGAGGTGCTGCACCGGCTGCGCGCCCACCCGGCGCTGGAGCAGGCCCGCCGGGACACCGTGCGGTACGCGGCCGACGCCCGCGCCATGTTGGCCCCGCTGCCCGACCTGCCGGCCAAGGCCGCCCTGGAAGGGCTGTGCGACGCGGTGGTGCACCGGGCCGGCTGACGCCCCGACACCTCCGTGCGGAGTACGGATGTCATACCGCAGAAGGACGTCAACGTGATTCCGTCGGGTGACGCGCCGACAGGCTCGCTTTGGTGGGATGGAAACACCACCACATGGCGGATCGGGTGACAATGACCCGAGAGGGTGGACGAGTGCGAGGCTGACAACCGCCGCCGACGACGGAGGTAGAGCACACATGGCACGGATCCGACCGACACAGGTCGCCGAAGACGACTTCTGGGAGGACGAGCGGCCCGTTCGGCGCCGCAAGGCCTTCCGGTACGGACTGCCGGTCGCGGTGGCGGGGGTGGCGGCGGCGACGGTCGGGCTGGTCCCGGCGCTCGCCGACTCCGGCAGCCCCGACCTGCCGAAGATCTCGGCGGAGGAGCTGATAGCGAAGATCGCCACATCGGACACCCAGCAGCTGTCCGGTTCGGTGAAGATCGACACGGACCTGGGCTTCCCGGCGCTCCCCGGGGGCGGCGGGTTCGGCGGCGGGAGCGACTCGGCCGCCACACCCACGTCCAAGCTGCCGGAGCTGGCCGCCGGCGGCCACACCCTGCGGGTGGCCTTCGACGGGCCGGACCGGCAGCGGGTGTCCATCCTGGAGGAGGCCGCCGAGTACAGCCTCATCCGCAACGGCGACCAGGTCTGGGCGTACGACAGCGGCAGCAACACCGCCTACCACGCCACCGCGCCGAAGAAGGCGCCGGCCAAGCGCGGTGAGCGGCCCGAGCTGCCGAAGGACCTCAAGGACGCCACCCCGCAGCAGCTGGCCAAGCGGGCGCTGGCCGCGGTCGACGACACCACCGAGGTGAAGGTGGACGGCACGGCGAAGGTCGCCGGGCGGGACGCCTACCAGCTGGCCATCATCCCGCGGGGCGACTCCACCATCGGCGCGGTGCGCATCGCGGTGGACGCCGACAAGGGCGTGCCGCTGAAGTTCACCGTCACCGCCAAGAGCGGCGGCAAGGCGGCCGTCGACGTCCGCTTCACCTCGGTGGACTTCGGCAAGCCGACCGCCCGCGGCTTCGAGTTCACCCCGCCCAAGGGGACCAAGGTCACCGAGCAGCGCGACCTGGACCGCGCGGCGCGCAAGCACGGGGCCGGGCTCGACAAGGGCCTGCCCGGGCTGGACGCGATCGGCAAGGGCAAGGGCAAGGGCGAGCACCCCGATCTGAAGGTGATCGGCGAGGGCTGGGGCTCGGTGGCCCAGCTCAGCCTGCCCGGTGGCGGGCTGCCCACGGGCAAGCACCTCTCCGGCAAGGAGGCGGGTCCCGCGGGCGATCTGATGGACAGCCTGAGCAGCAAGGTGGAGGGCCAGTTCGGCAGCGGCCGGATCTTCCACACCCGTCTGGTCAACGCCCTGGTCACCGAGGACGGCAAGGTGTTCGTCGGCGCGGTCGGCAAGGACACCCTGATCGACGCCGCCAACAAGGCGAAGTGACCGGTGGCGGCGGTCCGGACACCGCCGCCACCGAGTCGGCCGCCCGGTGCTCGCACCGGGCGGCCGGCCACCCGCGTCCGACCGCACCACACCGGAGCCCCGCGCGCCCGGGGGCGCCGGTAGAGCACATCGGAACCGCACGACAAGGGGGAGCCCGTTGGACCAGCCGTCCGCCCAGGACACCGCAGCCTCACCGGCGGCAGCGATCGAGACCCGCGGGCTCACCAAGCGCTACCGCGGTGGCCAGCTCGCGGTGAGCAGTCTCGACCTGCGCGTGCCCCGCGGCAGTGTCTTCGGTTTCCTCGGCCCCAACGGCTCGGGCAAGACCACCACCATCCGGATGCTGATGGGCCTGATCGAGGCCAGCTCCGGCGGGGCCCGGGTGCTCGGCGAGCCGATGCCGCGCGCCGCCCGCACCGTGCTGCCCAAGGTCGGCGCCCTGATCGAGGGCCCGGCGCTGTACGGGTTCCTCAGCGGCCGGGACAACCTGGCCCGCTTCGACGCGGCCGACCCCACCGCCGACCCGCGCAGCCGGGCCCGCCGGATCGACGCGGCGCTGGACCGGGTGGGGCTGACGGCCGCCGCGGGTAAGAAGGCCCGCGCCTACTCGCTGGGCATGAAGCAGCGCCTGGGACTGGCCAGCGCCCTGCTCCAGCCGCGTGAGCTGCTGATCCTGGACGAGCCGACCAACGGCCTGGACCCGCAGGGCATGCGGGAGATCCGCACCCTGGTGCGGGAGCTGGCCGAGGACGGCACCACGGTCTTCCTCTCCTCCCATCTGCTGGACGAGATCGAGCAGGTCTGCACCCATGCCGCGGTCATGGCCCAGGGCAGGCTGATCACCCAGGGCACCGTCGCCGAGCTGGTCGCCGCCAGCCGCGGGCGGCTGGCCGTCACCACCCCGGACCCGGCCGAGGCGGTCCGCATTCTCAAGGAGCACGGCGTGACGGACCTGGTCGTCCAGGACGAGCGGATCACCGGGGAGCTGCCCTCGGTCGAGGCGGGGCCGCCCGAGGAGCCGCCCCAGGGCGCCGAAGGGCCGCTGGACCTGGCCGAGCTGAACGCGGCCCTGGTCCACGGCGGGGTGCGGGTGCGGTCCTTCGGCACCGAACGGGCCTCGCTGGAAGACGTGTTCGTCAGCCTCACCGGGGAGGGCTTCGATGTCGCAGGCTGAGACGGCCGCCGCGCCGACCGCACCGGCGGGACCGGTGAAAGCGACGGAACCGGCGGAACCGACGAGGGCTGCCGTGCCGACCGCGCCGGACGCCCCGCGCCCGGTCAGCCCGCTGTGGACGCTGTCGCTCTTCCGCAGCGAGCTGGCCATCACCTTCCGGCGCTGGCGGACCATCGCCCTGCTCGGGGTGCTGGCCCTGGTGCCCGTCCTGATCGGTGTCGCGGTGTGGATCGAGACCCGGGACGGCGGATCGGTGGGCGCCGGCCGGGGCGGGGACGAGGTGGGACCCGCCTTCTTCAGCCAGGTCACCAACAACGGCATCTTCCTGGTCTTCGCCTCCCTCGCCACCATGCTGCCGATCTTCCTCCCGATGGCGATCGGCGTGATCGCGGGCGACTCCGTGGCCGGCGAGGCCAACGGCGGCACACTGCGCTATCTGCTGGTCGCCCCGGCCGGCCGCACCCGGCTGCTGCTCGCCAAGTACGCCGCGGCGCTCGTCTTCTGCCTGGTGGCCACCGTGGTGGTTGCGGTGGCCGCGCTGACGGTGGGGGCGATGCTCTTCCCCCACGGGGACGTCACGCTGATATCCGGCACCCGGGTGTCCTACGGCGAGGCGCTGGGCCGGGCCGCGGTCATCGCCGGTCTGGTCGCCCTCTCGCTGACCGGCATCGCCGCCCTGGGACTGTTCATCTCCACCCTGACCAGCAGCGGCATCGCCGCCATGGCGGCCACCGTGGGCCTGCTGATCACCGTGCAGATCGTGAACACCATCCCGCAGCTGCACATCGTGCACCCGTACCTGTTCACCCACTACTGGCTGAGCTTCGCCGACGTGCTGCGCGACCCGATCCTCTGGGACGGGGTGGTGAAGAACCTGGGTCTTCAGGCGCTGTACGTGGCGGTCTTCGGCTCGGCCGCCTGGGCGCGCTTCACCACCCGGGACATCACGGCCTGAGCGCGTCCTTCGACGCTGTCGCCTCGGCGTCCGCATCCGTATCGCCGGCCGGGGCCGCCGCCTGCTGGGCCCGCAGCGCGGCGGCCTGGCGCCGGCCCTGGCCGGCGGTGCGCAGCGCGTCCCAGGTCAGCAGGGCCAGGGCCAGCCAGACCAGGGCGAACCCGGCCCAGCGCTCGGGCGGCATGGACTCGTGGAAGACCGCCAGGCCGATCAGGAACTGGAAGGTCGGCGCCAGGTACTGCATCAGCCCGATGGTGGACAGCGGCAGCCGGACCGCCGAGGCGCCGAAGGCGATCAGCGGCACCGCGGTGACGGCCCCGGCGCTGGCCAGCAGCAGGGTGTGGCCGACACCCTCACTGGTGAAGGTGCTCTCGCCCTGGCTGCCCATGAAGAGCAGATAGGCCAGCGCGGGCAGGAACTGCACCGAGGTCTCGGCCGCGAAGGACTCCACTCCGTCCAGCCCGACCTTCTTCTTGACCAGGCTGTAGGTGCCGAAGCTGAAGGCGAGCGCGAGGGCGATCCACGGCGGCCGTCCATAGCCGATCGCCAGGACGACCACGGCGGAGGCGCCGATGCCCACCGCCGCCCACTGGAAGGGGCGCAGCCGCTCCCGCAGCAGCACCACGCCGAAGGCGATGCTCACCAGCGGGTTGATGAAGTAGCCCAGGGCGGTCTCGACCACATAGCCCGAGTTGACACCCCAGATGTAGATGCCCCAGTTGATCGAGATGACGGTCGAGGCCAGGGCGATGGCGGCCATGCGCTTCGGCTGGCGGAGCACCCCGGGTATCCAGGACCAGCGGCGCAGCGCCAGCAGGATGACGCAGGCGACGATGAGGGACCAGAGCATGCGGTGGGCGAGGATCTCGCCGGCGCCGGCCGGTTCCAGCAGCGGCCAGAAGAGGGGGAAGAGCCCCCACATGCCGTAGGCGGCGAAGCCGTACGCAAGGCCGGCGCGCTGCTCGTTCATCGGTTTCACCCAGACCTCCCCTGGAGCGTGCGGCGTTCGGGCGCACGGCAACCAGTTGAAGGTAACGCCGCAGGGACAAGATGTCATTTCCATACCGGCATACGGTCATGACATCGGAACATGCGAGGTATCGAGGTATCGAGGTATCGAGGGCCCAGGGAACGCGAACGGGTGCCCGGCCGGAGCTCAGGGAAGCTCCGGCCGGGCACCCGTTCCAGCGTGCCTGGAGAGGTGCGTCAGCCGACGACGGTCCAGGTGTCGTTGCCGGCGAGCAGGGCGCCGAGGTCGCCCTTGCCGCGCTGCTCGACGGCGGCGTCGAGCTGCTCGGACATCTGGGTGTCGTAGACCGGGCGCTCGACGTTGCGGAAGACGCCGATCGGGGTGTGGTGGAGGGTGTGCGGATCGGCGAGCCGGGAGAGCGCGAAGGCGGTGGTGGGGGAGGACTGGTGGGCGTTGTGCACCAGGATCCGGTCCTCGTTCTCCGGGGTCACGGTGACCACGGCCAGGTCGCCGGTGTCCGGGTCGCGCACCACGCCCTTGGCACCGTCGGCGCCGAAGCGGATCGGCCGGCCGTGCTCCAGACGGATCACCGCCTCCTGGGCCTGGTCCTTGTCCTTGAGCACCTCGAACGCGCCGTCGTTGAAGATGTTGCAGTTCTGGTAGATCTCGACCAGCGCGGTGCCCGGGTGGGCGGCGGCCTGCCGCAGCACCTCGGTGAGGTGCTTGCGGTCCGAGTCGACGGTCCGGGCGACGAAGGAGGCTTCGGCGCCGAGGGCCAGCGAGACCGGGTTGAACGGGGCGTCCAGCGAGCCCATGGGCGTGGACTTGGTGACCTTGCCGACCTCGGAGGTGGGGCTGTACTGCCCCTTGGTGAGGCCGTAGATCCGGTTGTTGAAGAGGAGGATCTTCAGGTTCACGTTGCGGCGCAGCGCGTGGATGAGGTGGTTGCCGCCGATGGACAGCGCGTCGCCGTCGCCGGTGACCACCCAGACCGAGAGGTCTCGGCGGGAGGAGGCCAGACCGGTGGCGATGGCCGGGGCCCGCCCGTGGATCGAGTGCATCCCGTAGGTGTTCATGTAGTACGGGAAGCGCGAGGAGCAGCCGATGCCGGAGACGAAGACGATGTTCTCCTTGGCCAGGCCCAGCTCGGGCATGAAGCCCTGCACGGCGGCCAGGATGGCGTAGTCACCGCAGCCGGGGCACCAGCGCACCTCCTGGTCGGACTTGAAGTCCTTCATGGACTGCTTGGCCTCGGCCTTGGGCACCAGGGAGAGCGCCTCGATGGTGGTGGAACCTTCCAGCGTCTCAGTCATCGATGGCCTCCTTGAGCACGTCGGCGAGCTGCTCGGCCTTGAACGGCAGGCCGCGCACCTGGGTGTACGAGCGGGCGTCGACCAGGTAGCGGGCGCGGATGAGGGTGGCGAGCTGCCCGAGGTTCATCTCGGGCACGACCACCTTGCGGTAGCGGGTCAGGATCTCCCCGAGGTTGGCGGGGAAGGGGTTCAGGTGCCGCAGATGGGCCTGGGCGACCCGGTGCCCGGCGGCGCGGGTGCGGCGCACGGCCGCGGTGATCGGCCCATAGGTGGAGCCCCAGCCCAGCACCAGCAGCTCGGCGTCCCCGCTCGGGTCGTCCACGGTCAGCTCGGGCACCTGGACCCCGTCGACCTTGGCCTGCCGGGTGCGGACCATGTGGTCGTGGTTGGCCGGGTCGTAGGAGATGTTCCCGGTGCCGTCCTGCTTCTCGATGCCGCCGATCCGGTGCTCCAGGCCCGGCGTGCCGGGCACCGCCCAGGGCCGCGCCAGGGTCTGCGGGTCGCGCTTGTAGGGCCAGAAGACCTCGGTGCCGTCGTCCAGGGTGTGGTTCGGGCCGGTGGCGAACTGCACCCGCAGGTCGGGGAGTTCGTCCACCTCCGGGATCCGCCAAGGCTCGGAGCCGTTGGCCAGGTAGCCGTCGGAGAGCAGGAAGACCGGGGTGCGGTAGGTCAGCGCGATCCGCGCCGCCTCCAGCGCGGCGTCGAAGCAGTCCGCCGGGGTGCAGGGGGCCACGATCGGCACCGGCGCCTCGCCGTTCCGCCCGTACATCGCCTGCAGCAGGTCGGCCTGCTCGGTCTTGGTCGGCAGCCCGGTCGAGGGGCCGCCGCGCTGGATGTCGACCACCAGCAGCGGCAGCTCCAGCGAGACCGCGAGCCCGATGGTCTCCGACTTCAGCGCCACGCCCGGTCCGGAGGTGGTGGTCACCGCCAGCGAACCGCCGAAGGCCGCGCCCAGCGCCGCCCCGATGCCCGCGATCTCGTCCTCGGCCTGGAAGGTGCGCACGCCGAAGTTCTTGTGCCGGGACAGCTCGTGGAGGATGTCCGAGGCCGGGGTGATCGGGTACGAGCCCAGGTAGAGCGGCAGATCGGCCTGGCGGGAGGCGGCGATCAGGCCGTAGGAGAGGGCGAGGTTCCCCGAGATGTTGCGGTAGGTGCCCGGCGGGAAGGCGGCCGAGGCGGGCGCCACCTCATAGGAGACGGCGAAGTCCTCGGTGGTCTCGCCGAAGTTCCAGCCGGCCCGGAACGCGGTCACGTTCGCCTCGGCGATCTGCGGCTTCTTGGCGAACTTCTTGCGCAGGAAGGCCTCGGTGCCCTCGGTCGGCCGGTGGTACATCCACGACAGCAGACCCAGCGCGAACATGTTCTTGCTGCGCTCGGCCTCCTTGCGGGACAGGCCGAAGTCCTTGAGGGCCTCGATGGTGAGGCTGGTCAGCGGGACCGGGTGGACCCGGTAGGCGTCCAGCGAGCCGTCTTCCAGGGGGCTGGTGTCATAGCCGACCTTGGCCATCGGGCGCTTGGTGAACTCGTCGGTGTTGACGATGATCTCGGCGCCGGGCGGTACGTCCGGCAGGTTGGCCTTGAGGGCCGCCGGGTTCATGGCCACCAGCACGTTCGGCGCGTCGCCGGGCGTGAGGATGTCGTGATCGGCGAAGTGCAGCTGGAAGGAGGAGACGCCCGGCAGGGTGCCTGCGGGCGCCCGGATCTCGGCCGGGAAGTTCGGCAGGGTGGACAGATCGTTGCCGAAGGACGCCGTCTCCGAGGTGAACCGGTCACCCGTGAGCTGCATGCCGTCACCGGAGTCGCCGGCGAACCGGATGATCACCCGGTCCAGGCGGCGGATCTCCTTCGCCTCGCCGTCCGGTTGCCGCTGCCCCCCCACGGACGCCGGCGCGCCTTGCTGCTCCGCTGGTTCGGCCTGCTCGGCCGGGCTACTGACCTGGCTGGTCACTGCTTCGGACCTCCCTAGAGGCGGCGATTCCTGGACATCGGTGCGACCGGTTGTCCCGCGGCCATATCGTACGTCGGTAAGGGTCGCCTTCCCTGGGAAGGTCACATGGTGGACGGCAGGTCCGGATATGGATCTGTCATGTTTTGTCATAGTCCACTCGCCCCCCTTGTCATGCCTTCAGTGACGCTCACCCATCGGTCTTTGGTTGTACGACCCCCGCCCGGCCGATCGATCGGCCGGGCACTCCCGGCCCCGCTCGGGCCGTCAGGAGTTCAGATAGGTCAGCACCGCCAGCACCCGGCGGTGATCGCCGTCGCTGGGCTGCAGCCCGAGCTTCAAGAAGATGTTGCTTACATGCTTCTCGACCGCGCCATGGCTCACCACCAGCTGTTTCGCGATGGCGGAGTTGGTACGGCCCTCGGCCATCAGACCCAGGACCTCCCGCTCCCGGGGCGTCAGACCCACCAGCACGTCCTGCTTACGGCTGCGGCCCAGCAGCTGCGCGACCACCTCGGGATCCAGCGCGGTGCCGCCCTCGGCCACCCGCACCACGGCGTCCACGAACTCCCGCACATCGGCCACCCGGTCCTTCAGCAGGTAGCCCACGCCCCGACTGCTTCCGGCCAGCAACTCTGTGGCGTACTGCTCTTCCACATACTGAGACAGCACCAGCACACCCAGCCCCGGATGGTCCTTCCGGAGCCGAACCGCGGCCCGCACCCCCTCGTCGGTGTGGGTGGGCGGCATCCGCACGTCCGCCACCACCACATCCGGCAGCTCCCCCATGTCGGAGAACTCACGCACCGACTTCAGCAGTGCCTCAGCGTCACCGACACCCGCGACCACCTCATGGCCCCGGTCGGTCAGCAGCCGGGTCAGGCCCTCCCTGAGCAGCACCGAATCCTCGGCGATGACCACCCGCACCCTGTCCTCCACGTTGTCCGGAGCCCCACCGTGGGCTTCGTGGCTCCAGCATTACAGGGTTCCCAGGGACACGGGGTGCCTGTGGATAACCGTCTGTGGACAACCGTCTGTGGACAGCCCCGTGGCCGCGGGCCCGGTCGAAGGCATCCCGTGGCCGCGGGTACGGCCAGGGCGAGGCCACAGCGCGGCGGCCCCCGGGCCGGATCGGCAACGGATCTGGGCGAGCCTGGGCGGGACGGTGCCGGACCCGGGCGAACCCGGGCGGGACGGTGCCGAACCCGGGCCGGACCGGCAACGGATCTGGGCGAGCCTGGGCGGGACGGCCCCGGACCCGGGCGGGACGGTGCCGGACCCGAGCGGGGCGGCGCCGGTTCCGGGGCGCACCGGCACGGAGCTGAGCCGTTTCGGCACGGATTCGGGCCGACCCGGCAACCGATCCGGGCGACCCGGCATCGGACTGGGGCGCCCCCAGCGTCAGGCCCGGGAGGCTCGTCGCCGGACCCGGGTCCGACCCGGGCAACCGACCCCGGGGCCGGACCCGGGTCCGACCCCCGCGGCGCCGATCAACCCCACCAGGGCAGCTCCGCCGTCACCACCGTCGGCCCGCCCAGCGGGGAGTCCACGATGAGGATGCCGTCCACCGAGTCCAGCCGCTCGGCCAGCCCGGCCAGCCCGGACCCCGAGGTGGTGCCGGCACCGCCCCGCCCGTCATCGGTGACCTGGAGCATCAGCCGGTCCTCGGAGTGCCACACGTCCACCTCCGCCCGCTGCGCCCGGCTGTGCTTGCTCACGTTCTGCAGGAGCTCGGAGACGGTGAAGTAGGCGATGCCCTCGATCGCCGGCGCCGGGCGCTCCGGCAGGTCCACCACGACCTTCACCGGCACGGTGCAGCGCGCGGCCAGGGCGGACAGGGCCGGGCCCAGTCCGCGGTCGGTGAGGATCGCCGGGTGGATGCCGCGGGCCAGGTCGCGCAGCTCCTGGAGGGCGAGCTTCACCTCGCCGTGCGCGTCCTCCACCATCTTGGCGGCGGACTCGGGATCCTCCTGGAGCTTCTCCTTGGCCAGGCCGAGGTCCATGGCGAGGGAGACCAGCCGGGCTTGGGCGCCGTCGTGCAGGTCGCGCTCGATGCGCCGCAGGTCGGCCGCCGCGGTGTCGACCACCACCCCCCGGTCCGACTCCAGCTCCCGGACGCGGCTCGCCAGCCGCGAGGGGCCCAGCAGCCCGGACACCAGCATCCGGTCCACCTGGGTCAGCGCCCGGATCAACCAGGGCGTCACCAGCACCAGCAGCACCCCCGTGGCGCAGGTGGCCGCCACCTTCAAGGGGGAGTCGAGGTAGAAGGCGCTGTCATCGCCGTTGTCGAAGAGCTGGAGGCCGGGCTGGTCCGTGTACTGGGGGAACACCCAGAACCAGAGCGGATAGGTCAGCGCTGCCCAGCCGTTCGCCCAGACGATCAGCGCGCAGAGGAAGGAGGCGAGCGCCCAGGGCAGGTGGAGGACGGCGTAGAGCACATGGCGCCAGGAGGTGCCGCTCCTCAGCAGCGCCCCCACCCAGGCGATCGGACCGCTCCGGCCGGCCTTGCGGGTCCGCAGCCGGACCGGCTCGGGCTCCGCGACGTCCAGCTTGAGCAGCGTGCGGGCGCGGGCCCGCTCCACCACGCCCAGCGCCCGGCAGCCCGCCAGGGCCGCCCCCAGCACCGGGATGCCCAGAAAGGTGATCAGCAGTCCGGCGCCCAGCGCCAGCATGCTGACCGCGTAGCTGAAGGACAGCACGGCCAACGGCAGGCCGATCATCAGATAGAGGAACTCACGCCAGGTGCGTCCCTCGAAGGGTGCCCGCAGCACCACGGGCAGGACATGGCTCCGGGGCTCGGGGCCGTATGCGGTGGATCCGATGGCCATGCTTCGTCCGTCCTTGCGCAGTCACGGTTCGTCGTTCGTACCTTCAGCTTCGCCATGTCGCGAGCCTTGGACCATGAGGCGAGTGGGACTCTTCATAGGGGGGTTATCCCTACCTTGAGCGGTCGCGGAGCGCCTCCCGCGGCCCCTGCGCGCGGTCCGTCGCCCCTCCCCCCACCGCCGCCTCAGCGCGCGGTGGGTCACCGCGGCCAGGTCGTGGTCGCCTTGGGGAGCGGCCGGCACCCTTTCGCCGGTCCTCCGCCGCCTCAGCGCGCGGTGCGTCACCCTGGCCAGGTCATGGTCGCCTCGGCGAGCGGTCGGCACCCGTTTTCGCCGGCCCTCCGCCGCCGCAGCGCCCGGTGGGCCACCCTGGCCGGGGCTCGCTCGTCGGGCAGGCCGGCAACCGGCTAGCCGCCGGCCACCCGGAACAACGGGGTGGTCCCACCCGCACACTCGCCTCCCCGCTCGCCCCGCCCAGCGCATGGGAGGCCGCCCTCCGGGTCCTACCGGCCGCCCCGGGCCGTACCCTCAGCCGACCGCCGTACGGTCGCGCCAGGGAAGCTCCGCGGTGACCGTGGTGCCCTCCCCCGGTGGGGAGGCCACGGTGAAGAGCCCGTCCACCGCTCCCAGCCGCTCGGCGAGACCGGACAGGCCGGTGCCGCCGCTGGTCGAGGCGCCGCCCTGACCGTCGTCCCGTACCTGTATCAGCAGGTGGTCGGAGGCGTGCCACACCTCGACGGCGGCGGAGGCGGCCCCGCTGTGCTTGCTGATGTTCTGCAGGAGTTCGGAGACCGTGAAGTAGGCGATGCCCTCGATCGCCGGGGCGGGCCGCTCGGTCAGTTCGACCGAGACCCTCACCGGCACGGTGCAGCGCGCGGCCAGGGCGGACAGGGCCGGGCCCAGTCCGCGGTCGGTGAGGATCGCCGGGTGGATGCCGCGGGCCAGGTCGCGCAGCTCCTGGAGGGCGAGCTTCACCTCACCGTGCGCCTCGTCCACCATCTTGGCCGCCGCGTCCGGGTCCTCCAGCAGCTTCTCCTTGGCCATGCCGAGGCCCATCGCGAGGGCGACCAGCCGGGCCTGCGCGCCGTCGTGCAGGTCGCGCTCGATGCGCCGCAGGTCGGCGGCCGCGGTGTCGACCACCACCCCCCGGTCCGACTCCAACTCGGCGATCCGCCGCTCCAACTCGTCGGAGGGCGAGAGCAGCCCCCGCACCATCCACCGGTCCACATTGGTCAGACCGCGGGCTATCCACGGCAGCACCGGCCAGAGCACGAACAGCGAGCAGACGGTCACCGCGAAGACCAGCACGCCCCAGGGCAGCCGTATCAGCGCGTACAGCGTCGCCCGCCAGGCGACCGGGTCCCGCAGGCGGGACCACATCCAGGGGAAGAACCCCCCGTCCCCGCGCGGCAGCCTGCTGGGCTCCTCTATCTCCACGTCCAGCATCCGCCGGGCACGCTTCCGCTCGTACCGGCCCAGCCCCCGGCAGAGCTGGAAGGAGATCGCCCATCTCCTCGCCGCGGAGGTCACGGTCGGGTCTGGCACGGACGGTCATGAGAGAAAGAGTGCCTGGCCGCCCCCGCGGGGCGCCATGGGGCTGCCCGGGGTCCTGTGGTAGGGCTGGCCCTACCACCGATCGAGTGATCACCGCCGGATGCCGGACAGCGGTCGCCGCATACCGGACAGGAGGATCGGCCTCCAGTGGCAGGGCCTAGACTCCGGGGAGTGACCGGACGTCGAGTGATGGACCTCGACGAGCCGCAGGCCAGGCAGGCAGGACAAGGGAGCGAGGGCGGACGTGCCGGAGGCGACGACCGTGCGCACCACGGATCTCCACCAAGTCCAGGTGGCGGCGGACTACTTCCGAGACTACTCGGTGGTCGGCCTGCTGGGTGTGGTGGGCGTGCTCTTCGTCGCGGTGGCCTTCGTCGGCGGCCGGCTGCTGCGTCCCGTGGTGCCGACCCCGGAGAAGCTGCTCACCTACGAGTGCGGCGTGGACCCCGTCGGCGAGGGCTGGGCGCACACCCAGATCCGCTACTACGTCTACGCCTTCCTGTACGTGATCTTCGCGGTGGACGCGATCTTCCTGTTCCCCTGGGCGACCGTGTTCGCTGCACCCGGCTTCGGTGGGACGACACTGGTAGAGATGTTCATCTTCCTCGGCTTCCTCGCCGTCGGTCTGCTGTACGCCTGGAAGAAGGGCGTCCTCGAATGGACGTGAGCGCCATGAACGCCAAGCACACCGAGAACCCGGCGCAGTCCGCGATCCCCACGCCGCTGCCCGAGCCCAGACGGCTCGGCGCCCTCGCCCGGCTGGCGCCCGAGCCCATGAAGGTCGTCCTCAACTGGGGGCGCCGCTACAGCCTGTGGGTCTTCAACTTCGGCCTGGCCTGCTGCGCCATCGAATTCATAGCGGCCTCCATGGCCCGCCACGACTTCATCCGGCTGGGCGTGATCCCGTTCGCCCCCGGACCGCGCCAGGCCGACCTGATGATCGTCTCCGGCACGGTCACGGACAAGATGGCGCCCGCCGTGAAACGGCTGTACGAGCAGATGCCCGAGCCCAAGTACGTGATCTCCTTCGGCGCCTGCTCCAACTGCGGCGGCCCCTACTGGGACTCCTACTCGGTCACCAAGGGCGTGGACCAGATCATCCCGGTCGACGTCTACGTACCCGGCTGCCCGCCCCGTCCTGAGGCGCTGCTCCAGGGCATCCTCAAGCTCCAGGAGAAGATCGCGGAGGAGTCGCTGGGCCACCGGTACGCCCCCGAGGGCGCCGGCCGGCCGTCCACCGCCGCGCTCCGCAGCGGCCTGGTCACCCCACCGGCCACCGGAGCCGACGGGCCCGCGGGGGAGGCCCGACGATGACCGGCCCGGAACAGTCCGGAACGCACCCGGCGGGCGAGTCGGACCCGCGCCGGACCGACCCGGCGCGGCCCGGTCCGCGCGAGGCCGCGTCCGTACCGCCGGTGGGCTGGCTGCCGGCACCCGCCGAGGAGGTCTTCGGCCCCGGCGCCACCGCCGAGGAGGCGTACGACCTGCTCACGGTGGACGTCCCCGCCGACGCCTGGATCACCGCTCTGGAGCGGGCCCGGGACTTCCTGGGCTGCACCTACTTCGACTGGCTCAGCGCCGTCGACGAACCCGGCACCGGCTTCCGGGTCGCCGCGCACGTGGTGGCACTCGGCCGTCCCGGCGGCAGCGGCCCCGCCGTACGCCGTCTGCTGGTGCGCACCACCGTGCCGCACGAGGCGCCGGTCCTGCCGACCGCCGTCGGCGTCTACGCGGGGGCGTCCTGGCACGAGCGCGAGACGTACGAGATGTTCGGTGTGCGGTTCACCGGGCACCCCGGGCTCGCCCCGCTGCTGCTGCCCGAGGGCTTCGAGGGGCACCCCCTGCGCAAGGACTTCGTGCTGGCCGCCCGGGTGGCCAAGGCATGGCCCGGGGCCAAGGAGCCGGGGGAGTCGGACCAAGGCGGCCCCAAGCGGCGGCAGATGCTCCCGCCCGGCGTCCCCGACCCCAACGAGTGGGGTCCGCTCAAGGGCCGGCTGCCCGCCGCCCCGGCCCGTCCGGCCAGGGGCGCGCGAACGGCGGGCGCGGCGGCGGGGGAGCGCCCGGCGCGGCGGACCCGCAGCGCGAGCGCGGGCTCGGCCAGCCAGCGCGCCGAGGCCACCGACACGCCCGCCGCCGAGGAACCCGCCGCACCCGCTGCCCGCCCGGCCCGCCGGATGCGTACCGCGGGCGGCGGCTCCGCGAGCCAGCGCGGCACGAGCACGCCCGAGGCGGAGACCATCACGCCGGCGCCGGGCACCGGGGCACCGGCCGCCCCGGCACGCCGCAGCCGCAGCGCCGCCCAGGGCTCGGCGAGCCAGCGCGGCACGGGTACGTCCGCGGAGGGGACCGAGGCCGAGGGCACCGCAGGACCGGCCGCCCCGGCGGAGGGCACGCCCACCGCCCCCGCGCGCCGTTCCTCCGACGCCCCCTGGCACCGGCCGCGCCCGGCCCACGACAAGCCGACCGCCCCCGCGGAACCGGAGCCCCCGGCGACCGACGC
>NZ_SRID01000340.1 GCF_004684805.1 Streptomyces palmae
CCACCGACTCCTCACCCGCCCCGCCCGCCGACGTGGAGGGTGGCTGCGGCGCCGATCCGGTCGGGCGGGGCGGGTGAGGAGTCGGTGGCGGTGGTGTGAGCGGGGTGCCGTGCCTTGGCCGCCGCCCGCTGAGGTGGTGGGTGGGGCTGCCGGCGCGGCTCCCGGTTACCGGTCTGCGTGCGCGGGCCGCGGTACGCGCGGGGGTGTGGCCGGCGCGGCGGAAGCGGGCGGTTCCGGCGCCGCTGCCGGGGCGGGTGCGGCCGAAGCCGGCGCCGGCGGAGTCGTCGTCGGAGTCGTCGGCGAAGGCGGAGGTGCGAGCAGGGTGCCGCGTACCAGACCGCGTACGGTACCGGCCGCCGCCACCGCCCAGGCGCCCACCAGCAGCGCGTACAGCCCCAGCGCCAGCCACCCCGGGGGCCGCGCGCCGGTGAGTCCGGCCAGCCCGGCCGCCCCGGTGACGCAGGTCCCCACCGGGAAGGTGAACCCCCACCAGGTCATCGCGAACGGCATCCCGGCGCGGGCCGCCCGCACCACCAGGGCGCCGGCGAGCACCAGCCACAGCAGTGCGATGCCCATCACCGGGACCGCGTAGGCCACCGCGAAGTACGCGCCGTGCACCGCTCGCGGCGCCGCCTCGGCCAGATGGTGGGCGACCGTGGCGGACTGCCCCAGCGGCCCCAGCACGAGGAAGAGCGTGGGGGTGAGGGCGATGGCGGGCGGCCCGTACCGCACCAGCCGGGCGAGGACCAGGGGCAGCAGGAGCAGCGTCGCCAGCAGACTCATGCCGAACTGCGCGTAGCAGCCCAGCAGCAGGGCCATCCGCCACTGACCGGCCGGCAGCCAGGGCGCCAGCGCCGGGCCGACCGCCGCAGAGACCATCGGGGCCACCACCGGGAGCAGCCAGACCGCGGAGGCGTCCCGGTCGCCGATCCGATGCCGGGTGATCATCAGGTAGGGCACCCCGACCGCCACCGCCAGCCCGGCCAGTGTCCCGGCCGCCCAGAGCACCGCGGCCGACGCCACCGCGGTCCGCACCCCCAGCACATCGGTGCCCACGGACAGCGCCCCGCCGCCCACCGCGAGCAGCGCCATCGCCATACAGCCGTAGAACGGCGCGACGGCCGGGTCCAGCAACTGCTCCCGGGCCCGGTCGCGGTGGCACACCCAGTGGGTGCCCCGGGCGACCAGCAGCACCCCCAGCGCGACGGCGGACAGCGCCCAGACCGCGGGGAACACCGGGCGGGCCCAGTCGAGCTGGGGGAGCGCGGCCCCGGCGGAGGCCACGATGGCGGTGCCCATCACCGCCGCGTACCAGTTGGGCCCGAGCTGGCGGACCCCGGCCCGCCATCGAGTGCCCAGGCTGGGACGGGAGAGACGGGCGGGGGAGAGAACGGTCATGTCCGCAGCCTGCTGGGCAACCGCCGGAGCCACCAGAGACCTGTGTCCTATGAGGGCATAAGCTGGATTTATGAGTAACCAGCGGCACCCCGCGGACCCCGCCGGCACCCAGCCGACCCCAGGACCCCCGGCGGACACGGGCACCCCAGCGGGCGCGGGCTCCCTGACAACCACAGAGGCCCAGGCAGCCACCACAGACGCCACAGCGGGCATGGAGGCCCTGGCAATCACAGGCACCCCGATGGCCACGGGCACCCCGCCAAGCACAGGCACCCCAGTGGGCACAGGCACCCCGGCCGGTACGGGCCCCCGCCCGACTCCCGGCGCCCCGGTCGCGCACCGGGTGCCCGACCTCGGCGCGCTGGAACTGCTGCTGGCCGTCGCCCGCCTGGGCAGCCTGGGCCGCGCCGCCCGCGAACTCGGCATCACCCAACCCGCCGCCAGCAGCCGCGTCCGCTCCATGGAACGCCAGCTCGGGGTGGCCCTGGTGGAGCGCTCCCCCCGCGGCTCACGGCTCACGGAGGCCGGGGTGCTGGTGACGGACTGGGCCCGGCGCATCGTGGAGGCCGCCGAGGCGTTCGACGCGGGCGTGCACGCGTTGCGCGCCCGGCGCGATTCGCGGCTGCGGGTCGCCGCCAGCATGACCATCGCCGAGTATCTGCTGCCCGGCTGGCTGATCGCGCTCCGCGCACTCCGCCCCGACACTGCCGTCTCCCTGCTCGCCGGCAACTCCGCCGGGGTCGCCGAGCGGCTGCTGACCGGCGAGGCGGACCTGGGCTTCGTCGAGGGCCTGGACATCCCGCAGGGCCTGGACGGCGCGGTGATCGGCCACGACCGGCTGGTGCTGGTGGTGGCCCCCGACCGGCCCTGGGCGCGCCGCCGCCACCCCGTGGACGCCGAGGAACTCGCCGTGGCGCCGCTGGTGCTCCGCGAGCGCGGCTCCGGCACCCGGCAGGTGCTGGACGCCGCCCTGGCGGCCCACGGCGGCCTCGCCGAACCGCTGCTCGAACTCGCCTCCACCACCGCCGTGAAGGCCGCCGCCATCAGCGGTGCCGGCCCCGCGGTGCTCAGCCGGCTGGCCGTCCGCGAGGAACTGGCCGCCCGCCGCCTGGTGGAAGTCCCGGTGTCCGGCATTCGACTCACCCGCGATCTGCGCGCGGTCTGGCCCACCGGTCAACGCCCCGCCGGCCCGGCCCGCGACCTCCTCGGCCTGACCCGCGCCGAAAGCTGACCCGCGGCTGGGACCGCCCCTCACCCGTACGGGCCCGGGCCCACCCGCGCCCAGGCCCGCGGCGCGCCCGCACACCTCCCGCGCCCCGATGGCTCCCGCACCGTGACCGCCGGCCCGGGCGGCCGCCCGCTCCTCACCCCGGATCGCAGCAGCTGTCCCGCCGCAGCTCGTGGCCGATCGCCAGCCACTGCCGCTCGGGGACCGCACCCCGGACCGCCGCACCCGGGGGGAAGGCCTCCACCAGATCGCGCCGCCGGAACGGCACACCGCCGCGCAGCACCGACTCGGTACGCACCAGAGTGTCGAAGT
Source organism: Streptomyces palmae (assembly GCF_004684805.1). Classification (GTDB taxonomy): domain Bacteria; phylum Actinomycetota; class Actinomycetes; order Streptomycetales; family Streptomycetaceae; genus Streptomyces; species Streptomyces palmae. The sequence goes on from NZ_SRID01000340.1 coordinate 2,939, forward strand.
CGGTGAACGGATCGCCGTCCACGACGGTCATGTCGGCCAGCTTCCCCGCCTCCAGGGTGCCCAGGTCCCGGTCCGCGCCGAAGATCCGCGCGGGGAGCACGGTCGCGGTCCGCAGCGCCTCGGCCGGCGACAGCCCGTACCGGTGCAGGGCCCGCAGGGCCATGTGCAGATGGAGTCCGACCGGCACCAGCGGCGCGTCGGTGCCCAGTGCCAGCAGCCCGCCGCCGTCCAGGACCCGCCGGTAGACGCCGATCTCGGTGCGCAGGGTGGCCAGTTGCGCCTCGCTGGGCGGGGTGGCGGCCAGTCGGCGCACCTGAGCGGTGTCCCAGGGCGGCATCAGCCGGGTGACCCGCTCGTCCGCGGCGAGCGAGGGGTCGGCCCCGACCAGCGGGGAGGCGGTGAACGGGGTGGCGATCAGCCGGAACCCGTCGGCCGTGTAGACCTCGACCACGTCCTGGTAGGAGTGGCCGGTCGCGGTGGTGGCGTGCCCGTACTCCAGTCGCTGGGTGGCCTGCAGATGGGTGGTCAGGTCCTGGCCCAGCTGGACTCCCGGAGAGCACAGATGACTGCCGCTGAGCACGCCGAGCCGCCGGTGCCCGAAGCGCGCCGCCTCCTCCATGACCCAGCCCGGGGCGCGTACGTACGTCTTGACGAAGTCCCAGTCCAGCGCCGCGCCCCGGGCCAGGGACCGGCGCAGTCCGGCACGGGTGCGGTGCGCCCGCCCCATGGTGTACGCCACCCGCGCCCCGTCCAGCAGCTCCCCCGCGGTCAGCAGCCGCGGCCCGGCCAGCGCCCCGGCGGCGACCGCCTCCCGGATCCGGGCCTGTTCGTAGGAGGAGCCGCCGAAGGAGACCGCGGTGGTGATGCCGTACGCCAACTGGAGCGCGGTCTGCCGGCCGCCGTAGGTGTACTGCCAGGGGTGGGTGTGGGAATCCCACAGCCCCGGCAGCACGGTGTGCCCGGAGGCGTCGACCCGCCGGCCGCCCACCCGGCCCGCGCGGTGCGGCTCGACCGCGGCGATCCGGCCCCGGCGCACCAGGATGTCCACGTCCTGCCGGACCCGGTCCCCGGTGCCGTCCCAGAACCGTCCGGCGTGCACCACCGCGTCCGGTGGCGTCGGGCGCCGGTGGTCCAGTGGGATCCGGACCGTACGGGCGGTGCCGGCGGCCACATCGAGCAGCCGCAACCGGCCCGAGGACAGGTACAGCACGCTTCCCGAGTCCCCGGACCAGGACGGATGGTCGGCCGGCTCTTCGGTGAGCCGGCGCGGCTCGCCGTCCGGCGTACCGTCCGGCCGCACCGGCAGCAGCCACAGCGCGGACTCCGCGATGACCGCCATCCAGCGGCCGTCCGGGGACCAGACCGGGCCGGAGTCATAGCGGTCGGAGAGCGAGGTGTGCGGGGCGAGCGCGTGCAGCCGGGCGGCCCCGTCCCGGGTGTCTACCACCCGGATCAGGTTGTAGCCCTCGCGGAACCGCTGGTTGAGCCGGTTGCGGTCGCACAGCGCGAGCCAGCGCCCGTCCGGCGACCAACTGGACCGACCGGGCAGCCCACCGCCGCCGAGCGGGGCGGCCAGCACCCGCTCGGCACCCGAGGCGAGTTCCCGCACCACCAGGTTCCCGGAGAGGTCGAGGCAGGCCAGCCGGCCGCCGTCGGGGGAGAGCACCGGGTACACCCGTCCGCCCCCGGCCAGTACCGTCTCCTCGCCGGTGGCCAGCTCTCGGCGGCGCACCGCCGGCAGACCGTCCCGGTCGTCGGCGTACACCAGGGCCCGACCGTCCGGCGACCAGGTGGGGCCCGTCGCATAGCGGGTGGGATCGGTACGCACCACCCGGCGCGGTGGGCGTCCGCCGGAGACATCCGCCGTCCACAGCGAGTCGAGCGCGGCGAAGGCGACCTGCCGGCCGTCCGGGGAGAGCCGCGGCAGATGCAGGGAGCGCACCGGGCGCACCCCGTCCGTCACATCGAGCGCGTCGTACCGCTTGACCGTGAAACGCGGCCGGTCCACCGGCAGCGCGGCCGTGAACGGGATCCGCTCCCCGAGCCCGGCCGCCCCGGGCCGGACGATGCGGAACTGCCCGTCCACCGTCAGCAGCAGCTCCCGCTCCGAGACCCAGCGCGGCGGCACCGGCGACACATCGCCCGCCACCGCGACCGCCGTGCCGTCCACCACCAGCGTGCAGGAGGCGGCGGGCGCCGGGGTGGTGCGCAGATAGGCCAGTCGGCCGCCGGGCGAGACCGTGGGCACCATCACCTGGCCGGCGGCCGTCTCGGCGTGCTCCACCCGCACCGGGCCGCCGCCGTCCGCCGCCACCGAGGCCACGGTGCGGGCCTCCAGCGCCGTTCCGGTCGCCCGCGCGCGGACGAACAGCAGCCGCTCGCCGTCGGGCGACCAGACCGGGTCGAAGTCCTCCCAGGCCCCGTCCTGCACCGGGCCCTGCTGGCCAGGCACCCCGGTGACCCGGGTGAGCCGGCCGGTCGACAGCTCCAGGACCCAGATCCGGTACGGGCTCCCGGCCACCGGGTCGCCACCGCGCTCCGAGGCGAACGCGATCCGGGCACCATCGGGGGACCAGGCCGGACCGCGGTCGTCCCAGGGCCCCTCGGTGCGCTGCCGCAGCCCCGAACCGTCGGGGCGCATCGTCCAGATGTGGAATCCGCCGCCCCGGTACGCGCAGACCGCGATCAGCGAACCGTCCGGCGCGTAGACCGGACGGGTGGGTTCCAGATCGGCCGGGGTGAGCGCGGTGGCCCGCCCGCCGTGCCGGGGAATCGACCACAGCACGTTCTGGACCTCGGCGACCAGCAGGTCACCCGAAGGAGCCAGGGTGGCCGCGCCATTGGTGGCGGCGGTGAAGGAGAGCGTGACCGCCTCGGGCCCGGCGGCGGCCGCGGTGCCCGGCAGGGTGACCGCCGAGGCCGCCGCGGCCCCGCCGGCGGTCGCCTGGAGGAATCTTCGGCGGCTCAGCCCGGAGCCCGGACGGGTGAGGTCCGGACCGGGCCGGTCCGCGGCGGCGGGCGCGTCCGAGTCTGGCGGCGTCTCCAACGGTCCTCCTCGACAGGGGGAGTCGTGCGGCGACGGACGAGGTGCGAGATCGCTGCACTCGTTGCCTACCACGCGCACTCCGTTCCGACACCGGCCCGTCCGCGCCCTTGGCCCGTCCGTCCGCGCCCTTGGCTTATCGGCCGGGCACCGGGAGAGTGTGTGCTTCCGGAACCTCGCCCAGGGGAACAGGAGACAGACGGCATGTCCGGCACCGGCACACCCCACCGCACCAGCCACCTCGACACCTCGGACGGTGCGCGCCTCGCGACGTACACCTGGCTGCCGGCGGACGGGCGGCCTCGGGCCATCGTGCAGATCGCCCACGGAGCGGCGGAACACGCCCTGCGCTACGACCGCTTCGCCCGCCACCTCGCCGAAGCCGGCTATCTCGTCCTCGCCTCGGACCACCGCGGCCACGGAGCCACCGCGCCGAGCACCGGTGGCCTGGGCGTCGTCGGCGAGGGCGACAGCTGGCGCGCCATGGTGGCCGACCTGCGGACCATAGGCGGCCGGGCGCGGACCGAGCACCCGGGCACCCCGCTGGTCCTGCTCGGCCACAGCATGGGCTCGATGCTGGCCCGCGACTACGCCCAGGAGTTCGGCGCCGAACTCGACGGGCTGATCCTCTCCGGCACCTTCCGGTCGCTGCCCGGCGCCGAGACCGCCGAGGTCATCGTGGACCTCGAGCGCGAGATCGCGGAAGGCGGCCGGGACGCCCTGTCCGACTTCGTCCCCACCCTCTTCGCGTCCTTCAACGACCCGTACGAGTCCGACACCGGTTTCGAATGGCTCTCCCGGGACGCCGCCGAGGTCGGCGCCTACGCGGCCGACGAGCGCTGCGGCTTCCCGTTCAGCGCCGGACTCTCCCTGGACTGGGTACGCGCCGTCCGCAAGATCAACGACCCGAGGCACCAGGCCCGCGTCCCCGACCGGCTGCCGGTGCACATCGCGGTCGGCACCGAGGACCCGTGCAACCAGCGGATGACCCTGGTCTACGAACTCCTGGAGGACTTCCGCTACCACGGCACCAAGGACCTCACCTGGAAGAGCTACGCCGGTGCCCGGCACGAGATCCTCAACGAGACCAACCGCGAGGAGGTCCACGCCGACCTGCTGACCTGGCTCGACCAGCACGTACCGGGCCGGGGCTGAGAGGAGGCCGGCCGAGGCGGCCCCCACGCCTGCCGGGGGCGCCGGCTGACGGCTCAGTGCCGACCAGCACATACGGGGCCGGGGCTGATCGGACGCCGGCCGAGGCGGCACCCGCGGCTGCCTGGAGTGCCGTCCGACCTCTCAGCGCCGACCAGCACATTCCGAGCCGGGCCTGATCGGATGCCCGCCGCGGCGGCCCCCGCGGCCGGCCTGGGGTGCCGGCCGACCGGTGAACGTCCGCTCAGCGCGCCTCCACCGCTGCCCCCGCCGAACCCCCGGAACCCCCGTTCAGGAA
>NZ_SRID01000341.1 GCF_004684805.1 Streptomyces palmae
GTGGTGGAGCCGGGGCGGATTCCCGGGTCGGGTCGGTTTCCGCGACCGGCGGGCGCGGGGTGGCGGGGCGCTCACGGGACTGACCGGGTTCGGTGGTGGCGGAGCTGGTGGAGGCCGTACCCCAGGCCGCTGGGGACGGCGCCCCGTCACGCCGGGCGCGCCGGCCGTCATGACCGTGCCAGGCGGTGTTCGCCAGCTTCCACAGGGAGGCCAACCGGGCACGGTCGACGTCGGCGAGTTCGCCGAGGGAGTCCACCGCATGACTCGGCGGCAGGGCCCTGCCGTTGAGATAGCGGTCCCAGGAGGACTTGCTGTACGGGGTGTCCCTGGCAAGGGCGGCGAGGCTCAGCCCCGTGCGGTCCTTCAACCTCCGCAGCTCGACGACCAGATGACGCACATCGGAGGCGAGGCCGTCCGGTAAGGGCTTCCAGTCAGTCACGCGCTTCCCCCCTGACGCGTTTCTGTTTCCTCTCACGGTACCGGCCACGGTCGGGCCCGAGGCAGGTTTCGCACACGTGTCTTCTCTCGGCACGCCTTGGCAGGTCGGCGGCGTCGACCGGTCCCGCCCATCGAGCGCGACCCGGCCCGGGTCATCCCGTCCCGCTGCCCCCGACCGGGTCGATCCAGCTGTCGTACAGGGCGATGCCGAGCTGGTGGCCGGCGACGGTGACGGTGGCGCGAATCGTGTTCTGCTCCCCGTCCAGCATCGCGGTGTGCGTCCGGCCCGCGGCGGCCCTCTGCTGGTCACCGGCGGTGGTGGAGATGCGCAGCTGCGCCGTCCCCCGCGAGGTGTCGATCTCCGCCCAACTCGCCTTGCACGCCGAGCTGTACCGAAGCGTCAGCACATGGTCGTAGGCGCGCAGTCGGTGGACGGTGACGCTGCGGCGATCGCACTTCTCACGGTACGGATCCAGGCCCCGGCAACCGGACGAACGGCACCCGTCGGCCGATCGGCCGTCCGCACCCTCCGCGCCCGCCACCAGTGTGGGCTCGTTGGGAGGTTCGATGGACGGAGCGTCGGCCGGGATGCCGACGTCCGCCGTGGGGGCGCCCTCCTGCCTGGCGAACAGGAGCGCGGCCAGCAGTGCGCCGTTCGCGACCAGGGCCACCGACACCGCTGCCCACCGCACCCAAGGGGCGCGCCACCACACCCGGCCGACCGCCGCCGTACCCGGCGCGGGTTCGGAGGAGGGAGCGGTGGCCGGTGCGCTGGCTGGTGTGGTGGACGGCGCGCCAGGTACGTCCGGGTGCTCGTCCGCACGCTCCTGCGCGGGCTCGCCCGCATGCTCGTCCGGGCCCACCGGGGCGAGAAGGGCCTCGGTCCGGTCTCCCCCGGCCCAGGCGTGGGAGGCCGATTCCCACAGCACGCGCAGATGTTCGGCGTCGGCCTCCACCAGCCGTCCCAGCTTCTCGACCGCCTGCCAGGGCGGCAGCCTTCGCCCGTTGACGTAGCGCAACCAGGAACTGCGGCTGTAGCCGGTCCTCACCGCGATGGTCGTGGTGCTCAACTCGCACCGGTCCATGTGCTGGCGCAGCTCCCGCACCAGCCGGACCACCTCGACCGGCAGATCCTCCCGCAGTGGCCCCCAGCGTCCCACGACGGCACCCCCCATCCCCGCGGCCCACTATCCCATGAACGTCCCGCTCCGCGACCCGGACGCAGGGTGTCCGCGCAGGTCAGACGGTGTGTCGTCCCGGGATTGAGGTACCTGCCGAGCGGCGCTGGCAGCTGCCGTTCCCCCCGTCCCAGACTCATGGCAGGCCCTGTGGAACGGGCCGCGGTACAGCCGCGGGACGGGCCGTCCAGCCCAAGGGGGAGCGGGACGGAAGCACAGGCGCGCGACACGCCACACGTCCCGGATCCGGGCCGCGGACGCCGCGGCCCGACGAGTCCACTGGACAGGGGCCGCGGGTGCGACACACGGACACACACGCACATTCGGGGGAATCAGGATATGAAGACATACAGCGGCTTGCCCGATGGGGACGAGAGAGGGCTGGTGGACGCCTCGGCAGCCGTACGACGGCAGTCCACCCGGCGCTCGGGGCCCGACACACCCTCGGCGTTCACGGCCTCACGTACCAATAACCGGTCTTCGGCACCCGGGCCCGCCAGGCCGGGAAACCGCTCATCAGCGTCGCAGACCCGTACGTCCCACGGGAGGCCCGCCACCCGGGCGGAGAGCGGTGGGCTACCGGAGGCGCGCCATCTGGAGGTGGGGCCGGTGCGGCTGTCGCTGCTGGACCCGCCCGCGCCGCCCGCGGTCGTGCGGATGGAAGGCCCTCCGGAGGTCTGGCACCTGGTCTGCGCCGCCCAGGGCCCACTGGAGATCGGCGGTGACGGACACGCCATCCGACTGGAGCCCGGCAAGGTGGTGCTCTGGGAGCCGTGCGAGAGCCTCAGCGTGGCCGCGCTCCCGGACGGGGTTCCGGCCCGGGCCACCGTCCTGCACCTGCCCGGGGCGGCACTGCCGCTGCCCGGCGAGGTGCTGCGCGCCGTGTCCGGGCGCCCGGCCTCCACGGGGTCGGGGCCGGCCGCCCTGCTCGCCGGCTTCCTGGACCGGCTCGCCGTCCACGCGCCGTACGTCGAGGCCGAGCACACGCGGTGGCTGGGCACGGCGGCCGTCAACCTCGCGACCGCGTTCCTCCAGAGCGAGGCGGGACCGCGCGAGAGCGCACCGGCGCAATCCGCCGCCTCGCGGAGGGACCGGCTGCTGGGCGACATCAAGGCGTACATCGAGCGCCACCTGGCCGACGCGGACCTGACCCCGACCGCCATCGCCGCGGCCAACCACATCTCGCTGCGCTATCTGCACCACCTGTTCCAGCGCGACCAGCGGACGGTCGGCGGTTTCCTCCGCGAGCGCCGGCTGGCGCACTGCCGGGCCGACCTCTCCGATCCCGCCCTGTCGGCCCGGAGCGTGGGCGAGATCGCCCGGCGGCGGGGTTTCCGCGACCCCGCGGTGTTCAGCCGGATGTTCAAGTCGGCCTACGGAGTCGCCCCCGGAGCCTTCCGCGAGCAGCGGCTGCGAGGGTGAGCCGCGTTCCCCGACGTCCGTCGGCTGCCGGTCACGCCCGCAGCGCCCGCCAGGTGTTGACGCCGACCTGACCGTCGACTTCGAGATGGCGTGCCTTCTGGAACCGCTTCACCGCCGTCCTGGTGTCGGTGCCGAACTCGCCGTCCAGGCCGCTGGGTCCGATGCTGTAGCCGCGCGCCCTGAGGATGCACTGCACCTGCTTCACCGCCGCCCCGCGGTCCCCGTACTGGGTGAGCCGGGTTCCGGAGTAGTAGGCGCAGGACTTCCAGGGTTTGGCCGGTGCGGAGGATGGCGGGTTGATGACGGACGGCTCGAAGTCCGGCGGGTCGTCAGGAGCCGGTTCCTCGGTGTACGGGGCCGAGCCGGCGTCGGCCGGGGGCTCGACCTGGGACTCGTCCGGGGATCCGTCCGGGGATTCGTCCGACGGGGGCTCTTGCGTCTGCTCGGGGCCCGGGTCGTAGCCGGGTGGTGGGCTCTGCGCCTGCTGTCCGGGCGGCACGTTGCCCTCCGGTACCTCCGGCACGGGCGTGGTCTGCGGACGGCGGTGCCCCGGCGCGGCGCCGTGCGGGGAGGCCGTGGCGGTGGCCCGGGGCCGCTTGGCGGCGGCCCCTTCCGCGTCGCTGGATCCCTGCCCCGGGCCGGCGAAGGCGACGACGGCGGTGGCCGCCGCGACCACCAGAGCCGCTCCCACGGCCAGTGGCCAGCGGCGCCGGGTGCCCTTCTTCTCGGGAGCCGCCTTGGGTTCGGCGCGGCGCAGGACCGTGAGCTGGTCCATCAGCCGCACCGCCACCGCGGTGCCGAGCCAGCCGGTCCGGGCCGCCACCGTCTCCGCGACGGGCCCCGGCCACTCCTGGTCGCGGGTGTGGCGCCGGGCGGCCTCGACGATCTCCTGCGGGCCGGGCCGGCGCCCGGGGTCCTTCTCCAGGCAGCGGCCGATCAACTCGGCGAGGTCCGCGTCGCAGGCACTGACCTCGGCCAGAATCTGCTCGCTCGGCGGCGAGTAGACGATCCGGTGGATGACGTCGGCGGTGTTCCCCTCGCCGAACGGCCCGGCTCCTGTGACCGCCACCGCGAGGACCGAGCCGAGCGAGAAGACGTCGGAGGCCGTGCCGACCTCGCGGCCGTCCGCCTGCTCCGGGGACATGAACGCGGGCGTCCCCAGGTGTTGGCCGGTCATGGTGAGCGAGCTGGCGTCGGAGGTGTGCGCGACCCCGAAGTCGATGACCCGTGCGCCGTCGGGCCCCAGCAGGACGTTGGACGGCTTGAGATCGCGGTGGACGATGCCGACGGCGGCGATCGCGGTGAGCACCTGGCCGATCTCATGCGCCAGCCGCCACACCACGGGTACGGGCAGCGGCCCGCACCGCACGACCGCGTCGGCCAGGCTGAGCCCGGGCACGTAGGCGGTCGCCATCCACAGCTGCTCCTCGCCGTCGAAGCCGGAGCCGAGCAGTTCGGCGGTGTATGTGCCGTGCACCCGGCGGACCGCTTCCACCTCGCGCTCGAAGCGGCGGCGGAAGCGTTCGTCCTCGGCGTACTCCGAGCGGATCACCTTGACCGCGACGAGCGATCGGGCCCCGTACGTTCCCTCCGTATCGGCCTCGCGGCCCAGGTACAGCCGGCCCATCCCCCCGCTGCCCAGCCGGGCGAGCACCCGGTAGGGCCCGATGTCCGAGGGGTCGGACCGGCGCAGCGGCTCGGCGCCCAGCAACGCGAGGTCGTCGGCGGACAGTTCGGCCGCGAGTGGTCCTGCGGCAGATGCTTCTGCGGCGCCGGTGGTGTCGGCGGCGTCCCTCTCGGACATCGGGATCCTCAGGTCCTCTCGGCGGCTTACGCGCCGCCCGCCTGCGAAATGTTGGTGAGGATCTTCTGGACCTGCTGCTGGAGGTGTTCCAGCGAGGCCTTCATCTTGTCCAGGTCCCCCTTGGCCTGCGGCCAGACCTGGCCCCGGAACTGCTGCGCCAGCGGTCCGTCCCAGTTGTTGGGCTCGCTCAGCTGCTGGCCATGGCCGTTCAGCTTGCCGATGAGTCCGGGGAGTTCGCTGTTGATGATGCTGAGCATCTTCGCGGCTTCCTGGTGCGCGAGATCCGTTACCTTGACGGTCGTCATGTTCTCCCCTTAGAGGAATCTTCGGATTGAATCCAGTGTCCCGGTCGGCTCATCCGGTGTCATTGATCTCGGGTGCACATCGCATGGCGCAGGGTGCAACACCAAGGACGGATCGGACTGACTATTCGAACTTATAGTCCTGACCGAGAGCCTTGACCGCCTTCTTGGCCTCTGGCTCGCCAAACGCATCGAACATGTCCCGCACCGAGGGCGGGTATTTCTCGTTCGCGTCGTAACCACCGACGTGGTAGGCGTTCGGAGACGCCAGAATGTCGTGGAGCAGCTGACTGTCCTGCCGGGTATCGCCCGTGAAGCTCACACGGTCCTTCTTGTCCGTAAAATGCCCCCGGTCCTTGTCATTCGTCTTGTACACGAGATTTCGGGAGACCATCATACTGATCATGAGGGTTTGCAGGTGCTGCGAGATATTGTCGTTGAGCTTGGCGATGTCCGGGTGCTTCCCATCCTCGATCTCTTTCTTCATGTAGTCGCCTATCGGATCCCATGACGAGGCCCAGCTCTGCACTGCTCCGACGGCGGCATTAAAGGCGACACGCCCGACAAACACCTCCGGTTCGAGCATCGCGAACGCCATGAAGGCCGCGTTCACGTATCCGCCCTGGAGCATGCTCTTGAGAAGCGAGTGATCCGGATCTCCGGCAGCCTTGCTCAGCGCATTAAGAAATGGCCCGAGCTGTTCACCAACCTGCTCGCCGAAGCGTTTTGCCCATTCCCTGAATCCCGAGGTTCCCGGGGGAGGGATGCTCTGCGACACACCCGCCTGGTAAAGGCGGACAAAAGCATCTATCAACGGCCTCAAATGGGCCGTGTCGAGTTCGGGTGCATCTTCGGAGAAGAGAGCCCTTGACACATTGTCCAGAACCGTACGGGCCTGTTGCGGATCACTGATCCTCGAAAGTCCGATGGTCAGCACAGTGAGGAGGTTCGGCCGCACAGATGGATTGAGCGCCGCATCCAGGTCATGAAAGAGGTCCCTGATCTGCTGGGCACTCAGGAGTCGGGTGAAGTTCGCGGCGGCCCTGGGGTCGGCCGCGAGCGCCTTGAGCAGCCCCGTCTGGCCTGCCGCCGTGATGTGGAAATGCTCGGGCGAGTTGTCGCCCCCTTGCAGCCAGCGCAGGGCCTCAACGACATGGTCCGACGCGGTCTTGGACAACGATCCACTTCCGTAGGCGTTGACCAGGGCTTTGATCGTGACATCCCGGCCCAGCAGATGGGCGATCTGCTCGGAGTTCAGCTTGTTGAAGAAGCCCGCGGAATAATAGGGATCGTCGGCGTGCTTGGCGAGTTCCTTGGAGATCCGCGCCCAGTCGGCGTTGTCAGGATGACCGGGCAGCGTGCCGGCGAGGGCGGCTCCCGCATCGACCTGGGGCTGACGCAGGGCTGCCTCCTTCAGTGCTCGCAGGGCGGAATCCAGGTCCAACTCCTTCGCCAGGAACTGCTGCTTCGCGCCCGGGCGAGCGGTGACGGCCCCGGCCTGCTGAAATGCCTGGCCGACCAACCGTGCCTGCTGGTCGACCGCCACGATGGACGTGATCTGCGACGTGGTGATGGCGTCAAGAGCGGAGCACTGGTGGCCACCGCCGCTCTGGTAGTCGACAAGGGCAGGCGCCAGGGCTCTCTGGACCCAGGTCCGCAATCCCTCGGCAGCGCTGTTGCATTGAGCCGCGTACGCGAAGAGGTTCTCCGGAACCCCGGACACTGTTCCCATCCCAACCTCGCACCTGGTGATGTCGTTCTGCTAGCCCTGGAGGCGCGCCTGTGCGGTCGCCTTGTCCACTTCCCGCTTCGTCTGCTGAGCGGAAGCGGCGAGTTGCTCAAGAGCCATCTGACCCCGCTGGAACTCCTGTTCGAACGCATGCCGTTTGGGGCCACTCCAGTTATCGCTGGTCTCGTCGCCGAGAAGTGCCCGACGTTGTTGGGCGCGAACTCCCGCAAGCCACTTGAGTTTCCATTCAAGTTGGGTCAGTTGTTGGCTGAGTATTTGGGCTGCGTCGAAGTTGTACGATCCCATTGCGTCACTCTCTCCTGCTCACCGAGAATTGTCCGTCTGCCGCCGCCAGTTGTCGTTGACTGGCCGTGCAGTCCCCTTGACGCTCCATGCCACATTCGTCATCGCGCCACCTGCACCCCGTTCGCGACGCCGTCAGTGACGAGGTAGCCGCGGCCCGGGAGGGGGGCCATGCGGTCGTGGCGGGGG
>NZ_SRID01000342.1 GCF_004684805.1 Streptomyces palmae
GGCCGGGGCCGGGGCCGGGGCCGGCCGGCGGCCGGTCGCTCGCCGTACGGCCCCGGTGTCCGGAAGCAGGCGATTCGAGCGGAGAGCGGGAGGTGGGGACGGTGCCGCGGTACGCCGAGCACCTCAGCCGCCGGACGCTGCTGGGCGCGCTCGGAGTCGCCGGGGCGGCGGGCACGGCGGCGGCGGTGGCCGCCGCCCGCTCCGCGCGGCCCCCGGACACCGGGCGGGCCCGGGGCCTGCCCACCGAGCAGGCGGAGCGGAACGGGGCGGGACGGGCGGAGGGCCGGCTGGTGTATCTGGGAACGTTCGGCGCGGGCATCACGATGGCGCGGTACGGCGGCGGCACGCTGACCGCCGTCGGCACCTTCGACGGGGTGGGCGACCCCTCGTACCTCGCCCTGGCCCCCTCCGGCCGGGTGCTGTACGCGCTGGACGAGCAGCGGGACGGAACGGTGCGCGCCCTGGCCGTCGGCGACCGGGGCACGCTCCACCCGCTCGGCCGGGCGCGATCCACCGGAGGGGACTCGCCCACCCATCTGTCCGTGCACCCCGGTGGGCGGTACCTGCTCACCGCCAACTACGGCTCCGGCAGCGTGGCCGTCCACCCCATCGGCGCGGACGGCGCGCTCGGCGAACGGACCGACCTGGTCCGGCACCAGGGCTCCGGGCCCGACCCCGAGCGGCAGCGCGGTCCGCACGCCCACCAGGTGCTGACCGATCCGCGGGGGCGGTTCGTGCTCGCCGTGGACCTCGGCACCGACAGCGTCCACAGCTACCGGCTGGACCCGGACCGCGGTCGGCTGACACCGGTGGCCCAGGCCCGCACGGCGCCCGGCGCGGGGCCCCGGCACCTGGCCTTCCACCCCGGCGGGCGGTTCGCCTATCTGGTGGGCGAGTTGGACGGCACGCTGACGGTGGCCGGCTACGACCCGGTCCGCGGACGGCTCGTGCTCCGCGACTCCTGGGCCACGCTTCCGGACGGGGTGCGGCCCGAGGAGCGCAACTACCCGGCGGGCGTGGCGGTATCGGCCGACGGCCGCTTCGTCTACGTGTCGAACCGCGGGCACGACAGCGTCGCCCGGTTCGCGGTGACGGACGGCGGGGCACGGCTGCGGCTGCTGGACACGGTGCCCTGCGGTGGCTCGTACCCCCGCTACCTGGGTCTTTCGCCCTCCGGTCGGCTGCTGTTCACCGGGAATCAGCGGTCCGGCACGGTGGGGGTGTTCCGGGTGGATCCCCGCGGCGGCGAACTGCGCCCGGTCGGCGAGCCGTTCGCGACCGGCGCGCCGGTGTGCGTGCTGCCGCTCCCGGAGGAGGGGCTCTGAGCGGGGCACTCGTCCGCGTACGCCGCGGTGCGGACCACCGGAGGCCGCGGCGCCCGCGGTCGCGCAGCGGCCACCCACGGGAAATGTGGCGGGAGTTACGCCCTGATTCGCGTTTGACGGGCGTTCGTTGTCATAGGCACCCCGTAGCCTGGTTCCTATGTCCCCGTTGTCTCTGATCTCTGACCCGGTGCGCCACGATACGGACGCCCCGGCCCCGGCCGGCGCCGATGACGCCGACGTGGCCATGCGGGCCAACGACGCCATCCGCGACTTCCTGTGGGAGCGCAAGACCCGGCCGCTGCGGCCCGAGGAGCGGATCGAGTACCGGCGGCTGCTCGGCGTCTATCTGGGAGCTCTACGCGGGGAGATAGGCACCGCGGCCTAGCCACCGGGCCCCGACCCGCCGGTGCGGGGAGCCGTTCGCCGGAAGAACCGGACAGCTCCGTGACGCATATGCGCAACGGCCTTGCCGTACCGACCGATTGAGTCCACCGTGGTTCCCCGCGGGTGTACGACACACACCCGCATCCCACTCGGATACCCGGAGGCGTCATGGGATCCCTCGTGCCACCCTCTGCTCCCCCCTATATCCCGCCGTACGAACTCGTCGGTGACGGGCCGCACCGGGTCATCGCGGTCCATGGCTGGCTCTCCGACCGGGCCGCGTACGCCGCGGTGCTGCCGCACATCGACCGGCGGGCCTTCACCTACGTCCTGCCCGACCTGCGCGGCTACGGCGAGGCCCGGGACGTACCGGGGGAGTTCAGCACCGCCGAGGCGGCCGGCGATCTGCTCGCCCTCGCCGACCACCTCGGTTGGGATGAGTACTCTCTGGTCGGCCACTCGATGGGCGCCGCGGTCGTGCAGCGGCTGCTGGCCGCCGCCCCGCAGCGGGTCCGCCGGCTGGTCGGGGTCGCCCCGGTGCCGGCCAGCGGAATGCCGCTGGAGGGCGAGCAGTGGGAGCTGTTCGCCGGCGCCGCCGAGCACCCGGAGAACCGTCGCACCATCATCAACCTGACCACCGGCAACCGCCATCCGGACGCCTGGCTCGACTTCATGGTGCGGCACTCCGAGCAGCACAGCGACGCCAAGGCGTTCCGGGCCTGGCTGGACTCCTGGGCCCGGGAGGACTTCCACACCGAGATCGCGGGGTCCACGGTCCCGGTGCGGGTGGTGGTCGGTGCCTACGATCCGGCGCTCACCCCCGAGGTGATGCGCCAGACCTGGCTGCGCTGGTACGCCCGCGCCGAACTGGTGGAGCTGCCCTGCGCCGGCCACTACCCGGCCGACGAGACCCCGCTGGAGCTGGTGCGGGCCATCGAGGACTTCCTCATGGCCCGGGGCTGAGCCGACTCCTTCAGGGCCTGGGACGGAGCCACCGCTTCGGGGCCTGTGGCCGAGCTCACGGCTTGGCCCGGGACGGAGTTCACTGCCTCACGGGCTGGGGTGGCGCCCAGCGCCTCATGGCCCGGGGCTGGGGCCGCTGCTCGGCGGGGTGCTGGAGGGCTGCGAGGAAGGAGCGGTGCCGGAGCCCGGTGACGAGGCGCCGGTGCCGGAAGGCCGCGGTGCGGTCGCCGTTCCGGAGGGCTTCGGCGTGGCCTCGGCGCGCTCGGCCTCGCTCTCGCGGTAGCCGGGCAGCAGCGTGTTCACGATCTTGTCCACATAGCCGCGCGTCTCGTCGATCCGCGGGATCCCGCGCGCCCGGAGTACGGCGCCCGGACCGGCGTTGTAGGCGGCGAGGGCGAGTTTGGTGGGGTTGCCCGGCACGTCCTTGACCACGCGGTACAGATGGCACATATAGCGCGCCTGGGAGGGGATGGCGTCCCGCGGCTCCCAGATGTCCGCCTTGCCGTCGCCGTTCCCGTCCCGTCCCCACTCCGACCAGGTGACCGGGGCGAACTGGGAGATCCCCTGCGCATGGCCGGAGTCGGCGTCCGGCCGCCACTTGCTCTCCGCGTCTATCTGCGCGGCGAGCAGCGGCACGCTCAGCTGGGGACAGGTCCGCGCGGCGGCCTCGAGGGCCGGTCGGTAGGTGTCCGGGACGGTGGGCGGCCCGTCGTCGGAGGACAACTGGTGCACCACGAACACGGCGGCCGCGGCGAGCAGTGCGGTGCCGGCGACCGCGCCGCCGGCGCGCTTGGCGCCCCGGCTCACCGGGTCGACCCGTAGGGAAGGGAGATCCGCATGGGGCGACGGTAGCCGGATGGGCCCGCCGATCTGAAATCCGCTCAGTGAACGGCCCGCACGAGGCGGTCCGGCGGGCGGCCTCGCCCCATGCGAAGGGCCCGCGGCACCGGTTGACCGGTACCACGGGCCCTTCGGCTGTGCGGCGTGCGTCGCTACCAGGTCAGGAGGCGGATCCCGGGGCCGGCTGGGCGCTCTCCTCGCCGCCGGGCCGCTTGACCACGTACACCGCGCCCGCACCCGCCGCGAACAGGGCGAGCACCGAGATCCCGGTGCTCAGCCAGGAGGCGCCGAGCCAGTGGCCGCCGAAGTAACCCAGGCTCACGCTGTAGGCGGCCCAGGCCAGTCCGGCCACCGCGGACCAGGGCAGGAACTCCGTGGGGCGGCGATGCGCGGCGCCCGCGCTCAGGCTGACCACGGAGCGGCCGGCCGGGGCGAACCGGGCCACCACGACCAGCGGGCCGCCGCCCTTGACCAGGGCGGTGCCCAGTTTCTCCTGGGCCGCGGTCAGTCGGCGGGAGCGGGCGATGGCGCGGTCCAGCCGGTCACTGCCGCGCCAGGCCAGCCGGAAGGCGGCCAGGTCGCCGAGGACCGAGGCGGTGGCCGCGCAGAGCACCAGCCCGAGCATCTCCGGGAACACGCTGTCGGCCTGGGCGCGGGCCGCGCCGACCACGTCCGCGGTGGTGCCGGCGGCGGCCGTCGCGGCGGTGACCACGAGGACACCGCTGGGAAGCACGGGCACGAAGACGTCGAGTACCACGGACAGGCCGATCAGGGCGTAGATCCATGGGGTGTTGGTCAGTGACCCCACATGTTCCAGCAACGCGTCTCCCGGTCCGTTCCCCCCGCCGCGATGTCGCAAGGGAGCGGCAGGAGCGGCCTGTACAGCCGTACAGCGTACGCCTGGGATGTATGAGGATAGCGATGAAGGGGCGGTGATGTTGTTCGAATCACGTCGAAATAGTGGTGAAAACGCGCCGAACACACGTCATGCGCGGCGTATTGCCGCGCATGACGTGACCCAGACCTCATTCGGGGCGGGCTGAATTCGGTTCAGACGGCCGTCGGCTGCCGGGTCTCGGTCGTGACCGGAGCGGCCTGGGAACCGAAGAACCGGTCCAGCGCCCACGGGCCGGGACCGGTGAAGACCAGCAGCAGCAGCGCCCAGCAGAACATGGCGGCCGCCTCGCCGCCGTTCTGGATGGGCCACAGCTTCTCCGACTGGTGCTCGACGAAGTACGCGTACGCCATGGAGCCGGAGGACACGAAGGCGGCGCTGCGGGTGCCCAGACCCAGCATCACCAGGCCACCGCCGACCAGCTGGATCACCGCGGCGTACCAGCCCGGCCAGGTGCCCGCGTCGATGGTGCCGCCGGTGCCCATGAAGCCGCCGAACCAGCCGAGCAGCGCGGAGGCCCCGTGGCAGAAGAACAGCAGGCCCACCACGATCCGGAACAGGGACAGGACGTAGGGCCTGGTGGCGTCAAGGCGCTCGGTCAACGGAGCGAGCGGTGTGGGGGAAGACATGCGGAGGGTCCTCGTTTCGGTTTCAGGGGACGGGAAACAACGAGAGGGCCAGATTAGGGTTCCCTTGCCAATTGTTGCAAGTTCAAGTTCATGCCAGGGTGGAACCCGGATTCCCCTTGCCCGGGCGGCCGTGAGCGCACTCTCCGGACGCCGCGGGGCCGCCGGTGTGCATCCTGCTGTCATGGGTCGGGGCGGCGGGCGTCTCGGGTGCCCGACGCGGTGCCGCCGTGCGTACGGCGGGCCGTACGCACGGCGGGTACCCGCGGGAGGGAAGGGGTCAGCAGCCGCTGAGGATTGAGCTGAGCTTGGACTTCTCGGCGGAGTCGACGGTCAGGCCGTAGGTGTACTTCACCGACACCCACATGCGGGCGTAGGTGCAGGCGTACGAGGCCCGCGGCGGCATCCACTCGGCCGGGTCCTTGTCGCCCTTGGACTGGTTGACGTTGTCGGTGACCGCGATCAGCTGCGAGTGGGTCAGGTCGTTGGCGAAGTCCTGGCGCCGGGAGGTGGTCCAGGAGCTGGCGCCGGACCGCCAGGCCTCGGCGAGCGGCACCACGTGGTCGATGTCCACGTCGGAGGCGGCGGTCCAGGTGGCGCCGTCGTAGGCGGAGTACCAGCTGCCGCTGGTCGCGGCGCAGCTGGAGTCGGTCTGCACATTGGTGCCGTCCCGCTTGAGCACGACCTCGCGGGTGTTGCAGGTGCCGCTCTGGGTGATCCAGTGCGGGAACTTGTCGCGGCTGTAGCCGTCCAGGGAGCCCTCGGCGCTGACCGTGAGCGAGGACAGGTAGGCGCGGGCGGTGGAGGCGCTGGGCGGGGTGGGCGGAGCCGCCTCGGCGGTCGGGCCGGTCAGCGCCAGCGTGCCGAGCAGGGCCGTCAGGCCGCCGAACACGGTGGCGCGACGCGCGTAGACGCCACGTCGGGTGGTGCCGCGCAGTCGGAACATGCGAACTCCCTTGTCGGTGGGGGGAGCAGGGCCGGAGGTGCCCGGCCATGCTGGTGGCGCCCGGTAGCCGTGGGGTGGGCGCCGGGTAACAGATTGACGACGCGGTCATGCCAAAGACAAGGGGGTGTCCGTTACTCGTATCGTGTGATGTTTCTGGTGGTTCGCCCGGGATTCGGTGGGTCCCTGTGCCGCATCGCACATACGCACGGCAAGGCGCTCGGGTACGCTGGGCGCAGCAGAAGGGGAGTAGCTCTTCGCCGGACCGTCGACATACTGCCCGCCTCATGGCGGGCCGGCGCCCGGAGCCCGGTGTGCGCCACCTGCGCGCACCGTGCCAGCGAGACCTTCGGCCGCAGTGTCCACGTACGCTGCCGTGCCGAAGCGACCCCTGAACCAGGCGGCCCTCCTCGGTGCGGACAGCCCGAGCGAACGAGGTAGCCAGCCCCCGTGTTCAGCATCACCGTCGCCGCCGTCGTCTTCGGCATCGTCTTTCTCGCCGAACTGCCCGACAAGACCGCCCTGGCCGGGCTGATGCTCGGTACCCGGTACCGCGCCTCGTACGTCTTCGCCGGGGTGGCCGCCGCGTTCGCCGTCCATGTGGCCCTGGCCATCGCGGCGGGCAGCGTACTGACCCTGCTGCCGCACCGGGTGGTGCAGGGCGTGGTGGCCGTGCTGTTCCTGGCCGGCGCGGCAGTGCTGCTGCTGAAGAAGGACGACGGGGAAGAAGAGATCAACAAGCCCGCCGACCAGTCCTTCTGGAAGGTCGCCGGAGCCGGGTTCTCGCTGATCCTGGTCGCCGAGTTCGGCGACCTCACCCAGATCATGACCGCCAACCTGGCCGCCCGCTACGAGGACCCGCTGTCGGTCGGTGTGGGTGCGGTGCTGGCGCTGTGGGCGGTGGCCGGTCTCGGCATCCTCGGCGGTCGCACGCTGCTGAAGTACGTGCCGATGAAGCTGATCACCAAGATCGCGGCTCTGGTGATGCTGGCGATGGCCGGGTTCACCCTGTACGAGGTGATCGCGGGCTGACGCCGCGGGGGCGCGGGGCGCGGCCGGTCGGGCCGCACGCGGGCGCCGATGTGCGGGCGCGCCGAGCGTCCGGCTGGGCCGCGTCCTGTGGGGGGTGCGTCCTGTGGGGTGCGGGGATTTCGCGCTGGTGGCGCGGCTCCCCGCACCCCTTTGGCTTTCACGGGACCATCCCGCTCGGGCGAGTGCCTCGGGAGGTGGCGTGAGGGGTGGATGGCCGTGCTGTTCCTGGCCGGCGCGGCAGTGCTGCTGCTGAAGAAGGACGACGGGGAAGAAGAGATCAACAAGCCCGCCGACCAGTCCTTCTGGAAGGTCGCCGGAGCCGGGTTCTCGCTGATCCCTGTCTCTTATA
>NZ_SRID01000343.1 GCF_004684805.1 Streptomyces palmae
CCTCAGGGGCGGAAGCCCACCCCCACCCGGGCCGGGAACCACTCCCCGCCCGGTCACGCGTTGTACTCATCCGCCTTCTTAGGCGTCGGATCCTGCACCTGCCCGCTGAGCACCAGGGCCCGGTTGCCGAAGCGCTCGGTGTCCACGCCGTTCTCCTTGAGCACCCGGATCGCCGCCTCGTGCACCACCCGCAGTACCGGGGTGGCGGCGCGCAGCGCGTCATCGGCCATGAAGCGGTGCCGCCAGGGCTTGTCCGCCCAGGCGTGTCGCAGGCCGAACGGCTCGGGCAGGCTCAGCTTGCCGCCCAGGTAGTCCAGCAGCGGCGGATACCAGGTGAAGGGGGCGCGGGCGGCGAGTCGCACCACCTCCTTGGCGTCGACCAGCGGCAGCGGAATGGACTTGGTCTCCCAGAACTTGATGGTCTTGCTGACCGTCTTGGAGGGCGCCGAGGGCTTGGTGGTGAACAGCGGGTGCACCGGGCCCAGCGCGTGCCCGGTGACCTCGATCCGCAGGGTGTTGTGGAGGTACGTGACGGTGGTGAGCATGGTGATCACCAGCTGGCCGTCCCACAGGACGAACTGCACGCCCAGGTAGTGCCGGTCCCCGGCGCCGAACTGCTGCTGGTCGCAGATCCGCTGGAGCTCGACCGCCTTTATCTGGTAGCCCTCCTCCGCGGTGGTGCCGCCGCGCGACACCGACTTGGCGCCCTCACCGATGGGGGAGACCACCCAGTGGCGCACCGAGGGGGTGGGGAAGCCGCCGGTGTGCAGCGTGCCGCGCTCCAGCAGCCGCAGCTGGTCGTGGATCGCCTTTATGACGTCCCAGCTGCGGAACGGGTTGATATCCCGCCCCGCCTCGGCCGGCACCAGGTCCTCGGCCAGCTGCCAGCTGCCCCAGCGGGTGCCCATCCCCAATATGCCCTTGCCGCCCGCGTAGAAGACCACATTGCTGGCGTCCTCGGCGGCCAGCTTCTGCAAGCCCTTGCGCAGTTGCTCCGCCGCCCCGCCGGGGGCGCTGGGCACGGCCTCCGGGACCTTGGCCCCGATGCCGCCCCCGGACAGCAGCCCGCTCCAGGCCTCCCGGAGCTCCTTCGCGGTGCGCTCGCTGATCCGCTTCGCCAGCCACCAGCCGATCACCGGCGCCACCAGCATGGCCCGCAGGTAGATCGCGAGGAATCCGGTGAGCGGCAGCTTCACCATGGCGATCAGCGCCAGGCCGGCGAGCACCACCATCAGGACCGTGCCCAGCGCGCCGAGCCGCTTGTCCTGGGCGCCCGCGAGCGTCCGGCGCAGCTGGAAGGCGCCCAGCCACAGCAGCACCCCGGGCAGGAAGAGCAGACCGAAGACCACCATCAGCGCGGTGAGCCGGGCGTCCCGCTTCCTGCGGATGCGGTTGGCGGCCAGGCAGTGCGCCACCACCGTCTGCGGCTCTATGCCGAAGGACTGGATCATCTGGTCGCGTGCCCCGCCCAGCGTCCGCACCTGCACGGCGCGGGCGAAGGCCTCCCCGAGGTTGGGCTCGAACAGCGAGAAGCGGGGTGCCTTGACCTCGGACACCGTCCACTCGGAGTTGGCCTCCAACAGCTTGGCCACCGGGCTGTCGCGGTACGCCGCCGAGGCGAGCGCTCCCGTCGCCGCGGTCTGGCCGGCCGCCCCCGAGAGCGGCACCTGTGCCCCGGGACTGAAGTCGAATCCGTCCGTCACCAACGCCCCCAATAACGCATGCCGCTTGAGCTGCGGTCTCAGGGTATCCATCAGGGGTACCGGCTGTCGCCAGGGCAACCGAAGCCGCCCGCGGCAGGGGAGTTGGGCAGGGCGGCCCGGCGCGCCGGCAGGGCGCGCCGGTCGCACGCCCCAGCGCGCGACGACGGGACCGGGCGCACCGGGGCCACCGGGAGACCCGGAAGGCACCGGAAGATCCGCGGAAAGCCGCGGGCGGGCGGCACCCGAGCGGGAAGCCCACCCGGCGTGCCCCGACGCCCGCGCCCCTCACCCCGGAGTGCCCAGACGTCCGCCCCCGCACACCGCGGCCTCGGCGGCAGCCGCGATCAGCCGGTGCGGCCCGCCTCCGCGCGGACCCGGTCGGCCAGCTGCGGCGGCATCGGCTCATGCCGGGCGTAGGAGCGGCTGAACCGCCCGGTGCCGTGCGAGAGCGATCGCAGGTCGATGACGTAGCGGCCGATCTCGATCTCCGGCACCTCGGCCCGGATCAGCGTGTTGCCGCCGGCCAACTGCTCGGTGCCGACCACTCGGCCGCGCCGCCCGGACAGATCGCTCATCACCGCGCCCACGTAGTCGTCGGCGACCAGCGCCGCCACCTCCGCCACCGGCTCCAGCAGATGGATCCGGGCCTCGGCGGCCGCCTCGCGCAGGGCCAGCGCACCCGCGGTCTGGAAGGCCGCGTCCGAGGAGTCCACCGAGTGCGCCTTGCCGTCCAGCAGCGTCACCCGGACGTCCACCAGCGGATGGCCGGCGGCCACGCCGCGCGCCGCCTGGGCGCGCACCCCCTTCTCCACGGAGGGGATGAACTGCCGGGGCACCGCACCGCCAACCACCTTGTCCACGAACTCGATGCCCGAGCCCTCCGGCAGCGGCGCCACCTCGATCTCGCAGATGGCGAACTGGCCGTGCCCGCCGGACTGCTTGACGTGCCGTCCGCGTCCGCGCGCCGGCCCACCGAAGGTCTCCCGCAGCGACACCCGGTGCGGTTCGGTGTCCACCTGCACGCCGTACCGGGTGCGCAGCCGCTCCAGGGCCACGTCCCGGTGCGCCTCGCCCAGGCACCAGAGCACCACCTGGTGGGTGTCCGGATTCTGCTCCAGACGCATGGTGGGGTCCTCGGCCACCAGCCGCGCCAGCCCCTGGGAGAGCCGGTCCTCGTCCGACTTGCTGTGCGCCCGGATGGCCACCGGCAGCAGTGGATCGGGCATCACCCAGGGCCGCATCAGCACCGGGCGGTCCTTGTCGGAGAGGGTGTCCCCGGTCTCGGCCCGGCCCAGCTTGGCGACGCAGGCCAGATCCCCGGCGACGGCGTGCGGCATGGTGCGCTGCTGCTTGCCGAAGGGCTCGCTGACGGCGCCGATCCGCTCGTCCACGTCATGGTCCTCGTGCCCGCGGTCGGCCAGTCCGTGCCCGGAGACGTGCACCGTCTCGTCCGGGCGCAGCGTCCCGGAGAAGACCCGGACCAGGGAGAGCCGGCCGACATAGGGGTCGGAGGAGGTCTTCACCACCTCGGCCACCAGCGGCGCCCGGGGGTCGCAGGCCAGCGGTGGGCAGGGCTTGCCGTCCAACGTGGTGACCTCGGGCGCCGGCCGCTCGGTCGGGGTGGGGAAGCCGCCGGTGATCAGCTCCAGCAGCTCCACGGTGCCCAGTCCCTGCCGTCCGCCGTCCGAGGCCGGGGCGGCGGCCAGCACCGGGTGGAAGGTGCCGCGCGCCACCGCCTTCTCCAGATCCCGCACCAGCGTGTCCAGGTCGATGTCGGCCCCGCCCAGGTAGCGGTCCATCAGGGTCTCGTCCTCGCTCTCGGCGATGATCCCCTCGATGAGCCGGGCCCGCGCCTCGTCGATCAGCGGACGGTGCGCCGCGGAGGGCGGCGCCTCGGCGCGGGCCCCCGAGGCGTAGTCGAAGACGCGCTGGGTGAGCAGTCCGATCAGTCCGGTGACCGGGGCGTGCCCGTCCGGTCCCGGTTCGCCGCGCAAGGGCAGGTAGAGCGGCAGCACCGCGTCCGGGTCGTCCCCGCCGAACGCCGTGCGGCAGATCTCGGTCATCTCCTCGAAGCCGGCCCGCGCCGCCTCCAGGTGCGTGATCACCAGCGCCCGCGGCATACCGACGGCCGCGCACTCGTCCCACACCATGCGGGTGGCCCCGGCGATCCCGTTCGCGTCCTGGGCGGCCGAGACGACGAAGAGGGCCGCGTCCGCCGCTCGCAGACCGGCCCTCAGCTCTCCGACGAAGTCGGCGTACCCGGGGGTGTCCAGTAGGTTGATCTTGATTCCGTCCCACTCCACGGGGACCAGGGACAGCTGGACCGAGCGCTGCTGCCGGTGCTCGATCTCGTCGTAGTCCGACAGGCTGCCGCCGTCCTCGACCCGGCCGGCCCGGTTCACCGCCCCGCTGGCCAGCGCCAGCGCCTCCACCAGCGTGGTCTTGCCGGCGCCGCTGTGGCCGACCAGCACCACGTTCCGTACGGAACCGGGCCCGTCGGCCGTCAGCGCCCCTCCGGCGGCCCCTGGGTGTGTACTCGTCTTGACGCCCATGTGTCTCGCCTCCCGGTCGACACCTGCGGTACTTCGAGCTTTCCACCGACGTCATCAGCCGTCCATATGTCGCACACCTGGGCGTATCGTGATGCGTCCGCTCGGGGCTCGGCGCGCCTGGCTACGATGAGGTCAGCCGGTGGCCCCTTGACCACGCGGCCCATTACGACCCTTCGGGAAGGCCATGCTGAACAAGTACGCGCGTGCGTTCTTCACGCGTGTTCTCACACCGTTCGCCGCCCTGCTCATCCGTCTGGGGGTCAGCCCGGACGCGGTGACCCTCGCCGGGACCGGTGGTGTGATCGCGGGCGCGCTGGTCTTCTACCCCCAGGGAGAGTTCTTCTGGGGCACGATCACCATCACCCTCTTCGTCTTCTCCGACCTGGTCGACGGCAACATGGCCCGCCAGCTGGGCCGCTCCAGCCGCTGGGGGGCCTTCCTGGACTCCACCCTGGACCGGCTCGCCGACGCGGCGATCTTCGGCGGCCTGGCGCTGTGGTACGCGGGCGGCGGCGACGACCAGGTGCTGTGCGCCGTGACGATCTTCTGCCTGGCCAGCGGCCAGGTGGTCTCGTACACCAAGGCACGGGGCGAGAGCATCGGTCTTCCGGTCAACGTCAACGGCCTCGTCGAACGGGCCGAGCGACTGGTGATCTCGCTGGTGGCCTGCGGCTTCTCCGGACTGCACAAGTTCGGGGTGCCGCACATCGAGATCCTGTTGCCGATCGCGCTGTGGATCGTGGCGGTGGGCAGCTTCGTCACCCTGGTGCAGCGGGTCGTCACGGTCCGCAGGGAGGCCGCCGAGGCGGACGCCGCGACCGCCGAGCCGGTCGGGAGCGGAGGCGACCAGCGGTGAGGGAGCGGCTGACCGACGCGCTGTACGGACTGGGCTGGAGCACCGTCAAGAAGCTCCCCGAACCGGTGGCCGTACGCCTCGGCCAGCGCATCGCCGACCAGGTGTGGAAGCGGCGCGGCAGCGGCGTGCTGCGTCTGGAGGCCAATCTCGCCCGGGTGTGCCCGGACGCCTCCCCGCAGCGCCTGGCCCAGCTCTCCCGCGCGGGCATGCGCTCCTACACGCGGTACTGGATGGAGTCGTTCCGGCTCCCGGCGTGGAGCAGGGACCGGATCAAGGGCGGCTTCACCCCGGCCGACGTGCACTACCTGGTGGACGGCCTGGCCGCCGGGCGCGGCGTCGTCCTGGCGCTGCCGCACATGGGCAACTACGACCTGGCCGGCGCCTGGGTCACCACCAAGCTCGGGGTGCCCTTCACCACCGTCGCCGAGCGCCTCAAGCCGGAGACCCTCTACGACCGCTTCGTCGCCTACCGCACCGGCCTGGGCATGGAGGTGCTCCCGCACACCGGCGGCAGCGCGTTCGGCACCCTGGCCCGCAGGCTGCGGGCCGGCGGGCTGGTCTGCCTGGTCGCCGACCGCGATCTGTCCGCCTCCGGGGTGGAGGTGGAGTTCTTCGGCGAGGCCGCCAAGATGCCCGCGGGGCCGGCCCGGCTCGCCGCCCAGACCGGCGCCCTGCTGCTGCCGGTCACGCTCTGGTACGACCGAAGTCCGATCATGCGGGGCCGGGTCCATCCGCCGATCGAGGTGCCGCAGGGCGTCAGCCGCGCCAAGGCCGCGGCCGTGATGACCCAGGAGCTCGCCGACGCCTTCGCCTCCGGCATCGCCGAGCACCCGCAGGACTGGCACATGCTCCAGCGGCTGTGGCTCGCCGACCTCGATCCGGCCGCCGCACCGCCGCCGGCCGACCGCCCCGCGACGGAGGAGCCGTGAGGATCGGGATCGTCTGCCCGTACTCCTGGGACGTGCCCGGCGGCGTCCAGTTCCACATCCGGGACCTGGCCGAGCACCTGATCCGGCGCGGCCACCAGGTGTCCGTGCTCGCCCCCGCCGACGAGGAGACCCCGCTGCCGCCCTACGCGGTCTCCGCCGGGCGCGCCGTACCCGTCCCGTACAACGGCTCGGTGGCCCGCCTCAACTTCGGCTTCCTCTCCGCCGCGCGGGTGCGCCGCTGGCTGCACGAGGGCGCCTTCGACGTGGTGCACATCCACGAGCCCACCTCGCCCTCCCTGGGCCTGCTGACCTGCTGGGCCGCCCAGGGGCCCATCGTCGCCACCTTCCACACCTCCAACCCCCGCTCCCGCGCCATGATCGCGGCGTACCCGATCCTGCAGCCGGCCCTGGAGAAGATCAGCGCCCGGATCGCGGTGAGCGAGTACGCGCGGCGGACCCTGGTGGAGCACCTGGGCGGGGACGCGGTGGTGATCCCCAACGGCGTGGACGTCGAGTTCTTCGCCTCCGCGCGGCCCCGCCCCGAGTGGCAGTCCGCCCCGGCACCGTCCGCCGGCGGCCCCGAGACCGTCATCGAACCCCGGGGCGCCACCGACTCCCAGGCCGCCACCGGCCCGGCCGGGCCGCGGACCGGCGGCACCCTGGGCTTCATCGGCCGCATCGACGAACCGCGCAAGGGCCTGCCGGTGCTGATGCGGGCCCTGCCGCGGATCCTGGCGGCCCGCCCGGACACCCGGCTACTGGTCGCCGGGCGCGGTGACCAGGAGGAGGCGCTGGCCGGCCTGCCGCCCGAGATGCGCGAGCGGGTGGAGTTCCTGGGCATGGTCAGCGACGAGGACAAGGCCCGCCTGCTGCGCAGCGTCGACCTCTACATCGCGCCCAACACCGGCGGCGAGAGCTTCGGCATCATCCTGGTCGAGGCCATGTCGGCCGGAGCCCCGGTACTCGCCAGCGACCTGGACGCCTTCGCCCAGGTCCTGGACGGGGGAGCGGCGGGCGAACTCTTCGCCAACGAGAACGCGGAGGCGCTGGCCGACGCGGTGCTGCGGCTGCTGGCGGACCCGGCCCGGCGCGCCGAACTCAGCGCCCGCGGCCGCAAGCACGTCCGCCGCTTCGACTGGTCCACCGTCGGCGCGGACATCCTCGCGGTCTACGAGACGGTCACCGACGGCGCCGCCTCGGTGGCCACCGACGAACGCACCGGCCTCCGCTCCCGCTGGGGCCTGGCCCGCGACTAGCGCTCCGCGCGACCGGCCTTCCCCCGACCCCTCACGCCCGCGCAACACC
>NZ_SRID01000344.1 GCF_004684805.1 Streptomyces palmae
TCCTCGCTGTGTTTTTTCTTCAAAGGAACCTCGTCCCAGACCATCAGGCCCGGAGACGGGGTATCAACTAATCTGGCGTTGACTTTTGGCACGCTGTTGAGTTCTCAAGGAACGGACGCTTCCTTCGTACTCACCCTCTCGGGCTTTCCTCCGGGCGCTTCCCTTCGGTGTTTCCAACCTTACCAGATCCGTTTCGCGTTTCCGCTCTCCGTATCCGGCCCCCTGTTGGAGCGGGGCGGCCTTCTCGCTTTCGCTTTCCGGCCTTTCCGACTCTATCAGATTCTTTTTCGTTCCGTTTCCGGCCCGAGTTCGATTCCGATTCCCCGTCGGACGGGGATTGCACCTTCCGGCGCGACCACTACTTTAGCGGAATTTCCCCGGTAGCTTGTCATCAAGCCTTTCGGGTCGATTTTCGGCGTACCGAAATGCGTCCCGGCTGGGGAATCTCGTGGGTAGTGGTGGCCGCTCAGAGGCTCCGGCGAAGTGGACCTGGGGTCGCTTCAGCCTGATGGCCCGCGTCAAGCGGCTCGGGCTATGTTAGGCGTCCGGGGGTCCCGAGTCAAGTTCCGTCCAGGGTGTCCCCAAGACGTCCCAGGGGGCTGTGACGCCGCGGCGCCCGGCACCTTCTAACGGCGAGCCGTACCGCGGCGGCGCGGGGCGTGGGGCCGGTACGGACTGACCGAGCGGTCGCCGTCGATCCAGAAGCGCCAGGGGTGCAGCGTGCCGTCCCCTCCCACTCCGGCCACTCCGGTGCGCGGTCCGTGCAGGATCCGGGCGGCCGGCGCCGGGGTGCCGGTCAGTACCCCCAGCGGCGCCGTCCCACCTGCGCAGACATCCGTCCCGTTCAGACGCCGGTCGATGTCGAGGGCGGTGGCCAGGCGGGCCGGGCCCTTGGCCAGCTCGTGGTCGTTCTTGGCGGTGGGGCGGTTGGCGCGGGCCGACTCCACCCCCTTGACGACCTCGCCGGCGCGCAGCAGCACCCCGCTGGCGAAGTCCTCGGGGCCGCAGACCAGGTTCAGGCAGTGCCACATGCCGTAGGTGAAGTAGACATACGCATGACCAGGCGGTCCGAACATCACAGCATTGCGCTCGGTGCGTCCGCGGTACGCGTGCGATCCGGGATCGACGGGACCGGCATAGGCCTCCACCTCCGTCAGACGCACCTCGATCGGTCCCCGCGGGGTGTGCCGTACCAGGGTGCGGCCGAGCAGGTCGGGGGCGACCTCCAGTACGGGGCGGTCGAAGAAGGTCCGGTCGAGCGGTGTGCGGTCAGGAGCCACGGTCACGGAATCGAGCCTACGGGACCTGACCTGGTGTGGCCGTTTCGCTCCGCGGTGGCCATGGGGGTTGGTGCGAGGCGCCGGTGGCTGGAATGGTGTGGCGCGGAACCGTAGGGCGCCGTTTCGCGTTCGTACGGTTCAGCGGTTCGCCAGTCATTAGTCGTACGGCGCCGCCCGGCCCGTCGGGATCGACGGTCGGGCGGTGATCACGTCCGGAGAGGAAGAACATGGGCTTCAAGAAGCTGCTCGCGAGTCTGGGTGCCGGTGGCGCTTCGGTGGAGACGGTGCTGACCGAGGAGAACGTCGTCCCCGGCGGTGTGGTGCAGGGTGAGGTCCGTATCCAGGGCGGCTCGGTGGCGCAGCGGATCGAGGGGCTCTCGGTCGGGCTGCAGGCCCGGGTCGAGGTGGAGGGCAACGACCAGGAGTACAAGCAGGACGTCGAGTTCACCCGGGTGCAGCTGGGGGGTGCCTTCGAGGTGCAGGCCGGCGCGGTGCACACGGTGCCGTTCGGGCTGGAGGTCCCGTGGGAGACGCCGATCACCATGTTCCTGGGCCGCCACCTGACCGGGATGAACGTCGGGGTGACGACCGAGCTGGCGATCGCGCGGGCGGTGGACTCCAGTGACCTGGACCCGATCAACGTGCACCCGATCCCGGCCCAGCAGGCGATCCTGGACGCGTTCGGCGGTCTCGGCTTCCGGTTCAAGAGCGCGGACCTGGAGCGCGGCCACATCCGCGGCACGCGGCAGCGGCTGCCCTTCTACCAGGAGATCGAGTTCTCCGCCCCGGAGCAGTACCGGGGTCTGAACGAGGTCGAGTTGACGTTCATCGCCGACGGCCACGAGATGGACGTGGTGCTGGAGATGGACAAGAAGCCGGGTCTGTTCACCGAGGGCAGCGACTCCTACCGGTCGTTCACCATGGGCCTGCACAACTACCAGGACACCGACTGGGCGGCCTACCTCAACCAGTGGCTGGCCGAGGTGGGCGGCAAGCGCAGCTGGTTCTGAGCCGGTCGAGCGGTACCGGGGGCGGGTGCGGACGCGGGTCCGCGCCCGCCCCTCGCCGTACGGACCGGGGCGGCCGGTCAGGGCGGTGGCGGGTCGTACCGGACGGTGAGCGGGGTGCCGCGGGCCGCCCAGAAGCTCTCGGCGTCGGCGAGGATGCCGGCGGCCGTCTCCGCGTCCTCGGGGGCGGCTCGGCGGAACCGCGCCCAGCCGTGGACCAGCAGCTCGTACTCGGCGGCCCCGCCCCACCAGGACAGGTCGATCAGGCAGTCGGCCAGTGCGTCCCAGTTGCGGCCGAACCAGTCGGGCAGGTGGAGGTCGCGGGCGCAGCGGTCGAGGAACCCGGTCTTGTCCGAGACTCCGTCCAGCCGAAGGACGGCCGTGTACCGGGCGGGGCGCGGCGCGGGGGTGGTCATGGCGGCATCGTCGCAGAACGGGCGGGGATCAACCCCTAGGCTGGCCGCGATCACGACTGCCAAGAACAGCAGGAGGTATGACGTGTCCGAGCAGCAGCGGCGCCCGCTCCCCCATGACTTCCATCCGCCGGTGCCGTCGTTCACGGTGGTGAGCGACGACGTGGAGCCGGGGGGCACGCTCCGGTCGGCGCAGGTGCACGCGGAGGGCAACTCCTCCCCGCACCTGCGGTGGGAGGGCTTCCCGGAGGGAACCAAGAGCTTCGCGGTCACCTGCTTCGATCCCGACGCGCCGACCGGCAGCGGCTTCTGGCACTGGGTGCTGTTCGACATCCCGGCCTCGGTGACCGAGCTGCCGGCCGGGGCGGGCAGCGGGGACTTCGCGGGGTTGCCGGAGGGCGCCGTGCACGTGCGGAACGACTACGGCACCCGGGACTTCGGGGGTGCCGCGCCGCCGCCCGGGGACGGTCCGCACCGCTATGTGTTCACCGTCTACGCGGTGGACAGCGAGAAGCTGGGTCCCGACGCCGAGGTGTCGCCGGCGGTGGTCGGCTTCAACCTGCGCTTCCACACGCTGGCGCGGGCGCAGCTGATCGGCGAGTACGAGAACCCGGCCGCGGGCTGACGTCGCCCGGTCCGCTGCCGGGCCGGGAAATTGCGTTGTCGTGCCCCGGCCGCCGCGCCAGAGTTGATCCCGGCCCGCCCGCCCCGGTGCGGGCCGGGTTTCCGGTGCGGGAGGTGTTCCGGTGCGCCAGACGCTGGTGCTGAACGCGAGTTTCGAGCCGCTGTCGACGGTCACGTCGCGACGGGCGGTGGTGCTGGTCCTCCAGGACAAGGCGGTCGTCGAGCAGGCCCATCCCCGGCTGCGGGTGCGGGCCTCGGCGGTGGATCTACCTCTGCCGCGGGTGATCCGGCTGTGCCGCTACGTACGGGTTCCGTTCCGAAGACAGGCGCCCTGGTCGCGGCGGGGGGTGCTGGTGCGGGACCGCCACCGGTGCGCGTACTGCGGTCGGCGGGCGACCACCGTGGACCATGTGGTGCCGCGGTCGCACGGGGGCGGGGACACCTGGCTGAACACGGTCGCGTCCTGCGCCGAGGACAACCACCGCAAGGCGGACCGAACTCCTGAGCAGGCCGGGATGCGGCTGCTGCGGGCGCCGTTCATACCGTCTCCCGCGGATGTGCTGCTGCTCGGGCTCGGGGCCGCGGAGGGCGCCGAACTGCCGCCGGGGCTGCGGGAGCGAGAGCTGCCCGCCGCCTGAGCGCCGTACGGAGTGTGCCCGGCCTGCCGGGACGAGAGGAGCCGCCGCTCGCGCCTCGGGGGCGCGGGCGGCGGCTCCTGCCGTGCCGGGTCGGCCGCGGTCAGTCGATCCTGGGCTCCTCGCGGCGCGGGGAGACCACCTTGCCGGAGCCGCCGCCGGCGTCCGGGCCGAAGTTGCCGATGGCGCCGCCGAGCCCCTTGAGCGCGTCGCCGATCTCGCTGGGCACGATCCAGAGCTTGTTGGCGTCGCCCTCGGCGATCTTCGGCAGCATCTGGAGGTACTGGTAGGAGAGCAGCTTCTGGTCCGGGTCGCCGGCGTGGATGGACTCGAAGACCAGACGGATGGCCTGCGCCTCACCCTCGGCGCGCAGTGCGGCGGCCTTGGCCTCGCCCTCGGCGCGCAGGATGGCGGACTGCTTCTCGCCCTCGGCGCGCAGGATCTCCGACTGCCGGACACCCTCGGCCTGGAGGATCGCGGCGCGCTTGTCCCGGTCGGCGCGCATCTGCTTCTCCATCGAGTCCTGGATGGAGGTGGGCGGCTCGATGGCCTTCAGCTCGACGCGGTTGACGCGGATGCCCCACTTGCCGGTGGCCTCGTCGAGGACGCCGCGGAGCGCCGCGTTGATCTCCTCGCGGGAGGTGAGGGTGCGCTCCAGGTCCATGCCGCCGATGATGTTGCGCAGGGTGGTGACGGTGAGCTGCTCGATGGCCTGGATGAAGCTGGCGACCTCGTAGGTGGCGGCGCGGGCGTCGGTCACCTGGTAGTAGATGACGGTGTCGATGTTGACCACCAGGTTGTCCTGGGTGATCACCGGCTGCGGCGGGAAGGGGACGACCTGCTCCCGCAGGTCGACGCGGTTGCGGATGGTGTCGATGAACGGGACCACGATGTTGAGGCCCGCGTTCAGCGTGCGGGTGTAGCGGCCGAAGCGCTCCACGATGGCCGCGCTCGCCTGCGGGATGACCTGGATCGTCTTGATGAGTGCGACGCAGACGAGCACCACCAGGATGATCAGGACGATGATGATCGGTTCCACAGCGGCTCCCCGTGCCCTTCATGCTTTGGATTCAAGCCTGGTCGGTCTCATCGGACGATGATGTTGAAGTCTTCCAGATAAGCGGTGCGCGGCGCAGCCTGACGGGGGATCACATGACAACCGCGGTGGCGCCCTCGATGTCGACCACGTCTACCCGCTGTCCCGGTTCGTATGCCTGGCCGGCGTCGAGCGAGCGGGCGGACCAGATCTCGCCGGCGAGTTTGATCCGGCCGCCGGCCTCGTCCACCCGCTCCAGCACGACGGCCTGACGGCCCTTCAGCGCTTCGATGCCGCTGCGCAGTTCGGGGCGCTGCCGCCGGTTGCGGTTGGCGAGCGGGCGCACCACGGCGATCAGGGCGACCGAGACGATGGCGAAGACCACCACCTGGAGCACCCTTCCGCCGCCGAGTGCCTCGGTGACGGCGCCGGCGACGCAACCGACCGCGACCATGCCGAACTCGGGCATCGCGGTCAGTACGAGCGGAATACCCAGCCCTACGGCGGCGATCAGCCACCACACCCATCCGTCCACATCATCATGGTAGTTCGCGTGATGAGGGCGGGACAGGGCGCGGCGTGACCGGACGTGCGCCCGCTTCCGGTCGGGGCGGGCGGTTTCAGCGGGACATCGGCAGGCCCTGGGCGGTCCAGCGGTTGCCGTTGCGCTCGACGACCAGCGGCAGGCCGAAGCAGTGGGAGAGGTTGCGGGAGGTCAGCTCGGTCTCCATCGGCCCGGCGGCGAGCACCTTGCCCTGTCGGATCATCAGGACGTGGGTGAAGCCGGGGGGAATCTCCTCGACGTGGTGGGTGACCATGATCATGGAGGGGGCGTACGGGTCGCGGGCGAGTCGGCCGAGTCGGCGCACCAGGTCCTCGCGGCCGCCGAGGTCGAGGCCGGCGGCGGGCTCGTCCAGCAGGAGCAGCTCGGGGTCGGTCATCATGGCGCGGGCGATCAGGGTGCGCTTGCGCTCGCCCTCGGAGAGGGTGCCGAACTTCCGGTCCAGGTAGTCGGTCATGCCCAGGCGGTCGAGGAAGGCGCGGGCGCGCTCCTCGTCGACGGCCTCGTAGCTCTCCCGCCAGTGGGCGGTCATGCCGTAGGCGGCGGTGAGCACCGTCTCCAGGACGGTCTGGCCGTGCGGCAGCTTGTCGGCCATGGCGATGCCGGCCACGCCGATGCGCGGGCGCAGCTCGAAGACGTCCACGCCGCCGAGCTTCTCGCCCAGGATCTGCACGGCGCCGCTGGTCGGGAAGAGGTAGCTGGAGGCCACGTTGAGCAGGGTGGTCTTGCCGGCGCCGTTGGGGCCGAGGATCACCCAGCGCTCGCCCTCGGCGACCGACCAGGAGACCTGCTCCACCAGAGCCCGGCCTTCGCGGACCACGGATACGTCCACCAGCTCCAGAACATCGCTCATGAGCGCGTTGTCTCCCATTGCAGTCTCGAAATGTCTTTTGCGCGGTAGGCGCAGCCCCCAGGGAAAACCTACGCCACCTGGCGTCGGTGGCAGTCCCTAGGCTGGGGACCATGCTCGATGAACCTCGTTCAGGGCGCCTCGCCGCATGGGGAAATGCCCTTCTTGCCGGATTTGTCTCTCCCGATGAGGCCGCACAGCAGGTCGTGGGTGGGGATGCGACACACCGGGTCGCCGACCTCCCCGGGGAGTCCGGCGCGGTCGGCCTCACCCTGGCCCTGGGCCGGCTGCGCGCGCTGGGTGCGGTGGGGCTGGGGGTGGCGCTGCCGGTGCCCGGCCATCCGCTGGGGCTGTGCGGCCCGCCGGAGTTCAACGCGCGGGCGCTGGAGGCGGGCGAGGCGGTGATCGCCTCCGGGGTGCCGCTGGGGCTGGTGCCGGAGGTGTTCGAGGCCGGTCCGCGGGGCGATGTCCATACCGAGGTGGTGTGGCGCTGCCTGCCCGTCCGGGAGGCGCCGCCCGCGGACGTGCCCTCGCTGGGCGAGGCCGAGCGCGAGCTGGCGGAGGCGCTGCGGGAGGCCACCGAGGTGCTGACCCGGCTGGACCTGGCGGGCTCCGGTCCGGTGGCGCAGGCGGCACTGGAGGCGTACCGGGCGCGCGCGGAGCGCGGCCGGGAGGTGCTGGCGCCGGGGTATCCGCCCCGCGCGGTACGGGTGCTGGAGCTGGCCCAGCGGGTCGGCGCGCTGGTCTCCATCGCCCGCGCGCCCGGCGGCGACGGCCGGGAGCACGGCGCCGCGGTGAGCTCCTCGGAGATCGCGGCGCGGGCGGAGGCGCTGCGGCCGGTGGAGCGTACCGCCCGCCGGGCGCAGGTGGCCGCCTACAACGCCGCCCTGGAGGAGCGGGCGCGGCGCACCGAGTGAACCGCCCGCCCTCCCC
>NZ_SRID01000345.1 GCF_004684805.1 Streptomyces palmae
GTGCGGCGGTGGCCGGGGTCAGCGGCGCGGGGTGGCGGCGGCGCGGAGCGCGTCCTCGATGCGGGGGTGGGCGAAGGTGAAGCCGGAGTCCAGCAGGCGGCGGGGGAGTACCCGCTGGCTGCCGAGGACCTCGCCGGCCACCTCGCCGAGGGCCAGACGCAGGGCGGGGGCGGGCACCGGGAGCAGCGCCGGGCGGCGGAGTACGCGGCTGAGGGCGGCGGTCATCTCGCGGTTGGTGGCGGGTTCCGGTGCGGTGAGGTTGACCGGTCCGGACAGCTCCTCGGTGACGAGCAGATGGCGCAGCGCGGCGATCTCGTCGGCCAGGGTGATGAAGCTCCAGTACTGCTCGCCGCTGCCCAGCCGTCCGCCGAGCCCCAGGCGGAACAGCGGGAGCAGCCGGGCCAGGGCGCCGCCCTCGCGGGCCAGCACGATGCCGGTGCGGGGGTGGACGGTGCGGATGCCAGCCTCCACCGCGGGCCCGGCCGCCGCCTCCCACTCCTGGCAGACCCGGGCCAGGAAGCCGTCGCCCTCCGGCGCGTCCTCGTCGACCGGCCGGTCGCCGGGGTAGCCGTAGATGCCGGTCGCGCTGCCGGAGACCAGCACCGCGGGCGGGGTGTCCAGGCTGGCCAGCGCCTCGGCGAGGGCGGCCGTGCCCAGCACCCGGCTGTCCCGGATCTCCTGCTTGCGGGCGGCGGTCCAGCGGCGGTCGGCGATGCCCGCCCCGGCCAGGTGGACCACCGCCTGGCAGCCCACCAGCCCCGCGGTGTCCACCCGCTGCCGGATCGGGTCCCAGCGCACCTCCTCGGCCGTCCGGGGCGCGCGGCGCACCAGGCGGCGCACCTGGTGGCCGTCGGCCAGCAGGGAGCGCACCAGGGCGGCCCCGATCAGTCCGGACGAGCCGCTCACCGCGATCCGCAGGGAGCCTGGCAGGGAACCTCGCATGGGACCTCCTCGTCGGCATCCTCCCGTCCGGCGCCGTGCGGTGCCGGGCCGGTCGTGCCCACCGATTCTCGTTGGCCGGACCGGGGGCGCGCTGGCAAGGTGGCGGGCATGTCCGATCTCTCCATCCGTTTCGCCACCCCCGCCGACGACTCCCAGCTGACCGAGCTGGACGTCCGTACCTGGTCCACCCTGCACTCGGTGCAGGATCGCCCGACCCCGCCGTACGACCCGTTCTTCACCGAATCCAGCCGGCCCGAGCACTTCCTGATCGCCGAGGCCGAGGGGCGCATCGCCGGCTATCTGCGCCTGGTGCCGGCGACCCCGCTGCCCAGCAACGCCCATGTGCGGGCGATCCAGGGCCTGGTGGTCGACGAGTGGGCGCGCGGTCGCGGAGTGGCCAGGGCGCTGGTCCGGGCGGCCGGCGAGGAGTCCGTACGGCAGGGCGCCGGCCGGCTCACCCTGCGGGTGCTGGCGCACAACACCCCCGCCCGGCGGCTGTACGAGTCGGAGGGCTTCACCGTGGAAGGGGTGCTGCGCGGGGAGTTCGTGCTGGCCGGCACGCCGGTGGACGATGTGCTGATGGGACGTACGCTCAGCGGCTGAGGGCCCGCGGCACCCCGCCGCGGGACGGTCAGGCGGCCGGCCCGGGCGGGGTGCCGAAGCGTCCGGTCAGCTTGCGGAAGCGGTCGGCCAGGACCGCGGCGTTCTCGAAGTCCAGCGGCTCGCCCTCCGGCTCGTCCGGGCGGGAGGGCAGCCCCAGATCGGGCAGTACGGTGCCGGTGAGCTGCTCGTACGCCTCGTCGGCCACGAAGCCCAGATCCTCGCAGTCCCCGTCCCGCTCCTCGTCGAAGTCCGGCAGCAGCTCGGCCAGGTCGTCCGGCTCGTGCAGGGCCCCCTCGAAGACCTCCCGGCCCTGCCCGATCAGCCAGCAGCGGAACGCGTCGAAGGCATCGTCGCTGGCCCCGTCCAGCAGCACCCAGGCGGCGCCCCACAGGTCCCAGCGGTACGCCCGGTTGAAGCGGGCCTCGAAGTGCCGGGCGAAGTCCAGCACGGAGTCCGGGTCCATCCGCACCAGCCGCTCCACCAGCAGGTCGGACTGGTCCTCCGGGTCGCCCGCCGCGGCCTCGCGGCTGCTGTCGACCAGCTCCCAGAACTCCGTCTCGTCCATCACGGCACCAGCATCGGTCCTGCCGCCCGGCCCCGCACGCGGAGCGGCCGCGCGGTGATTCCCGGGAAACCTCGGGAAATCCGGTCAGTAGGTGTCGACTTTGGCTGCGAGCGTCATGTCTCCGGCCGTCGGTGCACCGACCGGGCCGGCCGATCGGATCGAGAGGACACATGGACGTGAGCACACAGGGCGCGCTGGCGGGGAAGATCGCACTGGTGGCGGGGGCGACCCGGGGCGCGAGCCGGGCGATGGCGGTGGAGCTGGGACGGGCCGGCGCCACCGTCTACGTCACCGGGCGCACCACCCGGGAGAAGGCCAGCGAGGTGGGCCGGTCGACCGAGACCATCGAGGAGACCGCCGAGCTGGTGACCGCGGCCGGCGGCACCGGGATCGCGGTGCCCACCGACCACCTGGAACCGCAGCGGGTGCGAGAGCTGGTGGAGCGCATCGACCAGGCGCACGGCCGGCTGGACCTGCTGATCAACGGCGTATGGGGCGGCGACCACCTGATCGAGTGGCCCTTCGGCAAGAAGATGTGGGAGTACGACCTGGACCGCGGGCTGCGCATGCTGCGGCTGGGCATCGACGCGCACCTGATCACCAGCCGCTACGCGCTGCCGCTGCTCACCCGGCGGCCCGGCGGGCTGGTGATCGAGGTGACCGACGGCACCGCCGAGTACAACGCCAGGTACCGCGACCACCTCTACTTCGACCTCGCCAAGTACGCGCCGATCAGGCTGGCCTTCGGGCTCGCCGAGGAGCTGCGCGACCTGGGGTGCGCCGCGGTCAGCTTCAGCCCCGGCTTCCTGCGCTCCGAGACGATGCTGGAGCACTACGGGGTGACCGAGGAGAACTGGCGCGAGGCGATCGAGCAGGAGCCGAACTTCTGCATCTCGGAGTCCCCCGCCTATGTCGGCCGGGCGGTGGCCGCCCTCGCCGCCGATCCCGAGCGGGCGCGCTGGAGCGGCCAGTCGCTCTCCAGCGGCCAGCTGGCCCGGGTCTACGGATTCACCGATCTGGACGGGACCCAGCCGGACGGCTGGCGCTTCTTCATGGACCACGAGGCGGGCAAGGAGCCGAAGGAGGAGGACTACCGCTGAGTGTGGGGGCCCGCACGGCGGGTGGCGGCCGGGTGTGCGGGTCTGTGGTGGGCGATCTCGGCTTGTGGTGGGGTCGCCTGCACGGCGGGTGGGGGCTGTGCGTCCGGCTGCGGTGGTCGGCCTCGGGGTGTGGCGGGGGCGGCCGTCACTGCCGGTAGAGGGCGTGGGCCCGCTCCGCGGCGGCGGCGAACCGGGCGCGCAGTTCCGGCGGTTCCAGCACCTCCGCCTCCGGGCCGAGGGCCATCAGCTGGTGGTAGGCGACCTCCAGCGACTCGACGGGCAGGGTGACCGTGAGTCGGCCCTGCTCGTCGGGCTCCCCGGGCGCCGCGACCGCCTCCCGGGCGGCCGCGCGCTCGGTGACATGCGGCAGCTGCCGCACCCCCTCCGGGGTCAGCCGCAGCAGCACCCGTTCACGGAGCAGGGACCTGGCGAACTCCTCGGCCCGCAGTTCCCAGAAGTCGGCCAGCTCGAACCCGGGGTCCCGTGCGAAGGGCTGGTCCAGCACCGCGGCCCGGACGAAGCGGTCCACCCGGTAGACCCGGAACCCGTCGTGGGCCCCGGCGGGCTCGCGGCGGGTGGGAGCGTCGGCAGGGCCGGCGGCGCCGGTGTCGGCCGCATCCGGGCAGGCGCGGGCCGCCAGGTACCAGACGCCCGCCTTGAGGACGAGGCCGTACGGTTCCAGCACCCGGCCCACCTCGGTGTCCGGGCGCCGCCGGTACCGCACCCGCAGCCGCCGGTCGTCCCAGACCGCCTCGGCCACCTCCGGCAGCAGCTCAGGGGTGGCGGGCTCCTGGTACCAGGCGGGCGCGTCCAGGTGGAACCGCTGGGCGGCCCCCTCCGCGGCGTCCCGCAGCTCCGGGATGAGCGCGGCGGAGACCTTCAGCCGGGCCGCGGAGGCGGCGTCGGACAACCCCATGCCGCGCAGTGCGGCCGGCACCCCGGACAGGAACAGCGCCTCCGCCTCGGTACGGCCGAGCCCGGTCAGCCGGGTGCGGTAGCCGCCGATCAGCCGGTAGCCGCCGGCCCGCCCCCGGTCCGCGTAGACCGGCACCCCGGCCTCGGACAGGGCCAGCACGTCCCGGGAGACCGTGCGCTCCGAGACCTCCAGCTCACGGGCGAGCTCGGCCGCCGTCATCGACGGCCGAGCCTGGAGCAGCAGCACCAACTTGATCAACCGGGCAGCGCGCATCGCCTCATCATGCCCGCTCGGGGCCCGGCCCGGACCTACAGGCCGTAGCGCTCCCGCGCCTTGGCCAGCACGGTCGGGTCCAGCTCGCCGCGCTTGACGAGGGCCGCCAGCGCGGCCAGGGCGATCGACTCGGGGTCCACCCGGAAGTGCCGACGGGCCGCGTCCCGGGTGTCCGAGAGGCCGAAACCGTCGGTGCCCAGCGAGCTCCAGTCCTGCTCCACCCAGGGCGCGATCTGGTCCGGAACGGACCGCATCCAGTCGCTGACGGCGAGGACCGGGCCCGGTGCGCCTGCCAGGGCACGGGTGACGTACGGGACCCGGTCCTCACCCTGGAGCCGCGCCGCGTCACAGGTCAGGGCATCGCGGCGCAACTCGGTCCAGGAGGTGGCCGACCAGATGTCGGCCGTCACGCCCCAGTCCTCGGCCAGCAGCCGCTGGGCGTCCAGCGCCCAGTGGATGGCGGTGCCGCTGGCGAGGATCTGGAGCTGGGAACCATCGCTGGTGGTGTAGCGGTACAGGCCCTTGACGATCTGCTCGTCGGTGACGCCGGCCGGCTGGGCGGGCTGGCGCTTGGGCTCGTTGTACACGGTCAGGTAGTAGAAGACGTCCGGGTCGAGCTCGGAGCCCTCCCCGTACATCCGGTGCAGGCCGTCCTTGACGATCGCCGCCAGCTCGAAGGCGAAGGCCGGGTCGTACGACAGGGCCGCCGGGTTGGTGGAGGCGAGCAGGTGCGAGTGGCCGTCCGCATGCTGGAGGCCCTCACCGGTCATGGTGGTGCGGCCCGCGGTGGCGCCGATGACGAAGCCGCGCCCCAGCTGGTCGGCGAGCGCCCAGAACTGGTCGCCGGTCCGCTGCCAGCCGAACATCGAGTAGAAGATGTAGAACGGGATCATCGGCTCGCCGTGCGTGGCGTACGCGGTGGCGGCGGCGGTGAAGTCGGCGAGCGAGCCGGCCTCGGTGATCCCCTCGTTGAGGATCTGGCCGTCCTTCGCCTCCTTGTAGTACAGCAGCTGGTCGCGGTCGACCGGGTCGTAGGTCTGGCCCACGGGGGAGTACAGACCGGCGGAGGGAAAGAGCGACTCCATGCCGAAGGTGCGGGCCTCGTCCGGCACCACCGGCACCCACCGCTTGCCGGTCTCCTTCTCCCGCATCAGGTCCTTGACCAGGCGGACGAAGGCCATCGTGGTGGCGATCTCCTGGTTGCCCGAGCCCTTGCGCAGCGCGTCGAAGGGCTTCTCGGCGGGCATCGGCAGCGGCTTGGCCACCACCTTGCGGGCCGGGGCCAGACCGCCCAGCGCGGCGCGGCGCTCGTGAAGGTAGGCCAGCTCGGGGGAGCCCTCCGCGGGGCGGGCGTACGGCACCAGGTCGCCCTCGAAGGCGCTGTCCGGGATGGGCAGCTCCAGCAGGTCGCGCATGGTCCGGAACTCGGCCACCGTCAGCTTCTTCATCTGGTGGTTGGCGTTGCGCGACTCGAAGCCGCCGCCGAGCGTGAAGCCCTTGACGGTCTGGGCCAGGACCACCGTGGGCGCGCCCTTGAAATCGACCGCCGCCCGGTAGGCCGCGTACACCTTGCGCGGCTCGTGGCCGCCGCGGGAGTACCGGAAGCACTCCAGGATCTTGTCGTCGGTGAGCACCCTGGCCATCTCGACCAGCGCCGGGTCGGCGCCGAAGAAGTGCTCGCGGATGTAGGCGGCGTCCCGCGTGGCGTACGTCTGGAACTGCGCGTCCGGCACCGCGCGCAGGCGCCGCACCAGGGCACCGGTGGTGTCCAGCGCGAACAGCTCGTCCCAGGCGGAGCCCCACAGCGACTTGACGACGTTCCAGCCGGCGGCGCGGAACTGCGCCTCCAGCTCCTGGACGATCTTGAAGTTGGGGCGGACCGGGCCGTCCAGGCGCTGCAGGTTGCAGTTGATGACGAAGGTGAGGTTGTCCAGGCCCTCGCGGGCGGCCAGCGCCAGCGCGGCGGTCGCCTCCGGCTCGTCCATCTCGCCGTCGCCCAGGAACGCCCAGACGTGCGAACGGGAGGTGTCCTTGATGCCCCGGTGCTCCAGGTAGCGGTTGAAGCGCGCCTGGTAGATCGCGGAGAGCGGGCCCAGGCCCATGGAGACCGTGGGGAACTCCCACAGCCAGGGCAGGCGGCGCGGGTGCGGATAGGACGGCAGGCCGTCGCCGCCCGCCTCCTGGCGGAAGCGGTCCAGCTGCTGCTCGCTCAGCCGTCCGTCCAGGAAGGCGCGGGCGTAGATGCCGGGGGAGGCGTGGCCCTGGACGTAGATCTGGTCGCCGGAGCCTCCCCCATCCTCCTTGCCGTGGAAGAAGTGCTGGAAGCCGACCTCGTACAGCCAGGCGGCGGAGGCGTAGGTGGCGATGTGGCCGCCCAGGCCCAGCCGGGAGCCGCGCGAGACCATCGCCGCCGCGTTCCACCGGGTGTACGCGGTGATCCGGGCCTCCATCGCCTCGTCACCGGGGAAGGCGGGCTCGGCGGCGGTCGGGATGGTGTTCAGGTAGTCGGACTCGGTCAGTGCGGGGAGTGCGAGCCCGGAGTGCCGGCCGTGCTCGAGGGTACGGCGCAGCAGGTACTCGGCGCGGCGCGGACCGGCGGCCCGGGCGACGGCGTCCAGGGAGGCCGCCCACTCGGCGGTCTCCTCGGGGTCCCGGTCGGGGAGCTGGTCGAGCTCGCTCGGCTGGGTGCGTACGGAGTCGGTCATGATCGCCGCCTTCCGGACTCGAAGGGGGTGTGGCTGAGAAAGCCCTGAAATGGCAGGACAGGGCGAGGGCCGGGTGGGCCCGCCCTCGACTGTAAGTCTCTGATCGATGATCGATCAAAGCTTTCGAACGAAAAATCTGTCCGGAGGGCGAAATTGGCATTCCGTGCCGCGGAATTGGGCACGGAGTGCCGCGAAAAGGGGGGCGGGTGGTGCGCGGGTGTCGTGGTG
>NZ_SRID01000346.1 GCF_004684805.1 Streptomyces palmae
CCCCCGAGCGCGCCCCGGGGACCGGCACCGAGGACGACGACACGGTGCCGCTGCCGATCATCCCGGCCGACCCGCGGGTGCGCTTCGGCCCCACCGAGACCCGCTACGGCACCCATGCGGCCGAACCCGGCCCGATCGATTCGCGTCCACCCGCACGGCAGCCGCTGTTCGACGCGGTGCTGTGCCTGCCGCGCCCCTACCAGCGCGCCCTGCTGCTCTACGACGCCCGCACCGCGCACGCCGCCGGCAGGCGCGTACGCCGGCGCTGGATCGCGGCGGCGGTGGGACTGCTCGCGCTGGCCGCGACGGTGATCGGGCTGACCGCGCTGGCCGCGCCGGACCAGGGCCGGCCCGCCTCGGTGCCGGTCCATCCGGCGCCCGCGGACCACCCCGCCCAGGGCACGCCGTAATCCGCGGGTACCGCACAGGACTCCCCGCCCGGACACCACGGCAGGCGCGCAAGCCCGCAAGCCCGCCAGGGAACAACCGCGGGAATCCGATCGGGACACCCGGGGCCTTGTGGGGCCCTCGATGGACGCCGAACCACGGAAACGCCCCGCGGATCACCGTGGAGATCCCTACGCCCACGGAAGCGAGCCGAGGGGCCTCATGGAAACACCGCGGGCCCGCACCCCCTGGAGGGTGCGGGCCCGCGGTGTTCACGATGCCGTCACGCACGGACCGCCCGCGCGGGGCCGGTCCGCACGCGGGCGCGCGGCTCAGCCCTGGAGCGCGGCCCGGGCGAGGCGAGCGGTCTCGGACGGGGTCTTGCCGACCTTGACGCCCGCGGCCTCGAGGGCCTCCTTCTTCGCCTGGGCGGTGCCGGAGGAGCCGGAGACGATGGCGCCGGCGTGGCCCATGGTCTTGCCCTCCGGGGCGGTGAAGCCGGCCACGTAGCCGACGACCGGCTTGGTGACGTTGGCCTTGATGAAGTCCGCGGCCCGCTCCTCGGCGTCGCCGCCGATCTCGCCGATCATCACGATCAGGTCGGTGTCGGGGTCGGCCTCGAACGCCGCCAGGGCGTCGATGTGGGTGGTGCCGATGATCGGGTCACCGCCGATGCCGACGCAGGACGAGAAGCCGATGTCCCGCAGCTCGTACATCATCTGGTAGGTCAGCGTGCCGGACTTCGACACCAGACCGATGCGGCCGGGCTTGGTGATGTCGGCCGGGATGATGCCCGCGTTCGACTGACCCGGAGTGATCAGACCCGGGCAGTTCGGGCCGATGATGCGGGTCTTGTTGCCCTTGGCCTGGGCGTGCGCCCAGAAGGCGGCGGTGTCGTGGACGGCGATGCCCTCGGTGATCACCACGGCCAGCGGGATCTCGGCGTCGATCGCCTCGATGACCGCGTCCTTGGTGAACTTCTCCGGGACGAAGATGACCGTGACGTCCGCGCCGGTCTTCTCGATCGCCTCGGCGACGGAGCCGAAGACCGGGATCTCGGTGCCGTCGAAGTCGACGACGGTGCCGGCCTTGCGCGGGTTCACGCCACCGACGATGTTGGTGCCGGAGGCGAGCATCCGGCGGGTGTGCTTCTGACCCTCGGAGCCGGTCATGCCCTGGACGATGACCTTGGATTCCTTGGTGAGGAAGATAGCCATGGTGTTGGTGTCCCTCGTCCCTTACTTAGCAGCCAGCTCGGCGGCCTTCTCGGCCGCTCCGTCCATCGTGTCCACCTGCTGGACCAGCGGGTGGTTGGCGTCGGTGAGGATCTTGCGACCCAGCTCCGCGTTGTTGCCGTCGAGGCGCACGACCAGCGGCTTGTTGACGTCCTCGCCCTTGGACTTGAGCAGCTCCAGGGCCTGCACGATGCCGTTGGCGACCGCGTCGCAGGCGGTGATGCCGCCGAAGACGTTGACGAACACGGACTTGACGTCCGGGTCGCCCAGGATGATCTCCAGGCCGTTCGCCATGACCTCGGCGGAGGCGCCGCCACCGATGTCCAGGAAGTTGGCGGGCTTGACGCCACCGTGGTTCTCACCGGCGTAGGCGACGACGTCCAGGGTGGACATCACGAGGCCCGCGCCGTTGCCGATGATGCCGACCTCGCCGTCGAGCTTGACGTAGTTGAGGCCCTTGGCCTTGGCCGCGGCCTCCAGCGGGTTGGCGGAAGCCTTGTCCTCCAGCTCGGCGAAGTCCGGGTGGCGGAACTCGGCGTTGGCGTCCAGGGACACCTTGCCGTCCAGCGCGATGACCCGGCCGTCGGCGACCTTGGCCAGCGGGTTGACCTCGACCAGGAGGGCGTCCTCCGCGATGAAGGTCTTCCACAGGGTCACCAGCACCTCGGCGACCTGGTCGGCGACCTCGGCCGGGAACTTGGCGGCCTCGACGATCTCGCGGGCCTTCTCCGGGGTGACACCCTCGATGGCGTCGACCGGGATCTTGGCGAGGGCCTCGGGCTTGGTGGCCGCGACCTCCTCGATGTCCATGCCGCCCTCGACGGAGGCCATGGCCAGGAAGGTGCGGTTGGTGCGGTCGAGGAGGTACGAGACGTAGTACTCCTCGGCGATGTCCGGCGCGGTCTCGGCCAGCATCACCTTGTGGACCGTGTGGCCCTTGATGTCCATGCCGAGGATCTGGCCGGCCTTCTCCACCGCGTCCTGCGGGTCGGAGGCGAGCTTGACGCCGCCGGCCTTGCCGCGGCCACCCACCTTGACCTGCGCCTTGACGACAGAACGGCCGCCCAGTCGCTCGGTCACCTCGCGCGCCGCCTCAGGCGTGTCGATGACTTCACCGGCCAGCACCGGTACACCGTGCTTGGCGAAGAGGTCCCTCGCCTGGTACTCGAACAGGTCCACGCGCGTCCGTCCCTTTTCTGGAAATCGCGGTTCGTTTTCTGCGCGGGCGTGCCGCGGGGGCAGCGTGACGACGCGATCTTTTACGAGGGCGGCACACGTGCGCCGGGTACGCGGCATGTCCGCATCGCAGGTTATCCCCGCCGGGGGGCCACCCCTAAATCACAGGTCACACTCACGCGGTGATTACCGTCACAGATCCCGGTGTCCACTATGCGTCCGTATACCCGCGGCAACCCGCCCGTGACGGCCGGGCAGCGCCCCTCCCGACGGGGGCTGCCCAGGCTCTTCGGCCACCTCTCGTTCGGCCGAACCACCCTGCGGCCGAATGGCGGTAGGTACGCGGGGCGCCCGCGCGTGAGCCGGAGGCGCCCCGGGCGCGCGGGGCACGACGGCCGCGAGGAACACGTCGAGCGCGCCTGCGACGGGGCGCCCCGCCGCCGCCCCCGGGCACCCGCCTGGGGCCGGCCTTGACTGTGACGCATCCGACCAAACGGACAGCGGTCCCGGCGATCCCCCACCCCGCCTCCTGGCCGCTTCGGTCACTTTTACCCCCTTGAGCACCTTTGTGAGCCCCTGTCTGCGCCTGTCTTTCCCTGGTCGCCCCTGTTCACACCTGTTCGCCCGTGTTCGCGGAGGTCTGAAGCGAGGGATCGCGGGGCAACCCGCGATGTACGGCCCGCGACCCCGTTCCCCATGTCCGGGATCGCCACCGCGGGACGCGGACTCCCGCTCACCCCCGCGGGGTCTTGTCCGGTATGGGGAGCGGGCGCTTTTCGATCGCCGCCGCCATCACCTCCGGGAAGAGGTCGGGCGTACAGGCGAAGGCGGGCACCC
This sequence comes from Streptomyces palmae, assembly GCF_004684805.1. GTDB lineage: Bacteria > Actinomycetota > Actinomycetes > Streptomycetales > Streptomycetaceae > Streptomyces > Streptomyces palmae. The sequence continues at coordinate 3,636 of NZ_SRID01000346.1, forward strand.
CGAGCGCGGCGAGCGCCTGGGCGTGCTCGCGGTCGTAGGACGGCGCACCTTCGTCGGACAGCGCGAGCAGGGCCACGAACTGCACCCCGGACGCCTTCATCGCGGCCACCCGGGCCAGCATCTCCGCGCGGACGCCGCCCTCGTAGAGGTCGCTGATCAGCACGACCACCGTGTCGGCGGGCCGGGTGATCTGCCGCTGGCAGTAGGCCAGCGCCCGGTTGATGTCCGTGCCGCCGCCGAGCTGGGTGCCGAACAGGACGTCCACCGGGTCGTCCAACTGGTCGGTCAGGTCCACCACCGCGGTGTCGAAGGCCACCAGCCGGGTGGCGAGGGACCGCATGGAGGCGAGCACCGCGCCGAACACCGAGGCGTACACCACGGAGGGGGCCATGGAACCCGACTGGTCGATGCAGAGGATGACGTCCTTGCGCACGCCATGTGCGGCGCGCCCGTAACCGACCAGCCGCTCGGGCACCACGGTCCGGTGCTCGGGCAGGTAGTTCCGGAGGTTGGCGCGGATGGTGCGGTCCCAGTCGATGTCCCGGTGGCGTGGCCGGCTGATCCGCGCGGACCGGTCCAGCGCACCGGTGACGGTGGCCCGGGTACGGGAGGCCAACCGCCGCTCCAGGTCCTCCACCACCTTGCGCACCACCGCACGTGCGGTCTCCCGGGTGGTCTCCGGCATCGCCTTGTTGAGTGACAGCAGGGTGCCCACCAGGTGGACGTCCGCCTCCACGGCCATCAGCATCTCCGGCTCCAGCAGGAGCGCGGACAGCCCCAGCCGGTCGATGGCGTCCCGCTGCATCACCTGGACCACCGAGGTCGGGAAGTAGCTGCGGATGTCCCCCAGCCAGCGGGCCACCTGCGGTGCCGATCCGCCGAGTCCGGCCGCACGGGCACCACTTCCGCTCCCGGCGCCCTCGCCCTGCCGCCCGTCTCCCCCATAGAGGGCCTCCAGGGCGCGGTCCATGGCCGCGTCCCGGCCGTGGAGCCTGACCCCGGTGCCATCGGCCGACGCCCCGTCGCCGCCGCTGCCGCCGCCCTCGCCACCCAGCACCAGCCGCCACCGCCGCAGCCGCTCCCCCACCTCGTAACCGTCCCCCGCCGCACCTGGCAGACCAGCCGCGCTCGGCCCGCCCTGCCCGTCGGCCGGTGTACGCATCCCGTCGGTCGTCACGGTCCCCCCGCTCCCTTCGCGCCGTCCATGTTCTTCCGCCACCCGCAGATCCGCCCTACGGCCTCCTCCCGCACCGCCGGACCGGTACGGGGACGGCCCGGGTGCGGAGTCCGGCCGCCCCCATCGCAGAAGTGCCCGAAGCGTCCAGGCTCCGCTTGGAGGTGTTCCGTACCTCTCACCGGCTCGCCCCCGCCCCCCGGCGGCGCGCCCGCTTCTCTCGCAGACGCTCTCAATCGCGGGCGGGACCCGACCCCGCACCCGGGTGGGTGGGCGTACCCGCCATGCCCAGCAGCAGTCGGACCGTCGGCAGGGCTGCCGCCGCCCGCCTGGGGTCCAGATCGGGGCCGAAACCGGGTATCGGGGGACTCGCCAGCGGATCCGGACCGGTGCTCGATCCCCGGCCCGAGCCGACCGGGCCGCGGCGGACCAGCTCGCCCAGGGTGCGCCGTACTCCGGTCTCGAACCCCGCGAAGGTACGGCGCAGCAGTGGGAGCACGTCCGTGAACGCCTCCGCCCTCACCCCGACCAGCCACTCGTCCACCAGGGCCAGCAGCCGTTCGTCGTGGACGAGGAGCATGCCGCCGCCGACCCCGCCGCCGATGAACCCCTCGATCCAGGCCGCCGCCTGGGCCGGCTCGGTAGCCGGTGAGAGGGCAAGCCGCATCAGCCGGGCCGCCGCCTCCTCGTCCAGCTGCCGGTCGTCCAGCAGCAGTCGGGCCGCCCGGCCGCGTATCAGCCCGGACACCCCGTCCCGGTCGGCCAGCGTCCGCAGCGCCGCCGACCACCTGGCGTACAGCTCAACGCCTCCGTCAGCTCCCGCACCGGCACCTGCACCGGCACCGTCCGAGCCCACCCCCGACGGTTCGGAACCGGCCGGGCTCGCGGAATCCGTCGGCGCACCGGCACCGGCCGGACCATCAGACCCCGCCGGCTCATCGGCACCGGCTGAGCCGTCGGACCCCGCCGGCTCGTCGGCACCGGCACCGGCACCGGCACCGGCACCGGCTGAGCCCACCCCACACGGTTCGGCACCGGACGCGCCGGCCCTCGGGTCGGTCGGGCGGGGGGACAGCAGGCCGATCGCCTGGTGCACCTGCTCCAGATGGCCGCGCAGCTCCGCCGCTCCCTCCGCGTCCAGCCCGACGCAGGCCGGGGGAAGTCCGACGATCAGACGCTGGGCCAGTCCGCGGGCGACGCCGGTGAGCGCCTCCGTCTCGGTGCCCCGGACGTCTCCGTACCGCACCGAGCGGACCAGCGCGGGCAGGGCCCCGGCGAGCTGACGCACATCGGTGTCGAGTGCGGCCCGGTCGGCGAGTACCCGCATCACCTCCGGCAGGGCCTCCCCGAGCCCGGCCAGCAGGCAGCGCTCGGCCAACTCGGTGACCTCGCCCAGCGACGCCGCCTCCCGCGCCAGCGACTCCGCCTTGGCGGTGGCCGCGGAGTGCACCGTGGTGCCCCACACCCCCGCCTCGGCGACCCGCACCGACAGCTCCGGCTCCCAACGCAGCCGCCAGCTCTCCCGGAAGGTGCCGGTGCTGCCGCGTGCGGGGCGGGCCGGTACGCCCCAGTCGATGTCCAGGAGCCGCAGCCGGTGCAGCAGCCGGCTGCGGGCCGCGTCGGTCTCCTTGCGCAGGTCCAGGTCGAGTTCCCGCTCCGCGGCCGTCGGCTTGAGGCGCAGCGAGCGCTGGACGCGGCTCAGGTCGCGCTGGAGTGGGACGGCGGGGGCGGACTCCGGTACCTCGCCCAGCACCTCGCCCACCACCAGCCGGTCCTGGACCAGGACAAGCGGTACGTCGGACCCCTCGCACATCACCGCGCGCACCGCGTCGACGGTCTCGCCGAGCCCCGCCAGCGGCCGGCCGCGCATCGCGGCGAGTGTCTCGGCGAGCCGCACCGCCTCGATGACGTGTGCGGAGGAGACCGGGTAGTCCTCGGTGCGGAGCAGACCGGCGACCTTGGTCAGCCACCGCTCCACCGGCCGGTCCGGAGCGTGGAAGAGGTGGCTGTACCAGCCGGGCGAGGTGATGCCGGCGCCGTAGCCGCTGTACCGGGACAGCCGGCGGTGGGTCCATGGCACCCAGCTCAGCTCGGGCTTCACCTTGGGCAGACCCTTGAGCAGTGCGCGGTCGGCGGTGACCGTGCTGCGCCGGGACAGTGCCGGTACGTGCCAGGCCCCGCAGACCACGGCGATCCGGTCGCCGAACTCCCGGCGGGCCGCGCGCAGTCGGAGCCGCATATGGGCCTCGCGGATGGCGTCGTGCGGGTGCCCGCCGTCCCCGTGGCGGGCTCGCAGTTCGGCCATCGCCTCGCCGAGCACCGTGAACGGGGCCAGGACGTCCACCGGTGCCGCCGGGCCGGCGGCGCGGTGCTCGACCATGTCCTCCCACCAGCGCTCGGGGTCGTCGTAGCCGGCGGTCTCGGCGAGCACCGCCAGCGGGTCGACCCGCAACCGCTCGCCGGGGTCCGGCCCGTCCTCCGCTTCCGCCGCCCGCCCGGTCCC
>NZ_SRID01000347.1 GCF_004684805.1 Streptomyces palmae
CACCTCGGCCGATCCTCCCCGCCCGATGCCCGACCGGTAAGCGGACACGTGCCCTGTCCGGCCGGCACGGGCCCTCGGCACCCGGCGGGGCCCTCGCCGTACGCGCGGGCTCGCCGCCGCCTCCTGCACGGATCGTCCGCGCGGGGGCGCCGCGTACGGTGGCGCCGGGTTCCTCGGCCTAGCTCTTCGGAGGGGCCTCGCGGCGGGTGAGCGTCTTCCAGCGGGACCACCGGGAGACACCGCCGGCCCACCGTGCCGACCAGGCCGATCGCCGCTGGGAGGCGGCCCACAGGAGGCGGACGGCGGAGCGCGGGGCGAACCGGGCCCGGAGCCGGCTGGGACGGTCCGCCGAGGTGTGCAGCGCGTCGATCACCAGCCGGACGTCGTCCGCGAGGCCCGGGGCCAGGCGCGGCCGTGGCGCGTACAGCACCTGCTCCACCGCCTCCGCGATCCGCCGGGCCGCCTCGCGGGCCGCCAGGTCCAGCCCGCGGACCTCGACGATCCGGGCCGCCGCGGTGCGGGAGGTCTGCGAGTCGTCGGGCAGCACCCCGTAGTCCCAGCCGGTGTCGATCAGCTCCTGCCAGGCGGCGAGGGTGTGCTCGGCGGGGTCCCGCGGGGAGCTTCCCGAGGAGCCCTTCAGCCGCCGGGATCTCAGCCGCCGCCGCCACACCATGGGCAGCAGCGGTACCGCCGCCAGCAGCGCCAGCAGGGCGGCCACCCACGCGGCGGTGCGTACCGTCCCGCCCCAGCCGGAGCCGGAGCCCGCCCGCGGCTGGTCGGCCGCGGCCTGGCAGTCGTCCCCGAGCCGCCGGGCCGCGGCCGGGCAGCCGTCCTCGTCGGAGGGCTCGGCCGAGGGGCGGTCGGTGGGCTTCGGGCGCGGTGCCGGGGTCTGGGGGTCGTGGTTGCGGGAGGGCACCTGGCTCACGCTGTAGTCGGGCTGGGTGCCGCGGCTGGGGGTGGGCTCGAAGCGTGTCCAGCCCAGGCCCTTGAAGTACAGCTCGGGCCAGGCGTGGGCGTCCTTGAGCCCCACCGACCTGCTGCCGTCGTCCCGCGCGGTGCCCGAGGTGAAGCCCACCGCCACCCTGGCCGGAATGTCCAGGGTGCGGGCCATCGCCGCCATCGAGAAGGCGAAGTGGACGCAGAAGCCCTCTTTGTCCCGGAGGAAGTTGGCGATGGCCTGCGGGCCGGTGCCGGCCCGCACCTCGGTGTCGTAGCGGAAGCCGCCGTCGGAGGAGAACCAGTTCTGCAGTTTGACGGCCTGCTCATAGGGGTTGTCCGTGCCCGCGGTCACCTCCCGCGCGGTCTGCTCCACGATCGGCGGCAGTGAGTCGGGCACCTTGGTGTACTCGCTGAGCAGCCGCTGCGGCGGTCGGGGCGCGGCGGCCAGCTGCTCGGCGGTCGGGTTCACCTGCAGGCTGGTCACCTGGTACGTGGCGCCCCGGGTGGTCTGGCCCCGGTCGCCGACCACGGTCCGGCCCTCCGGTTCGAACCGCCATCGGCCGTCGATCTCCACCCGGCCGGCCGGGAAGGGCATGGGCAGCCAGTTCTGGGCGTACCAGTCGGCGGCCTTCAGCGAGGTGTCGACCGTGGTGACCGGCACCTGGAGGTCCAGCCCGGCCGGCCGCGGCATGGGGTCCGGCATGTCCTCGACCCGCCGCTCCGAGGGCTTCCAGGAGGAGCCGTCGAACCTGTCCAGCGCCACGATCCGCAGATACAGGTCCTCCGGGTTCCGGGCGTTGGTGCGGTAGCGCAGTACCTCGCGGTCCTCCGGCTGGTTGAGGCTGTTCTGCAGCGAGACCAGCGGGTTCACCGCGGAGATGGTGCCGCCCCCGCGGCGCCCCGGGCCCTCGCCGCTCTGCTCCAGCAGCCCGCCGTCCAGCGAGGGCAGCGCCGCGGGCACGGCCAGCGCGATGCCCAGCGCCAGGACACCGATCCGGCGTCCGGTACGGACCGGGGCGAGCGCCGGCCCGCCCCCCGTCTCCAGCCCGGACGTCACCCGCTCCGGGACCCGCGGGCCGGCGCCCCCGCCGGTGAAGAGCCGCCCCCACTGGGACAGCCGGTCCCGTCCCTCGGCCAGGAGGAGCAGCAGATAGCCGGCCGCGGCCAGCAGGAACCAGAGCCAGTCCTGGTCGCTCTCGGAGAGTCCGGCCGCGATCGAGTACAGGGCCAGCAGCGGCAGCCCGGCGGGCGCCGCGCTGCGGTAGGTGACCGCCGTCGCGTCCACCGCCAGTCCGACCACCAGCACGCTGGCGACCAGCAGCAGGCGCATGCCGTCGGTGGCCGGTGCCGGGATGGCGTACAGCCCGATGTCGTCGGCGCCCTGCTGGGCCAGCCGGCCGATCTCCCGGACCGACTCCGGGCTGGGCAGCACCCAGGCGAGGGCCTGGTGCCGGGTGAACACCAAGGTGATCATCAGCAGGCTCGCCAGCACCTGGGCGGCCATGGTCAGCGGCCGGGCCAGCGGCACCCGGCGGGCCGCGGCGCCCACCGCGCTCTGCATCGCCAGCAGGAAGGCGGCCTGCAGGATCCAGCGGGAGGGATGCACCAGCGGCAGCAGCGAGCAGGCCGCCGCCATCGTCGCCAGTGCCGCACAGACCGCCAGTCGCGTGCGTCCGCTCACGGCCGCACCCCCGTCCCGTTCGCCATCGTGGCCGCACCGGTCCCGGCCGGGCCCGCGCCGTAGGTGTCGGCGTGCCGCCACAGCTGGTTCAGCGAGTCGCCCGGCCCGACCGGCAGCGCCGTCCAGCCGGACTCCCGCAGCGCCCGCAGCCGCTCCTCCACCGCGCTCGGACCGCCCGTGGCGCCCCGAGCCCCCCTCGCCCAGGCGGCGTTGTCCAGCAGGAAGGCCACCGCCGCCCCGCCGCGCGGCCGCATCCGGCCCAGCAGCGCGACCTGCTCGTGGTCCAGCTCGCCCAGGAAGGCCACCAGCAGGCCCTCCTGTCCGCCGCGCAGCGCGTCATGGGCCGGGCCCAGCCCCGTACCGTCCGAGTGGTCGATCACGGCCAGGGTGTCCAGCAGCATGCCCGCGGTGTCGGCGGAGTCCGCGGAGGCACCGGTGAAGCTGCCGCCCGCCTCGGCGCTCGGCACCGAGTCGCCGGTGTCGGTCAGCAGCCGCACCGCGTAACCGCGCTCCAGCAGGTGGATCGAGGTCGACGCGGCCCCGGACACCGCCCATTCGAAGGCCGAGTCCGGCCCCGAGCCCTCGTGGGCCACCCCCCGGGTGTCCAGCAGCACCGTGCAGTGGGCGCGCTGCGGCTGCTCCTCCCGGCGGACCATCAGCTCGCCGTACCGGGCGGTGGACCGCCAGTGCACCCGGCGCAGGTCGTCACCGTGCCGGTACTCGCGCGGGATCACGTCGTCCTCACCGGCCAACGCCAGGGCGCGGTTCCGCCCGTCGCCGTACCCGGCGGCCTCGCCGAGCAGCCGGATGGCCGGCAGCGGCTCCACCCGGGGCACCACGGTCAGCACGTCGTAGCTGCTGAACCCGCGGGTCAGCTCGCACATCCCGAACGGGTCGGAGAGCCTCAGCTGCAGCGGGCCCAGCGGATAGCGCCCGCGCAGGTCCGAACGCACCCGGTAGGACACCTCGCGCCGGCCGGCCGGCTCGATCCGGTCCAGTACGAAACGCGGCCGGGGACCGAGCACATAGGGGACCCGGTCCTGGAGCATCAGCAGCCCGGTGGGCAGCCGGGAGATGTTGTCGATGCGCAGCGACACCCGGGCCTCGGAGACGGCCGGCACCCGGGCAGGGCTCAGCCGCCGGCTGGCGGCCACCCGGTGCCGGGTGCGGTAGAGGACCGCCGCGCAGGTCAGCGGCAGCACCGCGAGCAGCAGCCCGACCCGGAGCAGATCCTGCTGCCCCAGCACCCAGCTGCACCCCACCGCCGCGATACCGGCGGCCAGGAAGGACCGGCCGCGAGTGGTCAGGCCGCCGAGCGCGGCACGCACTCCGCTGCCGTCCTCCGCGCCGCCGGCCGGCGGCATCCCCCCTGCTGCCATCAGAGCCCCCGGGCGCCCGGAGGCTGGTGGCCGAACTCGCCCGCGGGCATCGCGGGCGGCACCGCCGGTGGCGCCGCGCCGCCGGGGAACTGCACGGCGCTGCCGGGGAACTGCCCGGCCTGGGCACCGCGCGGGGCGGTGGGCACCGGGGTGCGCTGCAGGATCTCGGTGACCACCTGCTCCGCGGTGCGCCGGTTCAGCTGGGCCTGCGCGGTGGGCAGCAGCCGGTGCGCCAGCACCGGCACGGCCAGCGCCTGCACGTCGTCCGGCAGCGCGAACTCGCGTCCGGCCAGCGCGGCCGCCGCCTTGGCGGCCCGCAGCAGGTGCAGCGTGGCCCGCGGCGAGGCGCCGAGCCGCAGGTCGGGGTGGTTGCGGGTGGCGGAGACCAGATCCACCGCGTACCGCCGGACGGCCTCGGCCACGTGCACCGCGCGCACCGCCTCGACCAGCCTGACGATGTCCTGGGCCTGCGCCACCGGCTGGATGCCGTCCAGCGGGGACGCCCCGCCGTGCACGTCCAGCATCTGGAGCTCGGCCTCGGGGCTCGGGTAGCCCATCGACACCCGGGCCATGAAGCGGTCGCGCTGGGCCTCGGGCAGCGGGTAGGTGCCCTCCATCTCGACCGGGTTCTGGGTGGCCACCACCATGAACGGGCTGGGCAGCTCGTAGGTATGCCCGTCGATGGTGACCTGCCGCTCCTCCATCGACTCCAGCAGCGCGGACTGGGTCTTGGGCGAGGCGCGGTTGATCTCGTCGCCTATCACGATCTGCGCGAAGATCGCCCCGGGCTTGAACTCGAACTCCTTGCGCTGCTGGTCGTAGATGCTGACCCCGGTGATGTCCGAGGGCAGCAGGTCGGGCGTGAACTGGATACGGCGCACCGAACCGTCGACCGACCGGGCCAGCGCCTTGGCGAGCATGGTCTTGCCGACGCCCGGGACGTCCTCGATCAGCAGATGCCCCTCGGCGAGCAGCACGGTGAGCGTCAGCCGTACGACCTCGGGCTTGCCCTCGATCACGCTCTCCACCGATCTGCGGACCCGTTCCGCGACGGTGGTCACATGGCTGAGGCTCGCTTGCTCGTCATAGGTGGTCACCCGGCCCTCCTCGGCCCGTCCTCGGGCCGACGCCCCCGATACGGACCCGGCCCACCCCGAAACACGGACGGTCACCCCCGTGCGGCACGCACGGGGGTGATGTCCTCCACGCATTCTTGCCGTCTCCGCGGCATCCCGTCACTCGCCTGTGGACAACCGGAGGGGATGTGTCGGTACCGCCGCGGAGCCAGGCGATGTGTCCGGGCCTATCCCTTGGGGTCGATCTCGCGCAGCAGGCCCGTGTGCACATCGAACACGAAGCCTCGCACATCGTCCTTGTGCAGCAGGAACGGGGAGGTGCGCACCCGCTCCATCGACTGGCGGACGTCCTGGTCGAGGTCCTTGAACGCCTCCACCGCCCAGGACGGGCGCTGCCCGACCTCCGCCTCCAGCTCGTGCCGGAAGTCCTCGGTGAGGCCGAGCAGGCCGCAGCCGGTGTGGTGGATGAGCACCACGCTGCGGGTGCCCAGCGCGCGCTGGCTGATGGTGAGTGAACGGATGATGTCGTCGGTGACCACACCGCCCGCGTTGCGGATGGTGTGGCAGTCGCCGAGCTCCAGGCCGAGCGCGGCGTGCAGGTCGAGGCGGGCGTCCATGCACGCGACCACGGCGACCTGGAGGACGGGTCGGGCGTCCATGCCCGGGTCGTGGAACGCGGACGCGTACTCGGCGTTGGCGGCCACGAGGCGGTCGGTGACGGTGCCTTCGGTGTTCGCAACGCCGTCGGCGGGCTGGGGCAGCGGCTGAGGCGCGGATATCGACATGCCTATGAAGGTATGCGCATCCGCGCCGAAACGTCGGCTTCGACGCCGGGCAAAAGGGGGCACACCCCTCTCCGGCGGTAGTGGTGTGACATAGCCCACGCGGGTGGTGCACGGCGCTTCCCCCGGTCGGGGAGGGCGATCCGGCGCGCCCGCGAGGCGCGCTGCCGGTTGGTTGACCGAGGGGACGAGTGGACTAAAGTGACGCGAAGTGGGAGGCGTGACGCTCCCCCTGGATTCCGAACACCTACGCGTGCGCGGCGCGTACGTACCACTCGGCCTCCTCCCGCTCCCGGTCGCCTGACGTCACTTCCCCGGCGCCAGTAGGCCGCTTCCCCTTCGAGCGGGTGGGGACCTGGCGGTACGTACCCCCGCGCCGAACCTCAGAAGGGCGCATGAGCAGCAACGCTCTCCACGTTCCCGTCATGCTCCGGCGCTGCCTGGACATGCTCGCTCCCGCCCTCGCCGAGCCCGGCGCCGTCGTGGTCGACTGCACGCTCGGGCTGGGCGGGCACAGCGAGGCGCTGCTCGCCGCCTTCCCCGACGCCCGGCTGGTCGCGCTGGACCGCGACCCGGCCGCGCTCAGGCTCTCCGCCGAGCGGCTGGAGCCCTACAAGGACCGCGCGACCCTGGTGCACGCGGTCTACGACGAGCTGCCCGAGGTGCTGGACCGGCTCGGCATCGCCGCGGTGCAGGGCGTGCTGTTCGACCTCGGGGTCTCCTCGATGCAGCTGGACGAGGCCGAGCGCGGTTTCGCGTACGCCCAGGACGCCCCGCTGGACATGCGGATGGACCAGTCCACCGGGATCAGCGCGGCCGAGGTGCTGAACACCTACCCGCCGGGCGAGCTGGTCCGCATCCTGCGCAGCTACGGCGAGGAGAAGTTCGCCCGGAAGATCGTGGAAGCGGTGGTCCGGGAGCGCGCGAAGGAACCGTTCAGCAACAGCGCCCGGCTGGTGGAGCTGATCCGCGCGGCGCTGCCGCAGGCCGCCAAGCGCACCGGTGGCAACCCGGCCAAGCGCACCTTCCAGGCCCTGCGCATCGAGGTCAACGGCGAGCTGCCGGTGCTGGAGCGGGCCATCCCGAACGCGGTGGCGCGCCTGGCGGTGGGCGGCCGGATCGCCGTGCTCTCGTACCACTCGTTGGAGGACCGCCTGGTCAAGCAGGTGTTCGCGGCCGGCGCGGCCAACACCGCACCGCCCGGCCTGCCGGTGGTCCCCGAGCGCTACCAGCCGCGGCTGAAGCTGCTGACCCGCGGCGCCGAGCTGCCCACCGAGGAGGAGATCGCCGAGAACCGGCGCGCCGCCCCGGCCCGCCTGCGCGGGGCCGAGCGCATCCGGGAGGATGTGCTGTGAACCGGGGGCGCCGTCCGGCGTCGGCCAGGGGAGCCGGACCGGGCGCGCCGGGTGGGGCGTGCGCGACGGCTCGGGGAGTGTGAGGGGG
>NZ_SRID01000348.1 GCF_004684805.1 Streptomyces palmae
GGGCCGGGCAGCTCGCGGCAGGCCGCGCGCAGTTCGGTGTGGCCGGAGAGCGAGCGGGCGAAGACGGCCTCGGCGATGCCGGAGACCGGGGTGCCGAGGTCGAGTGCGGACTGCACGGTCCACCGGCCGGTGCCCTTCTGCTCGGCCCGGTCGGCGACGATGTCCACGAAGGGGCGGCCGGTGCCCGGGTCGGTGTGGCTCAGCACCTCGGCGGTGATCTGGATGAGGTAGGAGTCGAGCCGGCCCTGGTTCCAGGTGCCGAAGGTCTCGGCGATCTTCTCCGGCGGGTAGCCGGCGACCCTGCGCAGCAGGTCGTAGGCCTCGGCGATGAGCTGCATGTCGGCGTACTCGATGCCGTTGTGCACCATCTTGACGAAGTGCCCGGCGCCGTCCGGTCCGATGTGGGTGCAGCACGGCTCGCCGTCGACCTTGGCGGCGATGTCCTCCAGCAGCGGTCCGAGCGCCCGGTACGCCTCGGCCGAGCCGCCCGGCATGATGCTGGGCCCGTGCAGGGCGCCCTCCTCGCCGCCGGAGATCCCGCAGCCCACGAAGTGCAGCCCGCGCTCGCGCAGTGCGGCCTCCCGGCGCCGGGTGTCCTGGAAGTGGGCGTTCCCGCCGTCGATCAGCAGGTCGCCCTGGTCCAGCAGGGGCGCGAACTCGTCGATCACGGCGTCGGTGGGCTCGCCGGCCTTGACCATGATGACGATCCGGCGCGGTCGTTCCAGGGAGGCCACGAAGTCCTCGGCGCGCTCGGCGGGCACGAACTCGCCTTCGTGCCCGTGCTCCTCGACGAGTGCCTGGGTGCGCGCGTGGGTCCGGTTGTGCACGGCCACGGTGTGACCGTGCCGGGCGAAGTTCCGGGCGAGGTTGCTGCCCATGACGGCCAGGCCGGTGACGCCGATCTGCGCCGTGGGCCGGATGGCGGAGGTGTTGGCCATGTGCGGTGTTCCACTCCTGTCAGGTACGGCGAAGAGCTGTGCGAGGCGTCGGGGTCGGGGGCTGTGCCGGTCTCCTCATCTCGTTCCTCGGCGCGCGGCGGGCTTGCCCGTCATCGGCGTGCCGGAAGGCGGTGGCCGTGTGCCGATGGCCGGGAGACCGCCGCCTTCGCCGCTCACCCGAGCCTTCGCGCCTGCTGGTCCGGTGGTGGCGTCCGGGCGGGCTCCGGATCCGGCGCGGGCCGGCCCGCATCGGACCCGGTCGACGGTGGCGCCCGCGGGGTCCATGGCGCTCCGTCAGCGGGCCCGTTGCTGACTTCATGCTGGCTCAGCCGGCGGAAGTCAGCTACTCGTGCGCTCCCGGAGGGGTGCTGTGACGCCCCGGGGCCGTGCTGGACCGTGGGGGGCGGTGATGAGACGGAGGGTGGCAGGGGGCTGGTCCGAACGGTGCTGGCGCCCCGGCTCAGGCCGTGGGCGCGGCCCGATGGGTGTCGGGAGGGGGAGCCGGTAGGTGACCAGGAGCAGCAGCCCTGTCACCGCGAGGGCCGCCGCCACTCGGCCGTGCAGGATCAGCTGCGCGCCGGCGAAGGACGCGGGGAGCCATCGCCACCACCTCGGGCTGCCGGGGTCGGACAGCGGCGGCAGCCGCGCCCCGGCCGGCAGGGCTCACAGCGGCACCGGCCACCGCCCCGGCCAGCCAGGGACCAGACGGTGGCACCGGCCACCACGCCCCGGCCCGCCGCAGCTCAGACCGCGGCGCCGCCGAACTCGCTCATCGCGCGCTCGACGATCTCCTGCAACTGGGCGTGGTGGGCGCCGCGCCAGTACACCCGCTCACAGGCGGTGCACTGGGCGAAGACGTCGTAGGTGCGCTGGGTGCCGTGCTCCAGCCGCTCCCGCACTGCCTCCTTGTCGGCATCGGTGAGCAGGCCGTTGCAGGCGGTGCAGCGGGTCCACGGGGCCAGTGGGGGCGCGAAGCGGCCCAGTACGTCGCGGAGTTGCTCGTCGGGCCGGTCGCTGTAGACGAACGCGCCCGCCCAGATCTCCCGGCGCCGCAGCAGACCCCGGTCGCGGGAGAGCAGCACCCGGCGCTGGGCGGCCGACTGGCTGGCCAGCGCCGGGTCGCCGATGTCCTCGCTCTCGTAGGCCGCGTCCACGCCCAGCAGTCGCAGCCGCCGGGCCAGCGTGCCCAGGTGCACGTCGAGCAGGAAGCTGAGCGGCGCTCCGGGCACCCGCTGCGGGCGGTCGACGGCGCACACCTCGACGGTCTCACCCTGCCGGGGCACGTGGGACACCGGTGTCTCCCGGCCGTCCACCAGCAGTCGGCCGACCTCGGTGAGGGGTACGCCGAGCGACTCGACGACATGTCCGAGGGTGGACGACCCGTCGGTGGCCAGGGCTGTCCGCCCCGCCCGCCGCTCCGGGGCGGCGAGGGGGCGGATCTCGGGGGCGAAGCTGATGTGGATCTCCGGTCGGTTCACATGGTCAGCATGCCACCGCGGCGGCCGGCGCCGGGACGGATTTCCCGGTGGGCGGCTCAACCGCCGAGCGCGGCCAGACCCGCCTGCGCGTACTTCTCGTCCAGGTCGCCGCTGGGGGCGCCGGCCACGCCGATGCCCGCCACCGGGGCGCCCGCGGCCTTGGCCGGGACCCCGCCGGCCAGGAACAGGGTGCCCGGGATGTCCTTGAGGGTCGGTGCCTGCTCCAGGCGCTTGGTCAGCTCGGAGGTGGGGGCGTTCCAGGAGACGGCGGTGAACGCCTTGCGCTGCGCCGATTCGTAGGACTGCGGTCCCGCGCCGTCGCCGCGCAGGGTGACCAGGGTGGTGCCGTTGCGGTCCACCACCGCGACGGAGATCTTCTGCCCGTCCCGCTCCGCGGCGTCCAGGGTGGCCTGGGCGGCACGGGTGGCGGCGTCCACGGACAGATGGGTGGAGCGGACCAGGTCCTTGTCCTTCAGGTCGGCGCGGACCGGCGCGGCCTGGGCCGCGGAGGGTGCGGCGGTCGCCGAGACGGCGCCGAAGGTCGCGGCACCGGCCGCCGCGACGACGGCGGTGGCGGTCAGCACGCGGGCACGCGGGGACAGCTTCTTCATCAGGACTCCTCGATGGGCGGTGGCGGAGCGGGCGCTCCGTTCGCTGTGCCTCCCATCCTCGAAGCGGCGCGGGCCCGCGGGATCGGCGTTCCGGTCGGAGTGCCGGTGCGTGATGATGGAGGGCGGCATCAACCGATCGGTTGATGCGGGACGCTCCCGGCGCGGGTTAGGACTGCGGGGAGAGCCCCGGCGAGGAGATCATCGACGTGCACGACAGCGGCCCACTGGCAGCGGACCCCGACACCCGTCGGCTGGGATCCGTCATGCACGCGGCATTCTTTCTGCTGCTGGGTGCCTCCCTGGCGCGCTTCCTCATCCGGCATCCGGGCGACCCCCGTACCGCGTGGATCATCGTGCTGAGTGCCGCGCTCGCGGTGCTGTACGTCCTCGGTCCGGTCCTGGAGGTGCCCGCCGGACCGGGACCGGCCGACCGGGGCTCACCGCCGGAGCCGGCCCCGGGCGGTCCGGCCCGGGCCGCCGGCCTGCGGCGGGGTGCGGGGCGGCTGGCCGCGGGGGTCGCCGTCTGGGCGGTCCTGGTGCTGCTGGCGCCGAGCTTCGCCTGGTGCGCGGTGCCGTTCTTCTACTCGGGCCTGCGCACCCTGCCCGCCCGCGCGGCGGTCCCGCTGGTGGCCCTGCTCACCGCCCTGGTGGTGGCCGCGCAGCTGCGACTGGCCGGCGGTTTCGACCCCAATCTGGTGCTGGCCCCGCCGGCGGTCGCGGCCATCGCCACCGCCGTGTTCCTGCACATGGAGCGGCAGGCCGAGCGGCAGCGGGCACTGATCGGGGACCTGCTGCGCACCCGGCGCGAGCTGGCCGCCACCGAGCGCCGCGAGGGCACGCTGGCCGAGCGGCAGCGATTGGCCATGGAGATCCACGACACCCTGGCCCAGGGGCTGTCCAGCCAGCGCATGCTGCTCCAGGCCGCCGACCGCACCTGGGGGTCCGATCCGGAGGCCGCCCGCCGGCACGTCCACGCCGCCACCGAGATCACCGCCCGCAGCCTCGCCGAGGCGCGCCGCTTCGTCCACGACCTGGCCCCGGCCGACCTCGCCGGCGGGGTCCCGCTGCACGAGGCGCTGCGGGAGCTGGCGGCGCGGGAGAGCGGCCCCGGTCTCGCGGTGCGCTTCCACCTGGAAGGGGTACCCGCCCCGCTGCCGGGCCGGGTGCAGTCGGCGCTGCTGCGCATCGCCCAGGGGGCGCTTGCGAACATCCGCGAGCACTCCGGCGCCGCCACCGCCGCCCTCACCCTGACCCTGCTGGGCGACCAGGTGGTGCTGGACATCGCCGACGACGGGTGCGGTTTCCGGCCGGCCGCGCCGAGCGGGCCGGGCGCCGGCGCCGACCGCGGCCATGGCCTGCCGGCGATGCGGGCCCGGGTGGCGCAGCTGGGCGGCACCCTCACCATCGAGTCCGCGCCGGGCGAGGGCACCGTCCTGTCCGCCGCCATCCCCCTGGAGTCCGCCTGATGACCAGTCCTTCCGAAGACGGCGGACGCGCGCCGCTGCGCATCCTGCTCTGCGACGACCACGCGGTGGTACGGGCCGGGTTGCGGGCACTGCTCGGCAGCGCGCCGGACGTCGAGGTGGTCGGCGAGGCGGGGGACGGCGAGGAGGCGGTGGCGCTGGCCGCCGCGCTCCGTCCGGCGGTGGTGCTGATGGATCTCCAGCTGGGGGCCGGGATGACCGGGATCGAGGCCACCCGGCGCATCACCTCGGCCGGGCCCGGCGCCCCGCATGTCCTGGTCCTCACCACCTATGACACCGATGCCGACATCACCCGGGCCATCGAGGCGGGGGCGATCGGCTATCTGCTGAAGGCGGAGCGGCCGGAGGAGCTGTTCTCCGCCATCGAGGCGGCCGCCGCGGGGCGGACCGCGCTCTCGCCGCCGGTGGCCAGCCGGGTGATGGCCCAGATGCGCCGCCCCCGGCCCGCGCTCACCGAGCGGGAGCTGGACATCCTGGGGCAGCTCGCCCGCGGGCTGGGGAACCGCGACATCGCCCGCGCGCTGTTCATCAGCGAGGCCACCGTGAAGACCCATCTGGGCCGGATCTACGACAAGCTCGGCGTGGACACCCGGGCCGGTGCGGTGGCGGTGGCCAAGGAGCAGCGGTTGCTGCCCTGACTCCCCCGACCGGGCAGGAGGCGCTGCCGCCGGCAGGCTGCCGGTACCTGCGCTACCCCGCGCGCCCCGGGCGGGGTGCCCGGCTTCCGAGATGCCCGACCGGCGCCACCGGACGCCATCGGAACGCGTGGCGATCCGACGCCGGACGGGGGTGCCCGAGGAGCACTGCCACTCCCCCCGACCGGACGAGGCTTGCCGCCGTCGGGCGCGGCGGGCCGTGGGCTCGGCGCTATCCGATCCGGACGACATGGCGGTGTCCGAGGAGCACTCCGAGCCGTCGTCCGTCGGCCCAGTGGGCGTCGACGCTGACCGAACCGTCCGGGCGCGGGGCCACCCGGACCCGGGGGTACGGGGCGGCCGGGTGGTGCGCCGCCGTCGACCGGCCGGCCAGTCGGGCCAGGGCCACGAAGGCGTGGCAGGTCTCCGCGACCGTGCCGGTGAGCACGGGGCAGCGGGCGTCGGCGCCGTAGGCGGTCGCGCAGTGCTCCAGGGCCGCTGTCCGCTCGGCCGCGGGGAAGCCGTACACGGGCAGCAGCGCCGAGCGGGTGCCGAAGGACGGTGAGGTGGCCCAGCCGCTCAGCCGGACCCCGGTGCCCGGCCGGGCGCCGTGCACCAGGTGGGCCCGGATCTCCTCCGCGCCGTGCGCCAGGGTGACCGAGGTGACCGTGACCCCGGGCAGCGGGTCCCCGTCCCCGGTGCGTGGCCGGTGCGCGGAGGCGGCCCAGCCCGGACCGCTGCCCAGCGGTTCGATGGGACCGCGCATGGTGGTGCCGCCGTCGGTGATCAGCCCGAAGTGGTTGTCGGGCTCGGTGCCGGGCGGGGTGGGTCCGGTGCCGGTGGAGTAGGCGAAGCGCGCGTACAGGGGGTCGTCGGGGTGCACCGCCTGGTGCGGCTGGTTGTCGCTGCCGTGGTTGTGCAGCCGTACGATGCCGTCGCCGGCGGTGGACTGCAGCAGCCAGCCCGGCCCGGGGAGAGCGGTCACGGCGTCGCCCCGTTCCGCGGGCAGGGGCTCCTCGACGGCGGTCCACACCGGGTGCCCGGCGGGGAGCAGCAGACCCAGGAACCCCTTGGCCGCCCAGTACGGGGAGGCCGGGCCGGAGTAGGGCTGCGCCAGCGCCGGATACGGGCCGTGCCAGCCCAGCGAGAGCAGGCCGTCCGGCCCGGCGGCGCCCCGGTCCAGGAAGTAGCGCAGGGCTCCGGAGGCCAGTCGGCGGGTGGCGCCCGGGCTGAGCGGGGTGTGGCCGGTGAGCGCGCCCAGCCAGGGGGCCGCGGCGGCGGCGAACCGGTAGCTGAGTGAACGCCCCTGGTGCATCGGCGCGCCGTCCGCCCCGAACATCCGGGTGGCCCCCTCCAGGTGGGCGTGGAGCCGGGGGCCGTAGACCGCCAGGAGGCGCGGGTCGGCCGCCAGCCGGGCGTGCAGCACCGGATACAGGTGGAGGGCCCAGCCGTTGTAGTGGTCGAAGGCCCGGGGACGGCCGTCGGTGTACCAGCCGCCGCCCCGCCACCACCGCTCGATCCGTTCCAGTCCGCGGTCCACCGCCGCGCGGGCCGCCCGGACCTGGTCGGCGCTGCCCCCGGTCTCGGCGAGGAAGCCGCCGACGGTCAGCGGGAAGAGCCACCAGTTGTTGTCCCAGGGGTGCCGGTGCAGCGCCCCGGCCAGCCATGCGGCGGCGCGCTCCCGGACCCGGTCGTCCAGTCGGTCCCAGAGCCAGCGGCGGGTGAGCCGCAGGCCCAGGGCGATGCCGGCGGCCTCCACCATGGCCTGCCCGCGGTCGGTCACCAGGGGCCAGGACTCGGGGGTGTCCGCGGTGAGGTCCGGTTCGGCGACCGGGTGCGCGGTGCCGGCGGCCAGGCCTCGGGCGTAGCGGTCCAGCAGGCCGCCCGGGTCCCGGCCGTCGGCGCCCGCGATCCGCAGCGCGGCCAGCAGGAAGGTGCGGGCGTAGCCCTCCAGGCCGTCGGAGCGCGGTCCGGAGCTGCTGGCCCGGGCGCCGGGCAGCGGAATCAGGGCCTGCTCGGGGCTGGCGTACGGGCGGACGGCGGCCAGCAGGGCATCGGCGGCCGCCTCCCAGTGGCGGCGGGTGAGCCCGGTGTACGGGCTGAGCGCCCGGTCCTCCGGGAGGGGCGGCGCGGGTGGCACGGGGCGGGGAC
>NZ_SRID01000349.1 GCF_004684805.1 Streptomyces palmae
GTGCGGGGCCTGGGCACCGTGGCGGCGGCGCCGGGGCAGGCCGGTGGTGGGCGGGTCCTCGGCGTGGCCGCGGGCCGCGTGGGTACGGGCCCGGGCGGCGGCGGTCCGGTCCGCCGGATCGGAGTCGGCGGTCAGCGGGGCGGCCACGGACATCGGGGTGGTCTCGTCCAGCATGGTCAGCAGCCGGCCCGGGATGTGCACGATGGCGCGCACCCCGCCGTACGGGGCGGGCTTGTCCACCGAGACGCTGAACCCGAACTGCCGCACCAGCCGTCCGATGGCGGCGAACCCGGTGCGCGGCGGGTCGCCCAGCTCGGTGATGAGCACCGGGTACTGCCCGGACATCATCCGGGTCGCGTACTCGACCTCCTCCTTGTGCATGCCCACCCCGGCGTCGTCGATGACGATCACCGCGCCGGTCTCGCTCCGGTGCAGGCTGACGTCCACGGCCAGGGTGCCGTGCGAGTGGTGCACGGCGTTGGCCAGCAGCTCGGTGACGGCGATGGCGACCGGTTCGGCGGCGCGGGCCACCACCCCGATCGGTTCGGTCAAGCGGCTGGTGACCTTGACGCGCTCCGCGCCGGCGATACGGGACTGGGCACCCACCACGATGTCGCCCAGGTGCGAATCGGCCCGGGTGAGCCCGGCGGTGGCCCCGCAGACCACTCCGGTGGCCTGGATCCGCCGCAGGATCTGCTCCCCCATGCGGCTGAGCACCACGGTGTCGTGGATGATGCCCGGGTCGTCGTAGCGGTGCTGCATCTCGGTGATGAGGTCCTGCAGCTGGTAGCTCCGGGCCTGGATGGCCTTGGTGGTACCGCGGATGGCGGCCTGCGCGGCCTCGTCCACCCGCCGCCGCTCGGCCAGTACCGCCCGGGAGACCAGGTCGAGCACCGCGCGGTGGTCGCGGTCGGTCTCACTGCCCAGCAGACCGGGATGGGCCAGGCCGGGCACCGGCACGTGCGGATGGCGGAGATGGCGGGTCAGGGCGGGGAGGCGCTCGGCGGCCAGGTGCCGGGTCTCCTCGGTGAGTTCCTGGACCCGCGCGGTGAGCCGGGCGTTCTCGGCCACCGCGGCGGCGCGCTCGGACAGGGCCTGCGCGGCGTGTCGGCGGGCCCGCCACAGCAACGGCACCAGGGCCGCGGCGGCGAGGGTGCCCAGCGCCAGGCATGCCGTCAGCGTCTCCGGTAAGTCAGTCATCGCGGTCCTCTGTCGCGGGCGGGCAATGGCTGTGCCGTCCCGGCTGCGCAGGGCAGCCGCGGTCCGCAGAATACGCCGGTCAGTGGCTCAACAGCCCCAGAACGGCGCAGAGTTGACAGAACCGGTGAACCCTGTGCATGCATCACCGAGACTATGACGTTGCACACTGTCCATATCCGGGCACGTTGTGTGTAAACCCTCGCCCTCACCGGGTGGCACCACCCGCTCCTCCGATTCCCCCCACTCATGTCCGGGAGGCGCATCCGCATGATCCGTGGCATCGACGTCAGTTCACATCAGTCCACCTTCGACACCGACGGCCTGTCGTTCGTGTTCGTCAAGGCGACCGAGGGCCGTACGTACATCAACCCCCGCCAGTCCTCGCAGGCCTCCCGGGCCCGCGCGGCCGGCTGCGTGCTGGGCTTCTACCACTTCCTGTGGCCGGGCAACATCGACGCCCAGGCCTCGTACTTCGTGGAGAAGTGCGCCTCCCGCCAGGGTGACCTGCTGGCGGTGGACTGGGAGACCACCAGCTCCGGCACCCGCGCGAGCAACGCGGAGAAGGATCACTTCCTGCGCCGGGTGAAGGCGCTGCGCCCCACCCACCGGGTCATGCTCTACTGCGGCCGCTCCTTCTGGCTGCACCACGACACCACGTCCTACGCGGGCGACGGGCTGTGGATAGCGGACTACGTCACGGCCGGCAAGCCGCGGATCAAGGCCAAGTGGCGGATCCACCAGCACACGGACACTCCGCTGGACCGGAACGTGGCGGCGTTCTCCAGTACGGCGGCGATGCGGGAGTGGGCCGCCCCCTGACCCGCACGGCACCGGACCGCACGGCACTCCGACCGCACGGGCCACCCGGATCGCCGGCGGGGCAGGCTCCGTGATCGCCGGGCACCACTGACCCCCGGGGCACCCTGCCCGCCGGGCCGGAACGCCCGGCACCCACAGCCCCGTGCTGCCGCATCCGGCACCCGGTATCCGCCCCGGACCGCTGCGTCCGGCCGGCGGCGCACCGGGGCCGACCCGCATCTCTGCCGCTCGGACCGGCTGCCGGGCCGGGCGGCACGGCGGGCGCTGTCGGTGGGTGCGCTTACGCTCGGAGCATGAGTTACGCAGACCTGCGCGAGCTCCAGAGCGCGCTCAGCACCGCTTCGGACATCGCGTTCTCCCTGGAGGCGGCACCGAGCGCACACGAGGCCGAGCAGCTCGGCGACGCGCTGCGCCGGGCGCTGGCCGCGGCGGGCGCGCTGGCGGCCGAGCGCGGCGCGACCGGATGCGCGGAGCATCCGCGGGGCGCGGTCGACCCGCTGTACGGGGACAAGGAGGACCCGTTGCCGCCGGGCTTCGGCCGCTGCCTGCTCTGCAACGACCGCCGGCGCCGTGCCAGTGCCCAGCGCCGCCACTGGCGCTGAGCCGAGACGCTTGCGCTGAGCGGAGACACGTGCGCTGAGCGGGGAATGGGCTCCGGGCCGATCGCACCCGCGCGGCGCCCCGGCCCGCCAGGGCCGAGGCGTACCGGCGGCCTTTGCCGCGAGCCGGGGTCCGGCCGCCGGTGGTGTGGGCTCAGCCCTTGTTCTGAGCCGCCCAGAACTCCTCGAACGACAGCAGGCCGTCGCCGTTGGAGTCGTGCGAGTTGATCACGGCCTGCGCGACGGTCTCCGTGACGTACGGGTCCCCCAGCTGGGCCATGACGCTCTTGTACTCGGTCGCGGAAATCAGCCCGTCTCCGTTGACGTCGAAGCGCGCGAACGCCTTCTTGGCCGTCTCGATGTCAGCCACCTGGGCCACCCCTTCTCAGTGCTTGTCCGACCTGCACAGATTAAGCGACGGCCGAAAGGGACCGATCAGTAGGCGTTGACCAGCGCCATGTACCGGTCCCAGTCCCAGTACGGACCGGGGTCGGTGTGAGTGGCGCCGGGCACCTCCACGTGGCCGATGATGTGCGTACGGGTGCGGGGGATCTTGTACCGGGTGCAGATCGCGGCGGTCAGCTGGGCGGAGGAGTTGTAGAGCGCGTCGGTGAAGTACTCCGGCTGGTCGACCCAGCCCTCGTGCTCGATGCCGATGCTGTGGGTGTTGTAGCTCCAGTTCCCGGCGTGCCAGGCGATGTCCTTCTCCCGGACGAACTGGCCGATGTAGCCGTCGGCCGAGGCCACCATGTAGTGCGTGGACACCTGCTTCGCGGGGTCCTTGAAGATGCGCATGGCGTCCTGGAAGGTCTCCTGCGTCACATGGATGACGATGGTGTTGATCGTGTAGGTCGTCGGACGGTTGGAGACCGTGTAGTTGGAGCTGCTGGCCGGGATCCAGTGGGTCGTGGGGTAGGCGGTGGAGACGGCTTCGCCGGTGGTCCCCGCCGCCTGGGCGGCGGTCGCGGAGGCGGCGGTGAGGCCGAGCGCTGCGGCGCCGAGGCCGGCGCCGGAGCGCAGCAGGCCACGACGGGTGGGCTGGTGTCGATGGGCTTCCATGGGGGGCTCCCGGTTCCTGGGTTGAACGGGACATGACGCGCGTAGCGCGTTTCCCGTTCATGCTGAAGTCTCGACGCGAACATGCCAAGCACGGTCGGGCAAAGAAAGAATCCGACCTCCGGTCTGGACCACCGGCGACAATCACCCGGGACGCGGACTCCCGGGAACCGCATGACGCGGCATCACCCGTATGAACATCAGCCTCGCCGGGTACCTATCCATCATTCACAAGGCTGGTGGCGCACCTCACCTTGCCTTAGGAGGTGAAATGTCCGAATTGCAGGCTTAGGTTACCGGATGCCGCTTTGAAAAGGAGACACCCTGTCTGCGATAGTCGTTCGCGCGACTCCCATTGACCCGGGCTCGGTCGCCTTTCCGCCAGGATCACACCCCCTAGACCCTGGCGTGCCGCAAGAGGCCCCCACGCCGTCACACCACGACGCACCGGGGCCTCTTCGCGTTGCGGCCGCGGCTCGTACGGGCATCGCGCACCGCCCGTGGCGGACCGCCGGCACCCGGGCGGCGGCCGGCTCAGCGGTCGGTGACGCGCATCTCGAACCAGGTGGTCTTGCCGCGGGGCAGCAGGTCCACGCCCCAGCGGTCGGAGAGCCGGTCGACCAGGAACAGCCCCCGGCCGCTGATGTCCATCTCGCGCACCGGCATCAGACAGGGCAGCCCGCGCGAGGGGTCGCGCACCTCCAGCCGGATCCAGCCGCGCCGCCGCAGCAGCCGCAGGCCGAAGGTGCGGGCTCCGGTGTGCCGCACCGCGTTCCCCACCAGCTCGGAGACGAGCAGCACCGCGTACTCGGCCAACTGCGGACTCAGCTGCCAGTGGCGCAGGATGATCAGCTCGGTGAGGCGGCGCGCGCTGGCCGCCGACTCGGGACGGGAGGGGAGTCGCACTTCCTCGACCGTCGGGTCGCCGAACCGGTCGATCGCCCGCAGGGCCAGCTCGTCCTCGGCGAAAGCCGCGCTCCGGGCAGCCACGCAGACACGCTGCTGCGGTTGATCCATTCCGTCCAAGCCCGCCATGCCCCCCATGATGGCCGCCGGCTGGGGCGGGTGCGGTGTCACCACAGGATCCCCCCACACCCGGCCAGTGCGCCCCATAAGTCGGTAGCGGTGTCCGCCGCTTCCCACCCGAAGTCGGGAATCCTGGGGTGACCAGCGAAAACGCCGCGCGTACAAACGATCACCCAGCGTACCGGATAGGGGTGGGTACTTTTCAGGGAACGCCAGAATGCGTCAGCAGGGGCGCACTCGGGGCCTTCCGGCCTCCGTGTGCGCCCCTGCCTTCCCAGAAGGTGTTCGCCTCAGACGAACTTGGCCTTCCCCGGGCCCTCCTCGACGAAGCTGCGCATGCCGATCTCACGGTCCTCGGTGGCGAACAGGCCGGCGAACCAGGTGCGTTCGATGGCCAGTCCGGTGTCGATGTCGGTCTCCAGGCCCGCGTCCACCGACTCCTTGGCCGCGCGCAGCGCCAGGGCCGGGCCCTTGGCCAGCGCGGCGGCCCAGGCGTGCGCCTGCTCGTACACCTCCTCCGCCGGCACCACCCGGTCCACCAGGCCCATGGTGAGGGCCTCGTCGGCCCGGACCATCCGGCCGGTGAAGATCAGGTCCTTGGCCCGCGAGGGGCCGACCAGCCGGGACAGCCGCTGGGTGCCGCCGGCGCCCGGGATCAGCCCGAGCAGGATCTCCGGCTGGCCGAGCTTGGCGTTCTCGGCGGCGATCCGGAAGTCGGCGCACAGCGCCAGCTCGCAGCCGCCGCCGAGGGCGTAGCCGGTGACCGCGGCGACGACCGGCTTGGGGATCCGGGCCACCGCGGTGAAGGCGTCCTGCAGGTCGCGGGACCGGGTCACCATCGCGGCGTGGTCCATCACCTGCATCTCCTTGATGTCCGCGCCGGCCGCGAACACCTTCTCACCGCCCCAGATGACCACCGCGCGGACATCCTCGCGGCGGGTCGCCTCGTGGGCGATCTCCCGGAGCCGGTCCTGGGTGGCGACGTCCAGCGCGTTCATCGGCGGGCGGTCCAGGCGGATGGTGCCGACGCCGTCGGCGACCTCAAGGTTCACAGTCATGGCCGCAGGTTAGCGCGCGTTCACTGAACCGGGGCAGCGGGTCACTGCCCGGCCTTCCACTGGTCCCAGGACATGTTCCAGCCGTTCAGGCCGTTGTCCGGCTGGATGGTGCGGTCCTGGGAGTTCTTCACCACGACCACGTCGCCGATGATCGAGTTGTTGTAGAACCAGGCGGCCTGCGTGCCGTTGTTCCCGCCGCCGCGGAGGTCGCTCAGGCCCACGCAGCCGTGGCTGGCGTTGGTCGAACCGAAGACCGACTTGGCGGACCAGTAGTTGCCGTGGATGAAGGTGCCCGAGGTCGACAGCCGCATGGCGTGCGGCACGTCCGCGATGTCGTACTGGCCGCCGAAGCCGACCGTGGCGCCGTTCATCCGGGTCACCGCGAACCGCTCGCTGATGACCATCTGGCCGTTGTAGGTCTCGGTGCCCGGCCCGCCGGAGGTGATCGGGATGGTCTTGACGACCTTGCCGTCCCGCGTCACCTTCATCGTCTTGGTCTTGGCGTCGACCACGCTGACCTGGTTGCGGCCGATGGTGAACCGGACCGTCTTGGTCTGCTTGCCGTAGACGCCCGGCCGGCCCTCCACCCCGTCCAGGTCGAGCTTCACGGTGACCTTGGTGCCGGGGGCCCAGTACTTCTCCGGCCGGAAGTCCAGCCGGTCGTTGCCGAACCAGTGGCCCTCGATCGGCACCGCCGGGGAAGCGGTGACCTTGACCGCCTTCTCCACCGCGCCCGGCTCGGTGATGCCGCGGCTGAAGCGCAGCGAGACCGGCATGCCCACACCGACCGTGGAGCCGTCCTCGGGGGTGAAGGAACCGACGAAGGTGTTCTTGGGCACGAGGGTGGTGAACTTGGCGTGCTCGGCCGACTCGCGGCCGTCCTCGTCCTTGGCGACGGCGTCCACGGTGTACGTGGCCCCGGCGCCCAGATGGGTGTCGGGCACCCAGCTGCTGCCGTCGGCGGACACCCTGCCCGCTATGGTCCGGCCCTTGCTGTCGGCCACCTTCACCGAGCTGAGCTTGCCGTTGCGGGCCGTCACCTTCAGCGCGCCGCTGGTGGCCACCCCGTCGCTGCCGTCCTTGGGCGCTATGGCCACCTGTGCCTCGGAGGTCTTCTGGCCCCCGCCGTTCTTCCCGCCGCCCTTGCCGTCGTCCCCGTCACCACCGCCACACGCGGTGGTCAGCACCAGCAACGCCCCCAGCACCAGGGCGGCCCTGCCCCCGCGAGCCCGACCCCTCGATATGTGGTGCACCTTCACTACGGCCCTCTCCCCTTCATACGGTCCGCGCCCCCGCGGCTCCCCATGACGTGTGCCTCACACACGCTTTGCGATGGTAACCAGACCGTCCCTCGGACGGACTCCCCTTGATTGTCTCTGTTCGGTCCCAACTGCGACCAGTGGTGCCGGATGGGCGAATTGACGCCCCGTGCGGAGGGGCTCGCCGCCCGGTGGCCGGTAGAGGTACGGCGGGGCTCGGCGCCGGTGGCCGGTACGGCGAGGAGCGCCGGTGGCCGGTACGGCGACGGG
>NZ_SRID01000034.1 GCF_004684805.1 Streptomyces palmae
TCCCCGACCCCCGCGCACCCCGCCGGGCCCTCGCGCCGCATCCCGCCGCGGAGCGCGCGGGGCCCTCGCGCCGCGGGGGCCAGGGCGAGGGCCGAGCACGCCCCGCCCTCTACGCCCGTGCCAGCAGCAGCCCGCCCATGGTGATCATGGTGACGGCGACCAGGCCATCCAGGGCCCGCCAGGCCCCGGGCCGCGCCAGCAGCCCGCTGAGCAATCTGGCCCCGTAACCGAGGGCGGTGAACCAGACCACACTGGCCAGGACCGCGCCGAGTCCGAACGCCCAGCGCAGGCCCCCCTGGGAGGAGGCGAGGGAGCCGAGCAGAAGCACGGTGTCCAGGTAGACATGCGGATTGAGCCAGGTCATCGCCAGGCAGGTGAGAACCGCCGCGCGCACCGAGCCGGCCGCCGGCCCCCGCGCGGTCAGGCCCTCGCCCTGGGCCGGGCGCAGCACCCGCCGCGCGGCGAGGACGCCGTAGCACACCAGGAACCCGCCACCCGCCAGGCCGACCGCCGTCAGGGCCGCCGGCCACGCGGTGACCACGCCTCCCACACCCGCCACGCCCAGCGCGATGAGGACCGCGTCGGAGGCCGCGCAGATGCTGACCACCGCGAGCACGGCATGCCGGCGCGCTCCCTGGCGCAGGACGAACGCGTTCTGGGCGCCGATGGCCACGATCAAGGAGAGTCCGGTGCCGAATCCGGCGACTGCTGCGGTGGGGATACCCGATGTCATGCGATAGACGGTATAGATCGACATGCTCGTCAGTACAGCTAAAGTTTCTAAACTATCCTTAGCAAGCATGATGGATGAGCTCCCCCTGGACCAGGTCCGCACCCTGCTCGCGGTGGTGGACGAGGGCACCTTCGACGCCGCCGCGGCGGCCCTCCATGTGACGCCCTCGGCGGTCAGCCAGCGGGTGAAGGCCCTGGAGCAGCGCATCGGGCGGGTCCTGCTGATCCGGACCAAGCCGGTCCGGCCGACCCCCTCGGGACAGGTGGTGGCGAGGTTCGCCCGCCAGCTGGCCCGGCTGGAGCGCGACGCCCGGGCGGAGCTCGGCATCGCGACCGAACAGGGACCGGTGCGCGTGCCCATCGCGGTGAACGCGGACTCCCTGGCCACCTGGTTCCTCCCCGCCCTGACCCGGGTGCCGCAGGACCCCCCGGTCTGCTTCGAACTGCACCGGGAGGACGAGTCCCACACCACCGAACTGCTGCGTGAGGGACAGGTGATGGCCGCGGTCACCTCATCACCCGATCCGGTGGCGGGCTGCACGGCACGGCGCCTGGGACTGGCCCGGTACCTCCCCGTGGCCAGCCCCGAATTCCGCGCGCGCCACCTGACCGAACCGCTGGAACGCGCGCTGGCCGACGCCCCGGTCATCGTCTTCGACCGGCGCGACGACCTCCAGGACGCCTTCATACGGGCCCTCACCGGCCGCCGGACCGGCGCCGGCCGGACACGCCACCACGTACCCACCTCCGAGGGGTTCTGCGACGCGGTGGCCGCCGGACTCGGCTGGGGCCTGGTGCCCGAACCCCAGGCAGCGTCCCTGGTCCGCTCCGGAGCACTGGACCTGCTCTTCCCCGATCGCCCCATGGACGTCCCGCTGTACTGGCAGCAGTGGAAGCTGGACTCTCCCGCTCTGGCCGCCGTGGCCGAGGCGGTCATCGCCACGGCGGCCGAGGCGCTCCACGGAAGTTCCTGACCGGGAAACACACATCGGCGGTAACACCGGGCCGCCGCGCACCACTTCCTGGTGACAGATGACACCCGGAGGGACGGAGGTGCAAGCGGTGTCAGACGACGTGGCACGCTTCACCGCGATGTACGACACCTGCCGACAACGCGTGTGGGCCTATGTGGTCAGTCGCGCGGGACGGCAGGTCGCCGACGACGTGGTGAGCGAGACGTTCATAGTGGCGTGGCGGCGGGTGGACGAGGTCCCGCATCCCCCGCTGCCCTGGCTGCTCGGCGTCGCCCGCAACATCCTGCGCGACACGGTGCGCGCCGAGCTCCGGCGTTCCTCGCTCGCGGCCGAGCTGCGGGAATGGACCGAGGCCGCGGCGCCCGCCGAGACCGACATCGCCGAAGAGGTCACCGACCGGATGGCGATGCGGCGGGCGCTGGCATCCATGAAGGAGGACGACCGCGAGGTACTGATCCTCGCCGCCTGGCAGGGGCTGAGCCCCCGCGAGGCCGCCCAGGTCGTCGGCTGCACCACGACCGCCATGCGGGTCCGGCTGCACCGGGCGCGCAGGCGCCTGGCCGCAGCGCTCGAGGACACCTCGAAGGCCGCCGGAGCACAGCGGCAGGCACGCCCCGTCGCTGCGAGGGTGACCACCCCCGCAGCGCGCCCCACCGCCCACCCCGTCACCACCGGGGGCAGGATCCCCGGAGAGGAAGCAGCCTGATGCAGGACGACACGATGCGGCGGTTGGCCGCCGCCCGACCCGACCACCTCGACCCCGAGCAGACCGTCGACGCGCAGACCCGCCGTATCGAGCTTGCCCTGGCGGTGGAGCCGTGGCACGAGGACAGCCCGAGCCCCGATAACCGTCGCAGCCGGTGGCGTCTTGCCCCCACCCGCCGCACCGGGCCCGGACGAGCCGCCGGCCTGATCCGGTTCCGGCCCGTGGGAGTCGGTGCGCTGACCGCCGCCGCGGCGGCCGCCGCGGTCGTGGTGGCCAACACGGTGGGGGGAACCGGAGCCGGAACCGAGGGCGGACACCGGCAGGTGGACGGCTCCGCCATCCTGCTCTCCGCCGCCTCCCACGCGGAGAAGGCACCCGGCGGGGGCCGGTTCTGGTACCTGAACAAGCGCTACGGCGGGATTCTCCACGTGCCGGGCAAGAACTACGACATCGTCGTACGTGACGAGGCCAGGACCTGGGTGGCCAAGGGGACGACCAAGCAGTGGCAGCAGGTCAGTGACATCGGGGCCCGGCCCGCCACCGCTGCCGACACCCGGGCCTGGCGTGCGGACGGCTCCCCCAAGCAGTGGGACCTCCGCGCCACGTACGGGGAGCGGGTGACCTACCGGGGTGCCGGGGTCATCGCCCAGGACGTACCCGGCGGCACCTCGGACACCGTCCCCATGGTGGAGATCGACCTCAAGGAACTGCCCGGGTTGCCCACCGATCCCAAAGAACTCCGGGACCGCCTCGCGAAGATCATCGACAAGGAGTACAACGCCCCGCAGGACATCCTCGACGGCATGGTCATCGAGGCGGCCTCCTACCTGGCCATGGAGCTGCCCGCCTCACCCCAGCAGCGTGCCGCGGCCTACCGGCTGCTCGCCAAGGAGCCCGGCGTGCGGGACATCGGGCAGGTCACCGACCACGAAGGCCGCCGGGGCAATGCCGTGGCCATCGAGAATCCGCACGGCGGAGGCCACCTGCGGCTGATCTTCGACCGCGAGAACGGACTGCCGCTGGGCGAGGAGAAGTACTCGGCCGACGGAAAGCTGGACGGCTACACCAGCATCACGGCCAGGACGTGGACCGACCAGGCTCCGCCGTTCGACAAGGACTGGTTCGCCCCGCCGAAGCACAAGCCCCCCTACTCCGGGGGCGGTGACGTGAAGGACGCCGAGCCCGCGGATCGCCGATGACCGGCTGAGCGCTTCCCACCGGACGGCGGCGCCCTGCCCCTCCCGCACTGGCGAGGGGCAGGGCGCCGCCCTGTGTCCACCGCACCGGGTGAATGCCCGGTGGCACGCTTGTGTGCTTACGAGGTGGCCGTCCGCACGTCCTCGTCGTAGGTGGCCAGCCGGCCCAGGACCCAGGCGAGCGCCGGCGCGTTGGTGCCCAGCGCCTCCTTGTTGATGCTGCCGAGCTGATCGCACACCTGGTGGTAGCAGTGGTCGTACATCTCGCCGGCCGTTCCGCCGTAGCGGCTCTGCTGCTCCGGGGTCTTCACCTTCAGGTTGCCGCCGTCGAGCCCTCCGACGGGCACCCCGACGGCCTCGAAGGCGAGATGGTCGGATCCGATGGCATCCGGGCTCTGCCGGTCGTACGGCAGCCCGCGGGCGTCGAAGTAGCCGGCGAACAGGTTGGCGATCTCATGGCTGCCGCCCGTACCCGGATCCCAGACGAAGCGCGCGTAGTTGGGGGAGGCGATGAGCTCGCCGTTGAGCACCGCGGCGATCCGTCGCAGGTCGGAATCCGGAAGGTGGTCCACGTAGTAGGAGGAGCCGACGTTGATGAGCTCCTCGGCACCCCACCAGACGAAACGGACCTTGTTCTTCACGGCGTTCTGCTGGGGTGCCAGCGCCAGGGCCGTCTGGAGCACCGCGGCCGCTGTCGAGCCGTTGTCGTTGAGCCCGGCGTTCTCGGGCACACTGTCGAGATGGGAGCCGAGCAGCACCACGTTGTCCGGGTCGCCGCCCGAGGTCTCCGCGGTGAGGTTCACCGTGGTGCGTGAGACCTCCTGTCCGCGCAGGGTGAGCTGGACCCGTGCCGTGCCGCCGGCCGCGGCCCGGACGAGCGCCTCCCCTTCGTCCTGCGCCACCGAGGCCACCGGGATGGTGTAGGCGGGAGGGGCGAACCCGTAGAGCCGGTAGATGTTCTCGGGTGAGGGAGTCGGGTAGTACAGCAGCATGGCGCGGGCCCCGGCCTGTGCCGCCACCTGCTGCTGCAGCCCGTATCCGCAGGCGTTGCGCGCGGTGATGACGACAGCGCCCTTGACGTCGACACCGTCGTAGTCGGCGGCGGTGCAGCCGGTGCGTCCACCGGGCAGCGACACCAGGGGCGCCTCCACACCGTCCAGCGGGGTCGAGGGCGTGAACCGGGTCATCAGGACGCGCACGTCCCGAGTGCCCTCCGCGAGCCCGCTCACCTTCAGCGTCTCCGTCTGGACATCGAAGTCGGTGTAAGGGACTTTCTGTTCGACGACCTTGTATCCGGCGTCCTTGAGCAGGCCACTGACATAACTGACCGAGCGGGTGAAACCGATTCTGTCGTAGCCCCGGTTGCCACCGCTCGCGTCAGCGATGCGCTGGAAAGCCTGCAGATGGCGGTAGACATCGGGCCCGGTGACACGGGACGCGAGACGATCGGCCAAGGGGAAATCGGTCGGGGCGGGACTTTTCACAGAAGGGGCGGGCTCGTTCGGAGCGGCACCTGCCGACTGAACGAGCGTGCAGGTCAGGAGCAGGGAGCCCACCCCCGCGGCCAGTTTTCGCAATGTCGTAGCTCTTCGCATGATGTCTCCGTTCAACGCCGGTGCAGAGGGTGGATCAGCGCGATCCCTGCACCGACACAATCAAGGAACTCAGGCCACGCAGAGTGGCGGTCGACTCGTATTCAGGGGATTCGGCCAGGGCGAAGCCAAGGCCGGACTCGGCCAGTGCCGTGAGTACGGCCCGCAGCTGCAACATGGCCATACCGGCGCCGAGACACGCGTGCGCGCCTCGTCCGAAGGCCAGATGCAGGCCCTTTCGCCGAGTCAGGTCGACGTCATCGGGGTGGGGAAAGACCGCGGGGTCGCGATTGGCCGCCGCGAGGAACAGCACGACGACATCGCCGCGCCGTATCTCCTTGTCCGCCAGGCTGGAATCGGTGACGCACACCCGCGCATCGGCCTGCACGGGCCCGTCCAGCCGGATCAGCTCATCCACCAGCGCGTCGAAGCCGGACGGCGCGCTGACGGCGGACAGCAGGTCGGGGTCGGCGACAAGGCGGGCCAGCGCGTTGCCGAGAAGGCGGCTCACCGACTCGTATCCGGCATGCAGCACCGCGCGCATCGAGTTGGCCAGCAGCTCCGGCGACACGGAGGGCTCCTGCGCACTCGCCCGCCGAACGGCACCGATGAACCCCTCCTCGCCGGCGTCGCCGATCCAGCCCCCGACGAGCCGGCTGAGTTCCCGGCGAGCCGTGGTTCCCGGCTCCGCACGGCTCGGGTCGAGGCCCGCGTCCATGCCCCGCACGATGGCGTTGGAGATGTCCTCGAACCACGGACCGTCGGGGTTCTCCACCCCCAGGAACTCGCACATCGTCCGCAGCGCGACGGGGCGCGCGAACTCCCGCACTAGATCCACCGGACGGCCCTGCCGCGACAGGCGCGCCACATGGTCCGCCGCGATGGCGGCCGCCCGGCCCTTCATGGCTGCCGGCGACTGCTCGTGCAGTGCCGAGACGAGCAGATGCCGAATGGCACCGTGCTCGGGCGGGTCGAGGGACTGCACGCTCAGGTGAGCGTCCGGAACGGCTTCGCCGACCCGCCGGAAGTCCGAACCGAAGGCGGCGGTGTCGCTCAGGATCTGCTGGCACTCCGCGTGTCCGGTGACCACCCACGAGTCCAGCACCTCGTGCCAGTAGACCCGCTGGCTGTCCCGCAGTCGTCGGTAGAAGAGGTAGGGGTTGGCTATGGTCTCCGGGGCCAGCGGGTTGTAGATCGGGTCCTGCTGCGCCGTCGTCATCTCTCCCGGCACGACCAGCCTTCCTCTCCTGCAGAAAATATCCGTGGATAAAAGGGGAGTTGCGGCCCTGCACACGTGTGCAGGGCCGCAAAAACCAGGCGCTTCGAGCGCATCAGTGGAGGTAGCGCATGATGGTCTCCCTTCCGTGCGATGCGTGACGTGCTCGCGGATCGGTGTTCAGGCGGCTCAGTGGAGGTAGCGCATGGCGGTCTCCCTTCCGTGCGATGCGTGACGTGCTCGCGGATCGGTGTTCAGACGGCTCAGTGGAGGTAGCGCATGATGGTCTCCCTTCGCTGCGATGCCGGGCACGGTCACGGGAGTGACTCCCATGACATGGTCTTGCGTACCCACCGGATTTCTCCGGCGGGAGCCTTTTCCACGCCCCGGGACGTCGGGGGCGGGTTTCCTCGCAGGCGGTAAGTCGGCGCGATCAGGAATCGTCCCGCCGCACGCAGGATGGTTTCCCCACCAGGGGACCGGACGGCCGAATCAGAAGGCGTCCGCTGCGCGACGGTTGCGGCTGGGATCGGTTGAAGTAGGTGAGGGCGTCGTTGGTTTCAGACTGATCGAAGACCGGCTGTGAGAGGCGAACAGATGGTGTCGAAACCCGGACTCGGCGCAGCTTCAGTTGTCATCGTTGTTCCACCTTCTCTTGCCCACTCGGTGCGTTTCGGGCACGAGCACGGTCATGCAAGATCAGGTCCAGCGAACGGACCGTTTTCCCCGGCCCAGGAGCGCGGTTCTTCCTGGTGGGGCCACGAGAAGTATCCGGGGCCGGCGTCGTGTTCCCGGGAAGAGATCTTTCACAACCCGGTCGAGGCATGTCAACAGATTGGTGAACGCTCTCCCGAACCTCGCAGGTCAGCGCACGAGGAACCTCTCTTCTTCAATCAACTATCGTGTATTTGGCGAGATTTGGAGGCTACGGAGGGCCCATCGACTGGACTACCTTGCCGCCATGTCCATCTCAAGATCGGATGACTCGACGCCGTCCACCGTGCGGGGTGATCGGGATGCCGAGCTGTTCGGCAGGCGCTTCAGGCGCCTGATCGGTGTGATCTACCCGGACTCCCTGGGACGGCCCTACACCGACACGGAGATCGCCAAGCACAGCGGGCTGTCCAACCAGTACATCGGAAAGTTACGCAAGGGCGGGTCCGTGCCGAGCCTGGCCAACGCCGGCCGTCTGGCCAGGTTGTTCGGCGTCTCCACCGACTACTTCCTCAATGCCCCGGATCATCCCGCGGTCCGTTCCGTCGAACGCAACCTGCAGGCGATCGAGAACCACCGCGCGGGCGGCGTCCAGCGCGCCGGCCGCCGGGGTGCCGCGCGGGCACCGGAAGGGGGCGCCGCACCGAGGGAGGCGCGATCGCGGCAGAGAGGCACCCTGTCCTGATCCGTCGCCTTCCCGGCGATACGGCCGGTGGCGGAGGATTCGTCCTGGCTCGACAGCGGCACCCCGGCGAGGCGTGGTCCCCCGGCGGGTTCGCTTCTCGGCCATCCGGGCGACCTTCCCCGGCGGGCCCGCTCCTGGAGCCGCGGACAGCACGGATCCGGCCCCACCACGGCATGTGCCCGCGGCGGTACTGACGGTTGTGCGAGGCTGCCCGCGACACCGCCGAGGGAGTGAAGGACGAACTGATGAACGATCAAGCCCGCAACTGGCGCCTGTTCGGCCTGGGGATCGGCCTGCTGTCGGCCGCGCTGATCCTTTGGGTGTGGTCCGCGGTGCTGCTCGTCAAGCCGTACCGCGTCGAGGTGCCCTCCTCGGGCGACACCAAGACGTGCGAGGCCCCCCTGTTCGCCGGCCACGACGAGGTGGAGGTGTGGAAGAAGGGCACCGCGCTGATCGAGGCGTGTGAGGAGGCACGGCGCTGGCCCAGGATCGTGGTGATCGTCGGGGCCTCCGTGCCGGTCTCCGTCATCGGCGCCATCCTGTTCACCGCGGGAGGCCTGGGCCTGCGGTTGAGGGGCCTGACCGACGACGTCAGGGAGCTGGAGACGGAGGCCAGGCGCCGGCGCCGTGCGGCCGCTTGAGGGGTCCCGGCCCCGAGCGGTCGTCCGCCGGGACCTGTCCTCCGCCAGGGTGCCCAGCGGCATGGCGGACCGGAGTGCCGGGCCCGTGTGGTGTAAGCAGGAGCCATGGACCTTCGGCGAATCCCCGGGGCTCACCGATGGCCATGGGATCCGAGCCATGCCCTGCTGGCGGTGCCGTTCGCGCTGATCCTGGTCGTCAGCCTGGTGGACGTGCTGGCCCCGCCCCACGTCCACCTCGGCCCCTTCCTCGTCGCCGCTCCCGCCATCACGGCGTCCTTCGCCGGCCCCTGGATGACGGGGTTCGTCGGCCTGGTCGCCGTCACCGCCCAGGCGGTGGTCGCCGCGGTCCGGACCACGGTCACCGACCTGAACCACTCCCTCCAGCTCACCGCCCTGATCCTGATCTCGGCGATCGTCACCCTGTTCGCCCACCACCGCGAGCGGCACGAACAGGAGGTGACCCGGCTCAGATCGGTGGCCGAGGCCACGCAGAAGGTGCTGATGCGGGCCTTGCCCCAGCGGATCGGCCCGCTGCGCATCGCCTCCGTGTACCTCGCCGCCGAGGCGGAGGCGCAGGTCGGCGGAGATCTGTACGCCGCCGCACGTACCGCCCAGGGCACCCGCCTGGTCATCGGCGACGTACGCGGCAAGGGGCTGGAGGCGGTCGGGGACGCCGCACTGGTCCTGGGGGCCTTCCGAGCGGCCGCCCACCGGCAGGCCGAACTGCCGATGCTGGTCGCCTATCTGGAGGGGGCCGTCTCCGCGGGTCTGGTGGACCCCGGCGCGCCACGCGCGGGAGGCACCGACCCGGAGGAGACCTTCATCACCGCGGCGGTGCTGGACGCCCCGGACTCCGAGTCGGCCCTGCACCTGATCAACTGCGGGCACCCCCCGCCGCTCCTGCTGCGCGATCACCAGGTCGTCCCGCTGGAGGTCAGCCAGCCCGCGCTCCCCTTGGGCCTGACCGAGTTCGGCCCGGCCGCCTTCGCCGCCGAGTCCTTCGCCTTCGAACCCGGCGACCTGGTCCTGCTCTACACCGACGGAGTGATCGAGGCCCGGGACGGCAACGGCGTCTTCTACCCGCTGGCCGAGCGGATGGCGGCCTGGTCGGGTGAGGAGCCCCAGGCGCTGCTGCGTCATCTGTGCGCGGACCTGCTCGCCCACTCCGGCGGGTTCCTGGGGGACGACGCCGCGATGGTCGCGGTGCAGCGCCTGCCGGGCGAGGACGCCGCGACCGCCGGCTCGGAATCCGGAACCTGACGCCGCGGCGGCGCGGTCGGGCACGGGCCGGCCGGCCCGTCACGGCTCTACGATCACCCTCATGAAGCCTCTCTCCAGGACGGTGCGCGTCGTCGTGTCGGAGCACGGGCACTCGTCACCTCTCCCCGACCACCCGTCCTCCTACGAGATCACCGACCCAGGCGAGGTGCGGGAGGTGCTGGCCACCCTGGAGGAGGCGCCCCGACCGGCACCGGACGACTTTGTGTGCATGTGCGGTGGGGAGCCCTCGCTCGCCCTGTACGACGCCGGCGGTCAGCGGATCCGCAGCGTTCACGGCCACCGGCCGCCGCTGCTGGACCCGGCCCGGTCGCACTCCCTGCCCCTCCGCCACCGGGCCGCCTGGGCCGCCGCCGCGCCACCGGTGGTGCGGGACTGGGCCGCGGCGCGGGCGCGGGGGGCGGACGCCGGCCCGGGAACCGCGCCGGACGCACCCCTGGGTCTGGTCTTCAGCTGGCTGGGGACGCCCTGGACCGGTGGCGACGCGGCGCGGCTGCTCGCGCGCGCCGCGCCGCTGGCACTGCTGGCCGCGGCGGCCACGGAGGAGTTGGCCTGGGCGGTACGGCAGACCGACGCGGCCGGGTTGGACGGGGCCGTGGACTTCTTCGCGGGGGAGGGGTTCACCACCCGGCACCCCAAGAAACGCCGGGTCGGGGCCACCGCCCGCGACCTGCTGCTGCGGCACGCGCGGCGGCACCGCCCCGAGCATCTGCCCGTCCTGGAACGCCGCGTGCTGCGGGCGGCCGAGGACCGGATCCGCCGGTGATCCAGGGCGGCAGCCCCGGTGGAGTGGGACGCCGGACCCGCGGGTGGTGCGGCGGTCCGATCCGGCAGCGGCATCCCCGGTGGTGTCGGATGCCGTGGCGAAGAGGCCCCGCGCGCCCGGCCGCCGGGTGGGGCAGGCGCACGGGGACCTCGTAGTGGTGGGGCGGGTGGCCGAGACCCGCCCCGGCCGCTCGTGGCCGCCGCCGAGTGCGGCGGCGCCCTTGTCAGCCCCGGTCAGCGGCCGCGACCGGCCCGGTCTGCTGCCCGTCGCGCCCGCCGGTGGCGGATGTCGCCCGGTCCAGGGCACCATCGAGATCCCGCCACAGGTCCTCGAGGTCCTCCAGACCCACCGACATCCGCAGCAGGCGGTCGCTGACCCCGGAGGAGTGGCGGTCCCCCTCGGCGACGATGCGGTGGCTGATCGAGGCCGGGTGCTGGATGAGGGTGTCCACGCTGCCGAGGCTGACCGCCGGGGTGATCAGTCGTACGCCCGCGATCACCTCGTGCGGATCGCCGTCCACCTCGAAGGCGACCATCGCCCCGCCGATCCGGGGGTAGTGCACCCGCGACACCCGGCGGTCGGCCGCCAGCCGGCCGGCCAGCTCCGCGGCGGTGGCCGAGGCCGCCCGTACCCGGACCGGCAGTGTGGCCAGCCCGCGCAGCAGCAGGTAGCCGGCCAGCGGGTGGAGCACCCCGCCGGTGGTGAACCGCACCCGGCGCAGCATCCGGGCGAACTCCTCGTCGCAGGCCACGACCCCGCCGAGGACGTCGCCGTGGCCGCCCAGGTACTTGGTGGCGCTGTGCAGCACGATCCGGGCGCCCTGTTCGGCCGGGCGCTGCAACACGGGGGTGGCGAAGGTGTTGTCCGCCAGCAGCGGCACCGCGCCGCAGGAGCGGGCCACGGCGCGCAGGTCCAGCTCGGCCAGGGTCGGGTTGGCCGGGCTCTCGACCATCACCAGACCGGTGTCCGGGCGGATGGCCTCGGCGATCCCGTCCGGCTCCACCCAGGTCACCTCACTGCCCAGCAGCCCCGCGGTCAGCAGGTGGTCGCTGCACCCGTACAGCGGCCGGACGGCGACGACATGCCGGAACCCCATGGCGATCCGGGCCTGCAGGCAGGCGGTCAGCGCGGCCATGCCGCTGGCGAAGGCGACCGCGCTCTCGGTGCCCTCGAGCCGGGCGAGCGCCTTCTCGAAACGGGCGGTGGTGGGGTTGTCCAGCCGGGCGTAGACGGGCGGCCCGGCCAACTGCTCGCCAGTGGCGGCGAAGGCGTCCAGCCGGGCGGCCTCGGCACGGCTGTCGTACGACGGATAGGTGGTGGACAGATCCAGGGGCGGGGCGTGCAGACCCAGTTCGGCGAGATCCTCGCGTCCGGCGTGCACGGCCTCGGTGGCCAGGGAACGGGGCATGTCGACAGATGGCGTGTCCATGAAGGAATGCTGAACGGCAGCCGGGTCCGCGCGGGGATCGGTCGTGCTACGTTCGGCAGATGTCCGATTCGCTCCCTCTGGATCCGGTGGATCTCCAGATTCTGCGCCTGCTGCAGAACGATGCCCGGACGACCTACCGGGACCTGGCGGCGGAGGTGGGCATCGCCCCGTCGACCTGCCTGGACCGGGTCAACCGGCTGCGCAGGGCGGGTGTCGTCCTGGGCTACGAACTGCGCATCGATCCGGCCCGGTTGGGCCGCGGGTTGGAGGCGCTGCTGCTGGTGCAGGTGCGCCCGCACCGGCGCGATCTGATCGGTCCGTTCGTCGAGCGGGTCCGGGCCCTGCCGGAGACCCGAGCGCTGTTCCATCTCACCGGGCCCGACGACTACCTGGTCCAGGTGGCGGTGACCGGCGCGGCGGACCTCCAGCGCCTGGTGATCGACGAGTTCACCTCGCACCGCGAGGTGGCACGGGTGGAGACCCGGCTGATCTTCCAGCAGTGGGACTGCGGTCCACTGCTGCCGCCCTGACCGGACACCGGCGGAGCGGTGTGCGCGGTGAGGGGCGCCCCGGACGCGCGCTCGCCGCACCGGGCACCAGGCGCCTTGACGACCCGCACCGCCTCCCAGCCCCGGTGCACCTCCACCGTGCCGCGTCCGGCGACCGCCGCCGTCAGCGCGTCCTCCACATGCGGCCGGTACATCAGGTGGTCGGATCCCCAGCCGGACGGGGTGGGCCGGTCCCAGTCCAGCCCCAGCAGCAGTTCCCCCGCGCCGTTGGACCACAGGTACTCGGGCACCGCGACCGCCCGCCGCTCGATCTCCCGCGCGGCGCCGACGCCTGGAGGATCCGCATCACCTCGTGGTCGCCATGCCCGGCCCGCGGCAGCGGATACC
This sequence comes from Streptomyces palmae, assembly GCF_004684805.1. Taxonomy (GTDB): domain Bacteria; phylum Actinomycetota; class Actinomycetes; order Streptomycetales; family Streptomycetaceae; genus Streptomyces; species Streptomyces palmae. Next base: position 12,826 of record NZ_SRID01000034.1, read on the forward strand.
CCGACGGCCATCGCTCGAAGACCCCCACCCGCAGGCCGCAACGGCCCAGCGGCGCCGCACAGGTCTGCATCACCGATCCGAAGCCGACCTGAACGACGTCGAAATCGGGTGTCACAGGATCGATGTGTAGCGCACCGCGTTTCGCCCGTCGACTCCGTCAGCTCAGGCGGGTGACGCGGCGCGATGAACACGAGGGGTTCGATCCGCGGCCCGGTGCGTTCTCACACGGGTTCGGGCTGCGGTTCCGTTTGCAGTGCCGGCGCGGTCTTCCGCTCCCATTGCCCGGTGGTGCGTATGTAGCCGTAAATCACGGACGACATCGCCAGGATGAGAAGAGGACCGAATATCCACGGATGCTTGGCCATTTCCAGCGGAATGTATCGGTAGGACGCCAAGAGTGCGGCGAATACCGTCGCGCCGTACGCGACCATCCGGATTGCCGAGCGATCCCAGCCGCGGACGTGTGCGCGCAGGGCTGCCTCGATCGTGAGCGTGAACACCACGCCGGCCAGAAGGTCCGCGCCGTAGTGGTAGCCGAAGCCCAGGGTCGCGCCGAGTGTGGCGATCAGCCAGAAGGTGCCGGCGAATCGCAGAATGCGGGGGCCCTTGCGCGAATGAATGAAGATCGCGGTGGCCCAGGCCGTGTGGAGGCTGGGCATGCAGTTGCGCGGGGTGAGCGCGTCGTACGGCACCGGGTGCGGGGTGCTGATCGGCGGCGGTGTGTGCGGCCACAGGTCGGCCACCGCCCAGTGCAGGCCGCCGGTGCCGGTGGCGCCCGGGCCGTAGGCGAATATCGGGCCGACCACCGGGAAGATCATGTAGATGCCCGGTCCGAGCAGGCCGATGACCAAGAAGGTGCGCACCAGGTGGTGGCTGGGGAAGCGGCGATCGCGCGCCACGTGGCGCAGCTGGTACAGCGAGACGGCGACCGCGGCCACCGCGAGCTGGATGTAGACCCAGTCGAGGATGTGGGTGCCGATCGGGCCGGTGGCCTTGACGATCCGGCCTACCAGCCATGACGGGTTGCCCAGCGCGTGGTCGGCGGTCGCCACGTACGGGTCGAGCACCATGGGGTGGGTCTTCGCGGTGATGAGCAGCCAGGTGTCACCCGTCTTGCGGCCGGCCACCAGCAGCAGGCCCAGCGCCACACCCTTCAGCAGCAGGAGGCGTTCCCGGCCGGTGCGGCGAGTGATCGCGATGACCGCGACGCCCAGCATCACCCACAACGCGCCGTTGCCGAAGGGGTGGCCCTCGGTCGTCTTGATGCCGGCCGCCCACCGCACCAGGACGAAGACGAGGTCGATACCGACGGCGGCGCCCAAGGCGATGAACCGTTGCCGCCAGGTGAGCACCAGCATCATCAGCGCCATGCTGGCGTACAGCAGCGGCCCCGATTTGGGCGCGTATATCACCTCTTTCGCCTGGTTGGTCATCGGACCGGGCAGGCCGTAGTGGCGTGCGGCGATCTCCAGCGCGACGAGGAATCCGAGGGTGACCACACCTGCCGCGGCCCACAGGATCACCCGTGGCCGGCGCCATGCGGGGGGCGCCGTGCCGCCGTTTTTTCGCGAAAACACCCGTGTTATAGATATCAATTGTTTAGCCGATTTGTCAGATATTGGGTAAACGGATTATCGATTGCGCTGGATGACGTGGTTTTCCGGTGAAGGGTGGACGATGGGCGGATCGTTGCAAGTTCGAACATGCTAGCGGAGTGGCCGGGGCGGGTTTCGGCGGCCATGGAGCGTGTGGAGTTCATTCGAACGTGCTCTCGACGTGCTAGGTCCCGACGCTGATCTGATCCAGCGGTGTCCGGCGGCCATGAAGGAGGCCAGGGGATCCGAGCGAGGCCCCGAGAGCCGCGTACATGGTGGCCTGGCGGGGGAGCGGGCGCACTGCCGACGCGCCGTCCGACCTCGAAGCCGGCCGCGTCGCGTGCTGCCCGCCGCGGCGCGCGCCCGCCACCGTGCGCGGGTGCCGGCATGGTGCGGCGCGCTGCCCACGGAAGCGTCCAGGCCCCGCCGGTTTTGGGTATCGCAAGTCCGCCGGCGCGGCGGTCCGGCCGGGCGGTACGCGGGCGAGGCCGACCGGACCGCCCGCGAGGGATGGGGCGGCCGAGGCACCCGCGGCGGGTCCGGGTACCGCGCGGGGCGGGCGGGCCGAATCCCGGCCCGCCCGCCGGCCGGGGCCCGGACGGTCAGGTGGTCAGGCCAAGGGGGGTGCCGGGCGTGACGCGCCCGGCACCTCGGCGAACCGGGCGACGAGTTCGCGCTTGAGCACCTTTCCGCTGGGACCCAGTGGGAAGTCCTCCACGAACTCCACCCGGCGCGGGTACTTGTAGGGCGCGACCCGCTCCCTGCACCAGGCGGTGATCCGCTCGGCGAGCGCCGCGTCCGGTGCGGTGCCGGGGCGGGCGCGCACCACGGCGCAGACCTCCTCGCCGTACACCTCGTCGGGCAGGCCGATGACCGCCACCTGGGCAATGGCCGGATGGCGCATCAGGACGTCCTCGACCTCGCGCGGGTACACGTTGTACCCGCCGCGCAGCACCATGTCCTTCTTGCGGTCGACGATGGCCAGATAGCCATCGGCGTCCTTGGTGCCGAGGTCGCCCGACCGGAACCAGCCGTCGACCAGCACTTCGGCGGTGGCCTCCGGACGGTTGAGGTACCCGGCCATCACATTGTGGCCGCGGATGACGATCTCGCCCACCTCGCCGGACGGCAGCAGCTCCACGCGGTCCGCCACGTCGGCGGCCGCGATCTCCGCCTCGACGCCCCAGATCGGGCGCCCCACGGTCCCGGGCTTGCACGGCCACGCCCGCTGGTTGTACGCGACCACCGGCGAGGCCTCGGTCAGCCCGTACCCCTCGTAGATGGGGCAGCCGAAGACCTCCTGGAAGTCCTCCAGCACCTTCACCGGCAGGGCCGAGCCTCCGGAGAAGGCCCGGTCCAGGGCGGGCCGGCGGGGATCCCGGGCGGCGACGTCGAGCAGCGCCAGGTACATGGTCGGGACGCCCATGAAGACGGTGCACCCCTCGGTGACCATGAGGTCCAGGGCCTGCTGAGCGTCGAACCGGCTCATCAGCACCAGGGTTCCGCCGGCCAGGAACGTGGTGCTCATCCCGCAGGTCTGCCCGAAGGTGTGGAACAGCGGCAGGCAGCCGAGCAGCACGTCGTCGGGGCCCAGGTCGAAGGGCGAGAGCATGGTGGTGCTGACGTTCATCACCAGGTTGAGGTGGGTGATCATCGCACCCTTGGGCTGCCCGGTGGTCCCCGAGGTGTAGAGCACCACGGCGAGGTCGCCGGGCTCCCGCGGCACACATCCGGCGATGGGCTCGGCCCGCTCGGCGAGCACATCGAGGCGGGGCGCCTCGCCGTCCTCCGGCGCCATGACGGTGATCAGCGGAACTCCGGCGATCTCCGCGCCCTTGGCGCCCTCCGCCAGCATCGGCGCCGCGCAGACCAGTGCCCTGGCCCCCGAGTCGGTCAGCACATGGACGATCTCCTCGGCGCGCAGCAGGCCGTGCACCGGCACCGCGGTCGCGCCGAGGGTCAGTACGCCGTAGTACGCCTTGGGGAAGTGCGGTGTGTTGGGCAGCAGCAGCGCGACCCGGTCGCCGGGGCCGATCCCGAGGTCCCGCAGCGCGGCCGCGTACCGCCGAGTCTCGTCCCACAGCGCCCGGTAGGTGATCCGTTCCGCGCCGAAGACCAGCGCGGGATGGTCGGGGCGCCGCAGCGCGGACTCGGCGAGTACCGCCGCCGCCGTCAGCGTCATGCCGCGCCGGCCTCGTGAGCGGCCAGCCACCGCTTGTCCGGCTTGCCCGCCCCGGTCAGCGGCAGCTCGCCGTGGAACGCGATCACGGCCGGTACGTGCTGGGGCGACAGCTCGGCGGCGACATGCTCGCGCAGCGCCTCCGCGTCGGCGCCGCCGCCCGCCCGGAGCACCACCGCGGCGTGGATGTGCTCCACGCGGTCCGCGTCGACCACGCAGTACACCGCGGCCTGGGCGACCTCGGGATGGGCCAGCAGGGCGTTCTCCACGGTGGTGGGGTGGACCTTGATCCCGTTGGTCTTCATCACCTCGCCCACCCGGCCGTGCAGGGTCAGATAGCCGCGCTCGTCCAGGGAGCCGAGGTCGCCGGTGTGCACCCAGCCCTCGCGAACGGTCTGGGCGGTCTGCTCCGGCTCGCCCCAGTAGCCGAGCATGTTGAACGGCGACCGCACGCAGACCTCGCCGACCTCGCCCAGCGGGAGCTCCCGGTGGTCCTCCTGGTCCCGGATGCTGACCTCGGCGGTCAGCTTGCCGGCCGTGGCGCACAGCCCGGGGTCGAAGTGGTCGGGCGGCAGCAGCATGCTGATGCCGCTGGTCTCGGTGGTCCCGTAGAACTGGAGCAGCCGCGGGCCCAGCGCCTTGACGGCCTCGGCCAACCGGGCCGGAGACGCGGGGCAGCCGCCGTAGGTGATCATCTGCAGGCTGGACAGGTCGGCCGCGGACAGCCCGGGGTGGTCCACCAGCTGGTAGATCTGCGGCGGGGTGAGCGTCAGTACGGTCACCCGGTGCTCTGCCACCGCGCTCAGCACCTTGTCCGCGTCGAAGCCGTCGTGCAGCACCACGGTGCCGCCCGAGGCGAGCGCCAGGTCGATCCCGGAGCCGCTGGAGTGGCTGGCCGGCAGGGTGGAGAGGTACACGGTCGGCGCGGGGGCCTGCAGCCCCGCGGCGATGTAGAGGCCGCGCACCCGGTAGGGCAGGGTCACACCCTTGGGGCGGCCGGTGGTGCCGCTGGTGTAGAGCACCACGGCGGGCCGCTCGGAGTCGGTCTCCACGGCGGCCAGGTCGATGGCGTCCGCCTCGCCCGCGGTCAGGTCCAGGACGTCGGTGCCCAGCGCGCCGAGTGCGGCGATCCGGGGCGCCTTCGGCAGCCGCTCGCACAGCTCCCGGGCGAGATCGACGTACTCCTTGTCGACGGCGAGGAACGTCGCACCGGTCGAGGCGAGGATTTCACGACGCTCCTCGGCGGCCAACTGGTCCGAGGGGTCCACCGCATTGGTGGAGTGGAGATGCACCACGGTGCCGCCGACGAGGTTCGCGGCATACCGCAGAATGACGGTCGCCGGGGTGTTCGTGACGGTCAGTACGGCTACTACCGGGATTTCCCCTTCCGGAGTGTTCCGGCGCAGCACGTCCGCCGCGGTGAGGACGGCTCCGGAGAACTCGCCCGCGGTCATCTCCGCACCGTCGCGCACCAGCGCGGGGCGCTCCGGGGTACCCGATAGAGCCTCAAGGATCCGACGCACGTAATTGTCGTTCGGAAACATTGAGAACTCCAGTTCGCTAGGGCCGATGGTGTGGGCAGGATGGCACGCCCGTGGCGAGCATGGCAAGCAGATGATCTTGCGTCAACTCGCCTCCATCCAGGTGGAATTGCATGTTCCAGTTAATGGGTCTGACCAGACCTGCCGGAAGATCGTATGGTGGCGCCAGGAGTATGCTGTCCCGCGCTCGGCACCCCTGTCGTCCTGCCTTCGAAAGGGGGCGATCCGGCTTTCCCGCGCATATGTCGCCGGGATTCCCATTGTGTCGAGATGCCAGGGGCGGCGCTTCATGTTTCCACGCAGTCCCAGGTAGCCCATAGAGCAAAGCGAGTTGACGTGACGACCCAATATCTGGACCTCTTTTCACGCCTCATCGAGGGTTCCGACGGTGGAAAGCGGGAGTTCCTGGAGCTCGGGCGGCTCGCCGGTCAGTTCCCCGCGGCCAGCGTGCGCGACGCGGGGGACGCGTCCCGGATCAGCGTGTGGTGCAGCAACGACTACCTCGGCATGGGCCAGCACCCGGCGGTGCTGGACGCCATGAAGGAGGCCGTCGACCAGTACGGTGCCGGCGCCGGCGGTTCACGGAACATCGGCGGCACCAACCACTACCACGTGCTGCTGGAAAAGGAGCTCGCCGCCCTGCACGGCAAGGAGGACGCGCTGCTGTTCACCTCCGGCTACACCGCCAACGACGGCGCGCTGTCCGTCATCGCGGGCCGGATGGACGGCTGCGTGGTGTTCTCGGACGCGCTGAACCACGCCTCCATCATCGACGGACTGCGGCACAGCGGTGCGCAGAAGCGAATATTCCGCCACAACGACCCGGCCCACCTCGAGGAGCTGCTCGCGGCGGCCGACCCCGAGGCGCCCAAGCTCATCGTCGCCGAGTCCGTCTACTCGATGAACGGCGACATCGCCCCGCTCGCCGAGATCGCCGACATCGCCAAGCGCCACGGTGCGATGACCTTCCTCGACGAGGTCCACGCCGTGGGCATGTACGGCCCGCAGGGCGCCGGCATCGCCGCGCGGGAGGGGCTGGCCGACGACTTCACCGTCATCATGGGCACCCTGGCCAAGGGCTTCGGCACCACCGGCGGCTATATCGCGGGTCCGGCCCCGGTGATCGAGGCGGTGCGGATGTTCTCCCGCTCCTTCATCTTCACCACCGCGCTCCCGCCGGCCGTGGCCGCCGCCGCGCTGGCCGCCGTCCGGCACCTGCGCTCCAGCGACGCCGAGCGCGAGCGGCTTTGGGAGAACGCGCGGTTGATGCACCGGCTGCTGAACGAGCGGCAGATCCCCTTCATCTCCGACCAGACGCACATCGTGTCCGTCCTGGTGCGGGACGAGGCCCTGTGCAAGCGCATGTCCCGGCTGCTGCTGGAGCAGCACGGTGTCTACGTCCAGGCGATCAACGCGCCGAGCGTTCGGGTCGGCGAGGAGATTCTGCGGGTGGCCCCCGGAGCCGTGCACACCACCGGTGAGGTGGAGAAGTTCGTCGAGGCGCTGGACCAGGTCTGGCGGGAGACCGGCGCCGAGCGGGTGCCCGCGGCGGGCCAGGAGGCCACGACCGGCTGAGCACCAGCGGGGCCCGGCCGCTCGCCCGGGCCCCGCCCCTCCCTTCGGACCCAGCCGCATCGGCGGCCCAGAACGACCCGTACGGCGGCACCCGGATCTCCCGCGCGGTCGGAACCGAGCCGGCGGGACCTGCCGGCCCACCAGGGCACGGCGTCACGGAGAGCGAGGCGGAGGCGGGCGGGCCGGCGTGCGGCACCAGCCGGTCGGCGGTGCGATGGAAGGACACACCGGCCCCCGCCCACCGGATCCGGACCGTTCGGAGCAAGCGGGTGGGCCGGGCGAGCACCAGGGACGAGGAGGGATGCGGGTCATGCAGACCTTCCTGCCGCATCCCGACTTCCGGGAGTCGGCCCGCGAGCTCGACCGGCGCCGGCTGGGCAAGCAGCGCGTCGAGGCCCTCCAGATCCTGCGCGGCCTGACGGTGCCCGGTTACGGCTGGCGGCACCATCCCGCCGTACGGATGTGGACCGGCTACGAGGAGGCCCTCGTCCGGTACGGGTTGGAGATCTGCCGGGTCTGGCGGGAACGGGGGCACCAGGACAGCTGCGCCGCCTCCCTGGTCGCCGATCTCGCCGAGCACCGCCCCGGCCGACCGGTCCGCGACCAGGCCGAGCTGGCACAGGCCGGGGAACTGCCGCCGTGGCTGGGCGACGCCGCCTTCCACCGCAGCCACCAGTCGGCACTCGTACGCAAGGACCCCGAGGTGTACGCCCCCCGCTTTCCCGGCGTACCGGACGACCTGCCCTACGTCTGGCCCGCGTCGGACCGGACGGCCCCGGGCACGCCCGACCCCTGACGACCCCGGCCCGCACGCGCTGCGCGGGAGGTTTCGCCGGCGCGGCACGGTGAACCCGGAAGCACAGCCACTGTGTGGAGGGCATCATGGGCAAGAATCCGCAGCAGCCGGAGAGGCGACGCAGCAAGAAGGGCGCCACCGTCCAAGGCTCCGCCGAGACCAAAACGGGGACGGACAGCAGGGTCGGCCCGGGCGGGAGCCAGGAGGCCCACGGCACGGACAAGGGCTCCAAGGGCGGCGGACGGGGCGGAGGGGTCCCTCCCGAGCAGCGCCCGGACCATCCTTGAGGGACCGCCGTACCCAGGGAGCCGCACCGCCCTGTCCGCGAGGCACCGGGCGGTGGGCGACCGGCCGGTGTCAGGTGGGCTTGAGTGGATCATGCCCGATGTTCATCAGGCCGTGCCGCCACTGCACACCGCCGGCCTGGGGTTCCATGTCGGCTCCGCGCTCGCCCCGGACGATGGCGCAGACCCGGCGCATCACCCGCACGTCCTCCTCGGTCAGATCGGTCCGCCGCTTGCCGAGGACGCCGAGGACCTGGCGGCTGGTGGGATCACCCGCCGCATCGGGCACCTCCTCGGTCTCCTCACCGGCGGAGGCGACACTCAGCCACTCCCGGAGTTCGCGCGACGTCATGTTCACCACGGTGTGGAACTCTTCCCACAACTCGTCACTCACCTGCTCCGCTCCTGCCACGACAACCCTCCGTAGCCGAGACCATGTGACGGACGACGGGTAGCCACGGCGCCATCCGGCAAACCTGGCCGCCACCCACCGCCGACACCCTCGCCGGGCGCTTGACCGGGGTCCGGCGCCCGGGTTCCCCGAACGGAAAGGAGCAGGGCCATGAGCGACGCCAAGCCCCTCGCGCTCGTCACGGGCGCGTCGAGCGGCATCGGTTTCGAACTGGCCAGGCAGTTGGCCGAGCGCGGCTACGACCTGGTCGTCAACGCCGCCAACGAGGAGCGGCTCCAGCAGGCGGCCCAGCGGCTCCACTCGACCGGCGCCCAGGTGAAAGTCGTCCGGGCCGACCTGCGAGTCCACGAGGAGACCGAGGCGCTCTGCACGGCGGCCACGAACCTGGGCCGGCCGCTCGACGTCGCCGTCCTGAACGCCGGCGTCGGACAGGGCGGCGCGTTCGTGGACACCGACCTGGCCGACGAACTGGAGATCATCGACGTCAACGTCCGCTCCACCGTCCACCTCGCCAAACGGGTGGTGCGCCACATGGCCGCACGGGACGAGGGCCGCATTCTCGTCACGTCCTCGATCGCCTCCACCATGCCCGGCAGCTTCCAGGCCGTGTACAACGCCTCCAAGTCGTTTCTGCAGTCCTTCACCCAGGCCCTGAGCAACGAACTCAAGGACACCGGCATCACGCTGACCGCGTTGATGCCCGGCCCGACCGACACGGACTTCTTCCACCGCGCGGACATGGACGACACCAAGATCGGCCGGCAGGACAAGGACGACCCCGCCCAGGTCGCACGCCAGGGCCTGGACGCCCTCTTCGCCGGTGAGGAGAAGGTCGTCGCCGGCTCCGCCAAGACCAAGGCACAGGCACTCGCCAACAAGGTGCTCCCGGACAAGGCCAAGGCCGAGGCGCACCGGAAGATGGCCGAGCCCGGCTCCGGTGACCAGGAGTGATCAGGCTGCCCCGGACCGTGACCGCACGGTCCGAGGCGTTCACCGCCGCTGTGCTCAGGTGGGCGCGGGGCACGGCAACGGACGGCATCCGGCGGCACAGGCGGTGATCAGGTCCACCATCCGGGCGACATTGCTCCCACCCGCGGCATCCGCCGCCGCGACCGCGGGGGCGGGGCGCCAAGGGGCGGGGCGGCCGGCCCGGGCCGCCGGTGGTGTTCTCAGATGCTCAGGGTTCCGGGGAACGCGCCGTGGCCGACGCCCGGGGCGGTCAGGGCCAGCCAGCCGTGACCGCGTACGCCGGTGTCCGGGCCGACCTCGCCCGGATCGACCGAGAGGTACCGGCAGGCGGACCGGGCACCCGTGGTGCCGGCGTTGGGTGGGGCTTCGTCGTACTCGGGATCGAAGTCGGGGTCGTCGACCTGGAGGGTCTCCCACGGCAGCGGGTCGCCCTCCCATTCGGGGTCGCTCTCGGCGGCGTACTGGCGGATCACCCTTCCGTTCTCGGCGACCATCCACACGTCCGAGCCGCCGGCGTCGTCCAGGAAGAAGAACTGGGCCTGGCCGCAGTGCGCGCTGACCCGCTCGACCGTCTCGACCATGTTCTCCCACAGGGCGCCGACGAGCAGGTCGAAGGGGCCGAAGACCAGGCGCCAGCCGTCCAGTTCCGGGGTGACGAAGGCCCGCCCCACCATCTGGTCGGCGCCGTCCCGCCCGGCTGCCCGGATCCCTTGGCTCTCCGCCGCCTGGACGCCCGCGGTGACCGTGACGGGCCGCCGGTCGTGCAGGTCCAGGGCCTCGAAAACGCCCTCGTACGACGCCCCGGGCACGGCCATCCACCAGCCGCTGAGGGTGGACGACGGGAGCCGGGGGACCTCGTGCGGGATCTTCACCTGGATCAGTCGCTCGATCGCCGCGCGGTCGCGGTCGTCGAGCGCGTCGGCGCCACCGCCGGCCACCAGCGCGGCCATCGCGCCCCGCCGGGTCCGGGGGGTGGCGGCCGGGTCGCGCCGCAGGGAGCGCAGCCGCGGTCCGAAGGAGTCGTGCATCAGGCGGGCGTAGTCGGACGCCTTGTAGGGGACGAGGCGGCCGCGGGCGTAGCTGTCCACCAGGGCCCGCAGTCCGGCCTCCGAGTCCGTCCGCAGCCTGACGAGTCCCTGGAAGCCGTTGCCCGACGTGCCGTGGTCCGGATCGGCCGCCAGGGCCGCGTACTGGTCGGCGCAGCGCTCGTCGAACACCTCGAGGAGCCGGCCCGCCTGCCAGTCCGACACCTCCTTCCGGCGCCAGGCCGCCAGCAGGAGGTCGAAGGCCGGCGGCCCGATATGCCTCAACGCCCGTATCACCGGTTCCAGGTCCGCGGTCCGCCGCACACCGGCCAGACTCCCCAGCAGCGCCGGCACCAGGGAGTCGGCCTGCTCCGCCAGCGACGCGGCCGCGGCCTCCGCGCGCGCGGTGTCGTCACTCGCCAGGTCCTCGAGAAGGGATTCGATCTTCATACGGCAGCACAGTAGCCCCGGCCGCCGACAGCGCTGTGCCGGCCGCGGGCCGGGCGGCTCACACCGCGGACGCGGACGACGCTCCGGGAGGGCCGCGGCCATACGGGGCCGCACAGGGCAAGGCGGGGCGCGAACCCCTGCGGCACCGGGGCCGACCGGGGCGTCAGTGTCGCGATGCCGGCGGTGAACGGCGCCAACGACGCCCATGTCCCGCAGCGGGACACGCCCCGCTGTGCGCGCGGCCCGTTCGTCGGGGCCTCGGTGCCGGATTCCGGGGATGTGAGGATGCCCCTGCCGGCCGACGAGCGGCCGACAGGGGCACCGGGCTCAGGCGAGGTCGAACCGGTCGAGGTTCATCACCTTGTCCCACGCTGCCACGAAGTCGCGCACGAACTTCGCTCCGGCGTCCGCCGAGGCGTAGACCTCCGAGATCGCTCGGAGCTGGGAGTGCGAGCCGAAGATGAGGTCGACGGCGGTGGCGGTCCACGTGACCTCGCCCGTGGCGCGATCTCGGCCGTCGAACACGTTCTCGGCCGACGTCGATGCCTTCCACTCGGTGCCCATGTCGAGCAGGTTGACGAAGAAGTCGGTGGTCAATGTCTCCGGCCGGCGGGTGAGGACGCCGTGCGGGGACCCCCCGAAGCCGGCGTTCAGCGCCCGCATGCCGCCGACCAGGACCGTCATCTCGGGAGCGGTGAGTGTCAGCAGGTTGGCGCGGTCCAGCAGGAGGGTCTCCGGCGACAGCTTCTCTCCTGCCCGGAGGTAGTTGCGGAAACCGTCCGCCTTGGGTTCGAGCACGGCGAACGACTCCACGTCCGTCTGCTCCTGCGATGCGTCCGTTCGCCCTGGGGCGAAGGGGACCGTGATGTCGTGCCCGGCGTCCTTCGCCGCCTTCTCGACGGCCGCGCACCCGGCCAGGACGATCAGGTCGGCGAGGGAGACCTTCGTTCCGCCGGTCTGCGAGCGGTTGAAGTCCTGTCGGATCCGCTCAAGGGTCTGCAGCACCTCGGCGATCTCGGGCAGGTCGTTGACCTCCCAGTCCTTCTGGGGCGCGAGTCGAATCCGTGCCCCGTTGGCCCCGCCGCGCTTGTCGGTGCCGCGGAAGCTCGCCGCCGCCGCCCAGGCGGTGGTGACCAGCTGGGCGACGGACAGTCCGGAGCCGAGGATCCTGCCCTTGAGGGCGGCGACGTCCTCGTCGTCGACCAGTTCGTGATCGACCGCCGGGACCGGGTCCTGCCACAACTGCGGCTCGGGAATCCACGGGCCGAGGTAACGCGAGACGGGTCCCATGTCGCGGTGGAGCAGCTTGTACCACGCCTTGGCGAACGCGATCGCGAGCTTGTCGGGGTTCTTGTGGAAGCTCTCGATGATGGGCCTGTAGACCGGGTCCATCTTCAGCGCGAGGTCCGTCGTCAGCATCATGGGAGGGTGCCGCTTCGAGGGGTCATGGGCATCGGGCACGGTGTCCGCGGCCGACGGATCCGTGGGAGTCCACTGCTTGGCGCCGGCGGGGCTCGACGTCAGCTGCCAGTCGTACCCGAGCAGGTTGTCCAGGTACCCGTTGTCCCACTGCGTCGGCTGGGAGGTCCAGGCGCCCTCAAGCCCACTGGTGAGCGCGTCGGAGCCCCTGCCGCTGCCATACGTGTTCCGCCAGCCGAGACCTTGCTGCTCCAGGGGGGCGCCTTCGGGTTCCGGGCCGATGTAACTGGCGTCGACCGCACCGTGGCACTTGCCGAAGGTGTGGCCGCCGACGATGAGCGCGGCCGTCTCCTCGTCGTTCATCGCCATCCGCCCGAATGTCTCGCGGATGTCCCTGGCGGCGGCCAGGGGATCCGGGTTGCCGTTGGGCCCCTCCGGATTGACGTAGATCAGTCCCATCTGCACGGCGCCGAAAGGACCGGCGAGTTCCCTGTCGCCGCTGTAGCGCTCATCTCCCAGCCATGTGTCCTCGGGCCCCCAGAAGATCTCCTCGGGCTCCCAGATGTCCTCGCGCCCGAAGGCGAACCCGAACGTCTTGAATCCCATCGATTCCATGGCGCAGTTGCCGGCGAAGACGAGAAGGTCGGCCCAGGAGACTTTCCGGCCGTACTTCTGCTTGACCGGCCAGAGCAAACGGCGGGCCTTGTCGAGGCTCGCGTTGTCCGGCCAGCTGTTGAGCGGGGCGAAGCGCTGCGCTCCGCGGCCGCCACCGCCTCGGCCGTCAGCGATGCGATACGTTCCCGCGGAATGCCAACTCATCCGGATGAAGAGCGGCCCGTAGTGGCCGTAGTCGGCAGGCCACCAGTCCTGGGACACCGTCATCACCTCGAAGACGTCCCGCTTCAGCGCGTCGACGTCGAGGGTGGCGAACTCTTTCGCGTAGTCGAAGTCCTCGCCCATCGGATTGGATCGGGGCGAATGCTGGTGGAGAACCTGGAGGTCCAGCTGATTCGGCCACCAGTCCCGGTTCGTCCTGGGCCGAGTCGCCGTGGGGGTCGGAGAGGGGATTGCCGGGTTCTCGCTTTCGCTGCCGGACACGTCCGTCCTTCTTTCTGTCGTGGTGCGTCCTTCTGCTGGCTGCTGCTCTTGGCGTCGTTCGCCTTGCCGGTGTCGGTATTCGGTCCGCGCTCGCTTGTGCTCACGACGATGCCGATGACCGTTCCGGTGTCGGCGTCCGTATGGTCGCGCACCACAGACCGCCCCGCCACGAGAACACGCAGAGTGTCCTTGCGTAACCGGGACTTTGGAATTCATGGGTGAATGCGGGATTTGGCTCGATGGCCGACGACTCTCCCGGCCTCCGCGGGCCATGCGGGAAAGGCGGCTTTTACGATGATCGTGATCGCGCGCTGACGTGCCTGAGCACCGGGACCTGGCCGAGGTCCCGGTGCCGGAGTCGTCATCAGCGGTGCGACGCGGACCAGCGCGGCATCGTCACCGAGGCACGCTCGTCATGCGCGGTGGTACTGGATGGGGGAGGAGACCTCGCCGCCGAGCTCGGCAGCGGCGTGGCGAGCCCAGTACGGGTTGCGCAGCAGCTCACGTCCGAGTAGGACGGCGTCCGCCTGGCCGGAGGCGATGACGTCCTGGGCCGGCCCCGGATCGGTGATCATGCCGACGGCTGCCACGGGCATGCCGGTCTCGTTGCGGATCCGCTCGGCGAAGGGCACCTGGTAGTGGGGGCCGGACTCGATCTTCGCGTCGGGGGCGTTGCCGCCGGTGGAGACGTCCATGAGGTCGACGCCCCGGGCCTGGAGTTCCTTGGCGAGGAGGACGGTGTCGTCCGCGGTCCAGCCGGTCCGCTCGTCGTCCGGGTTCTCGGTGAGCCAGTCCGTGGCGGAGATGCGGAAGAAGACCGGCAGGTCCGCGGGCCACACGGAGCGGACCGCCTCGACGACCTCCAGGGCGAACCGGGTCCGGCCCTCGAAGGAGCCGCCGTACTCGTCGGTGCGGTGGTTGCTGTGGGGGGAGAGGAACTCGTGGATCAGATAGCCGTGCGCACCGTGGATCTCGATGACCTCGAATCCTGCTGCCAGAGCACGTTCGGCGGCGTCGGCGAACTGCTGGACGATCTCCCGGATCTCGGAGGTGGCCAGTTCCCTGGGGACGGTCGAGGACGCGCTGAAGGGGATCGCGCTGGGGCCGACCGGGGTCCACCCGTACGGCTCGTCAGGGCCGATCGGGCGCCCGCGGTCGACCCAGGTGCGCTCGGTGGAGGCCTTGCGCCCGGCGTGGGCGAGTTGGACGGCGGGGACCGTGCCCTGCGTCTTGAGGAACGCGGTGATGCGCTGGAACGCGGCGACCTGTGTGTCGTTCCATATGCCCAGGTCGTAGGGGCTGATCCGGCCCTCGGGGCTGATGGCCGTGGCCTCGGTGATGATCAGACCGGTACCGCCCGCGGCTCGGGCGGCCAGGTGCGCGAAATGCCAGTCCGTCGGGACGCCGGCCGTGTCCCCTTCCGGTGTCGCGCTGTACTGGCACATCGCCGCCATCCAGATGCGATTGGGGATGGCCACCGACCTGAGGGTGAAGGGGGTGAAGAGAGAGGTCAACGGGGAACTCCTTCTGCCTGCGTGGCCGGGGGCCTGTGGAGGGTGGTGATCAACCGACGCCGACTGCGCGACGCACTCTCAATAATTGCACGCGCTTCTTATTTGTTCCAGCGGGATAGCGGCGTGCGACATGGAGCCCGGTCCCGGGCGGGGGAGGGCGCCGCTCTGTGTTCTCACCACGGATGCCGCCGCACCCCGCTGGACCCGCTGAAGCGCAGGTCGAGCGGGGTGCGGTGGCGGCTTCGCCTCAGGTGGTGGGGGCACCGGCCACGCGGCGCTCACCGCCGTTGCGCTCCTGCCAGAACGTGTAGACGTCCACGGCCTCCGCACGGGGCTCGTGGCGCATCGGCAGTCGGCGCTGGTCCCAGTTCTTGCCGAACTCCTCGTAGAAGGTGTTCAGCTCGAAGTACTTGCGGTCGTCCACGTAGTGCGGCTCGTAGGCGTCGCGGGTGGTGAGGAAGACCACCTCGTCCGGGGAGCAGTAGTACAGCGCGCCCAGGCACATCGGGCAGGGGTGGGCCAAGACGTAGATGGTGGTGCCGGTCAGGTGCTCGGTGCCCAGCTTCGTGCATGCCTCGCGGATGGCGAGGATCTCCGCGTGGGCGGTGGGGTCGCCTGTCTGCGCGACCCTGTTCGGCGATTCGGCCAGGATCTCGCCGTCCTTGACGATGACGGTGGCGAAGGGCCGGCCGCCCTCGGCGACGTTGGCCCGGGCGATGTCGATGGTGCGCTGGAGGAAGTCCATGGAGATGCTCCGGAGAGGTGGGGGGTGGGCCGCCTCGCGGCGGTACGGGTGCGCCGGGCGGTGCGGGGCAGGCCGGCCGGGATGGGGGTCCGGCCCGCCCCGCTGTGCTGCCCGGCGTATCACGCGGCCTTGGGATCAGAACGGCTTGGTCGGCAGGTACTTGCCGTCCAGGGTGATGACGGCGCGCTCGCCGCCTTCGGGGTCGGCGACCTTCTTCACGTCCAGCTTGAAGTTGATCGCGGAGATGATGCCGTCGCCGAACTGCTCGTGGACCAGGGCCTTGAGCGTGGTGCCGTAGACCTGGAGCATCTCGTAGAAGCGGTAGATGGTCGGGTCGGTGGGGATACCGCCGGGGATCGAGCCGCGGGTGGGGATGGTCTGCAGCAGCGTCACCGCGTCCTGGTCCAGGCCCAGCAGCTCGGCCACGGCCTTCGCGGACCGCTCCGGCAGGGGGTGCTGGCCGAGGACCGCGGCGGTGGTGAAAGCCACCGACAGGCCGGCGGCGTCGGCGATCTGCTGCCAGGAGACGTTCTTGCGGGTCTTGGCCTCGACGGCCTGGGCGGCGACGGCCTCGCGGGCGGTGGAGTCGAACTGGGCGTGCACCATGGGAGTGCTCCTTTTTCTGGGGGCGCCGGTCCGTGGGGAAGGCGGAAGCGGCAGGTTCGGGTTTGGTGTTCCGGCGTGTCGTGCTGCCGGCGGGACGGCGACAGCGCCGCGGGGCAGGGCCCGGGCGGGGTTCGGGTCGGGCGTCGGTCAGGAGGCGAGAGCGGTGCCCGCGCCGGCGACGTCGAGCGCTTCGACGCGTCCGGTGGCGATATCGAAGACCCAGCCGTGCAGGGTCACCCTCTTCTCCGCCTGCGCCCGGGCGATCGAGGGATGGGTGGTCAGGTTCGTCAGCTGGGCGTACACGTTCTGGCGGACCAGGGCTCCCACCTTCTCCGGACCTGCCGCCATGTGGGCGGTGCGGGCCACGGCGGCGTCCGCGTGCCGCAGCCAGTCGGCGACCACCGGTGCGCCGGACAGGTCGTGGCCTTCGGCCAGGGCGGTCATCGCGCCGCAGGCGGAGTGCCCGCACAGCACGATGTCGGTCACGCCCAGCACACTGACGGCGTACTCGATGCTGGCCGTCACCCCGTTGGCGCCGGGGGTGTAGGCGGGGACGAGGTTGCCGGCGGTGCGGATGACGAAGAGCTCGCCCGGCTCGCCCTGGGTGATCAGCTCGGGTACGACGCGGGCGTCCGAGCAGCCGATGAACAGCGTGTGCGGCGCGTGATGCGCGGCCAGGTGGCTGAAGAGATCCGCCTTGGCCGGGAAGACGTCCCGCTGGAAACGGGCGACGCCCTCGGCGAGGTCCTGCATGGGTCACTCCCTTCGGCGGCGGGCGGCCCCTGCGGGCTGGTGAAATCCACCATGCACGACCTGCGTCTATAGAGTCCAAGAGCAACTCGCCATAGGAGCTAGTGGTCACGTCTATAGTTGCTTCCGTGGCCGTCCTGGAACTACGTCACCTGCGCTATCTGCTCGCCGTCGCCGAACACGGCAACTTCACCCGTGCGGCGGAAGAGCTGCACATCTCCCAGCCCACGCTGTCCCAGCAGATCAAGCAGCTGGAACGGACCCTGGGCGTGCAGCTGCTGGACCGCACCGGCCGCGCGGTGCGGCTCACCGACGCCGGCGCCGTGTACACCGACCACGCCCGCCGCGCACTGCGCGACCTGGCTGCCGCCGAACGAGCCGTCCACGACGTCCAGAACCTCGCCCGCGGCCACCTGCGGCTGGGTGCCACTCCCACCTTCTCCGCCTACCTCATCGGCCCGCTCACCGCCGAGCTCCATGCCCACCACCTCGGCATCCGGCTGTCCCTGACCGAGATGACCCAGGACCGCGTCGAAGCCGCTCTGCTCGCGGACGACCTCGACATCGGCATCGCCTTCACCGGGGCCCACCTGCCCGGCATCACCCCCACGCCGCTGTTCACCGAGACCCTGAGCCTCGTCACCGCCACCCAGCGTTCCCCCGTACGGCCGGCCCCCGTACCCGTGCGGGCCCTCGACGACATGCAGCTCGCCCTGCTGAGCGGCGACTTCGCCACCCGCACCCATGTCGACGCCTACCTCACCAGGCACCGGGCCGCTCCCCGTATCGCGGTCGAGGCCAACTCCATCCAGGCCCTCACCGAAATCGTTCAGCGCACCCCCCTGGCCACCGTCCTGCCCGACGCCATCACCCACGACC
>NZ_SRID01000350.1 GCF_004684805.1 Streptomyces palmae
ATAAGAGACAGGGTCTCCGGGACCGGGTTCTGGACCGTATATTTACGGCGCGAGTGCCCTGGGGCGTATGGAACCCGGTGATAGCGCCACAAATACACGTCAGCGTCCCAGAACCCGGTCCCTGCGCCCCCGGCGTCCGTCCGTTGCCGACTGCCGGTCCGTGTCGACGTCGGCCTCCGTCCGTGCGGCGTCCGTCCGTTGCCGAGTGTCGGTCCGTGTCGGCTTCGGCTTCCGGCCGTCCGGCGTCCGTCCGTTGCCGACTGCCGGCCCGTATCGGCGTCGGCCTCCGTCCGTCCGGCTTCCGTCCGTTGCCGAGTGTCGGTCCGTGTCGGCGTCGGCTTCCGGCCGTCCGTCCGTTGACGAGTGCCGACCCGCACGGCGTCGGCCTCCGTCCGTTCGTTGACTAGTGCCGGTTCGTGACGGGGCGGAGGGGCGTCGCAGGGGCGCCCCCGCGACGGGGCGCCCCGGGGAGGGGACTCGTCGGCAGGGCCGGGGGGCCGGACTACTCGTCGCGGGCCAGGCTCAGCAGGCGGTCCAGGACGCGGCGGCCACCGGCCCGCACCCCGTCGTGCTCGAACTCGTCGGTCACCCAGGTGCGCAGACCCCGGATGGCACGGGCGGTGCGCAGCGAGTCCGCGGTGTCCACGAACAGGTCGTCGTGGTAGATCGCGGCGGCCACCGGCACCGTGTTGCGGGCCAGCCGCTCGGCGTCGTACAGCGGGCCCCAGCCGGTGCGTTCGGCGAGGAGTTCCGCGGTGCGGCGCAGCGGGCGGAGGGCGGCATGGGTGTCGAGCATCCAGGGGTGCACCGACTCGCCGGTGAGCAGTACCGGCTGGTTTTCGGCCAGTGCCCGCTGCGGGTCGAAGGCCGGGAACTCCTCGCGCACCCGGTGTGCGGCCCAGGCGGTGGCCCGGCCGTCCTGGGCGTAGATGGACTCGTGCAGCAGTGTGTAGAGCGGGCTGCCGGCGCGGGACAGGAGCTGGCCCACCTGCTGGGTGAAGTCGTCGCCGAGCCGCTCCCCGTCCGGGGTCGGCACGAACGCGTCCTCCAGCAGGTAGTGCAGCCGATGCGAGCCCTCTCCCGAGCCCAGCAGTATCCCCAGTTGCTGGAGCGCCTCGGCGGTGAGCCGGGAGCCGTCCGGCAGCAGCTCCTCCCGCTCCGCCAGGTGCGCCACGATGCGGCGGACGGCGGCGGCGTCCCCCGGGTAGCGCGCGTAGTGGGCCAGCGTCTTGCGCTCCATGCGCGGGTACGCGGCCCGGTAGACCGCCTCCGCGTCCGCGTCCAGCGCGGGCAGCCCACCGGTGATCAGCGCCAGGTCGAGGCCCTCGGGCGCCAGGCTGAGGTAGCTGACGGTGCAGAAGCCGCCGAAGCTCTGGCCCAGCACCGACCAGCGGCGTCCGCCGGTCAGCCGCTGCCGCACCAGCTCGCAGTCCCGCACGATCGAGTCGGCTCGGAAGTGCGCCAGGTACTCGGCCTGCTGCTCCGGGGTGCCGCGCAGCGGCAGGGTCTGCCGGTTGGCCGGGGTGGACCGGCCGGTACCGCGCTGGTCGAGCAGCAGCACCCGGTACTCGTCCAGCGCCCGGTCGAGCCAGCCCGACCGACCCACCGGCCGGTCCGCGCCGAAGCCGGGGCCGCCCTGGAGGTAGAGCAGCCAGGGCAGGTCGGCGCGGGCCCGGCCGGAGGCGTCGGTGTTGCCGGTGGCGACCACTTCCCTGGCGTAAAGACTGATCCGCTCCCCGTCCGGCGCCGTATGGTCGAGCGGTACGTCGAAGCGGTGGTCGGTGAGGACCAGTCCGGGCTGCCGGACGGTCGTCGCGGAGGTCTGTTCGGAAACCATCGCCTTCGACATCTTCAATCCTCACTTAAATGGAATTAGCTCGGCGATTAACGTACCGCTGGGAGGAGAGGAAACGGTGGCAGACTCAGGCGCCGGAGAGGTATACCCCGACCAGCCGGAGGAGATCGGACGCCGGGTACTGCGGCTGCGCACCCAGCTGGGGCTCACCCAGCGGCAGCTGGCCGAACCCGCCTACACCGCCGCCTACGTCTCCACCCTCGAGGCCGGCCGGGTACGCCCCTCCGAAGCGGCCCTGCGCCATCTGGCGGCCCGGTTGGGCACCAGTTACGAGGAGTTGGCCACCGGCCGCTCCCCGCAGGAGGCCACCCGGCTGCGCGCCCGGCTCACCGACGCCCGCGAGACCCTGGCCACCGGCTCGGCCGAGGACGCCGCCGCGCTCTTCCGCGAGCTGCTCACCGAGGCGGAGCGGCTGGCGTTGCCGGCCGAGCGGACCGAGGCGCTGCTCGGGCTGGGCGACTGCGCCCTGGAAACCGGCGAACTCACCGAGGCGCGCGACCGCTTCGAGGCCGCCGAGGCGCTGCTGGCCGACGAGCCGCTGCCGCGGCGGGTGCCGGCGATCCGCGGGCGGGCGGTGGCCCACCTGCTGGCCGGCGAACTCCGCTACTCCTGCTACCTGCTCGAACGCACCATCGACGAGCTGAACGCCTCCGGGCTGCACGACCCGGACGCGCTGCTGCTGCTCTACACCGCCGTCATCGGGCCGTACATGGACATGGGCGCCCACGCGCGCGCCGTGCACGCCGCCGGAATCGCGCTGGCGCTGGCCCCCCGGGTGGACGATCCGGCGCTCGTCGCCGGCATGCACCGCGGGGTGGCCCGCACCCTGATCGCCGAGGGCCGCACCGCCGAGGCCGACGCCTCGCTGGCCAAGGCCCAGGAGCTGTACGGGCAGCTGCGCATACGGACCGACCTCGCGCACTGCCACTGGATGCGCGGCTATGTCTGCGCCCAGGACGGCGACCTGGAGCGCGCGGAGCGGGAACTGCGGACCGCCCGCACCATGCTGGCCTCCAAGCGGGCCATGCTCTTCACCGTGCAGGTGGAGGTGGAGCTGGCGGACGTCCTGCGCCGCCGTGGCCGCACGACCGAGGCGGAGGCCCTGCTCCGACCGCTGCTCACACCCCCGGCCATGACCCCGGTCGCGGCGCCGGCGGACGGCAAGCCGACGGCGGTGGACGGGGTACCGGTGGCGGCCGGTGCGCCCGGGGCGGGTGGTGACCCGGCGCCGAACGGGGTGCCGGCGGGGGGCGTACCCCGGGCGGGCGGTGGTGCGCCGCTGAGCGGGCGGCTCTCCGCCGAGCGGGGAGCGGTGCACGCGGGCGGCGCGCACCGGCTGCTGGGGCTCATCGCCGAGGAGCGCGGCGACGTCGAGGTCGCCGAGGAGCACTACTGCGCCGCGCTGTCCCTGCTGGAGCGCACCGGCGCGGCGGGCGACCTGGCCGATCTGTGCCGGCTGCTCGGTGATCTGCTGCGGCGCGAGGGGCGGGTGGAGGCCGCGCTCGACGCGTACCGGACCGGGCTGGGGCACCGGGCGGCGCCGGGCACCACCACCCTGGGGCCGGCCCCGGCGGAGCCGCCGCTGTAGGGCCCGCCGGCTCCCGGCCGTGCCCCGGGTGCGGCCACTCGGCTCATGTACCCCGGGGATCCGTACGGGCCGTGGCGCCGACGTGATACGCATGGGGCCGTTCCAGCGTGTTCCACCCAGGGGAGAGTTCTACATGCGGCGAAATACCGTGGTCGGCATCGTGGCGGCGGGGGTGCTTGCGGGCGGCGGTGCCCTGTTCCTGTTCCAGGACGACGATGCCAAGGACACCTCGGGCGACGCCAAGCCGAAGCACAGCGCCGGCGCCCCGCGGACCGAGCAGAAGGACGCGCCGGCGGACGCGCCCCAGGCCGAGTCCGCGGTCCCGTCTCCGGACCCCGCGCAGACGGCCGACCTGCTGCGGCGGCTCCGCGCGATCCACCCCGCGCTCGCCGCCGACGAGGCCAAGGCCGTGAGCCGGGCCCGGAACGTCTGCGACGACGCCCAGTGGACCGAGGGGGACGACACGGCGGTGGGCGCGCGGGCCGCCCAGCGCTTCAGCGGCGGCGACGTGCCCACCCTCGGCCCGGAGCAGGGCGTCCGGATCGTCACCGCGGTACGGGAGTCCTTCTGCTCCTGACGCGCCGAGCCGACGGCGTCCGCCGAGGCCGAGCCGCGCGGACACCGGCGTCTGACCCACCGTGACACGCCGGGGCGCGGGCGGCACCGGACGTCCACGGGTCGGCCCGTACGCCGCCATCGGGCCGTACGCGGCAAGGCCCGTCCGAGCCGCGTCCGCTCCGACGTACCCACTCGCCCACAGCCGCGGCGGCCGGTCAGGCCGCGGCGCCGCGGGTCCTTGCCTCCGCGGCGCCGCGACGCATGCCGCGGGTGACCGGCCCCTCCCCCCGCGGGAGGCCGGTCGGCGGTCGGCCCGACACGGCGCCGAAAGCGCCGTCCAACCGCACCGCAGTTCGTGGTACTCGTCCACCGCCGAGCTCGGCCCGAGTCCTGGATCAGCCGCCCACGCCGCCCGGCGCGGTGCCGGGGAGACGGCGGTGGTGGTCCGGCGCCCAGGTCGCTGGTCGGGTCGACCTGGGTGCCGGGCCCGTTCCCCCAGCCCATGAGGAGCCCATCGGCACAGGGGTCCCAGGCCCTGGTGCCGCCGCTCCAGCGGAGGCGTACGTCCCGCGGGTCCGGCGACCCGTCCCCGGGTTCCGCCCCGGACACGGACCGTCTTCCAGTCGCGCCCGTCCCCGGCCACGGATCCGCTCCGAGTCGTGCGGGGCTCGCGGCTCCGCCGCCGGCTCATGCCCCGGGGACGCCGCCCGCGGACCGCCGCGCGATCCGTCCGGCTGCCGCCGAGGGCGGAGGACATCCCTGGCCCGGACGGTCCTGCTCGCCGTCGGCGGAGCGTCAGACGATCCGCGGTCCGCCGCGTGTGGGGGGCGCGACGGACCGCGGATCCGCGCCGCATCCCGCTGTCAGCACCGTCACGGCCGCCGTGGCCCCCGCCGGTACGGCCACAACCCTCGTGCGAACGCGACGGCGCGTCATGGAGCGGGCGGGGGCCTGGTGGACCCCTCGGGGTGGTGCGGCATGGAAAGCATGCTGCCGGGAAGCGGGCCGGGGCGGAATCCGCCGTGAGTCCCGTGTTACCCCCGCCACTCGGCGGGGGTCATTCCCCCACGAGGCGGAGTACTCAGCTCCACTTGATCCGACCGGTGGGGCACCCTAGGGAACGCCTTCGGGCGCCGGAAACGTCCACGGAATCGACAGGGAAGAGGGGGCAGCTGGTGATCCGTGTTGCTGTGGTGGACGATGAGCGACTTGTCCGGTCCGGCCTACGGCTGATCCTCGGGACAGCCCCCGACATCGAGGTGGTCGCCGACTGCTCGGGCGGCGAGGCGGTGCGCCGGGTCGTGGAGAGCGCCGCCGAGGTGGTCCTGCTGGACATCCGGATGCCGGACGTGGACGGGCTCACCGTGCTGCGGCGGCTGCGCGAACAGCCGTGTCCGCCGGCCATCGCCATGCTGACCACCTTCGACGCCCAGGAGTACCTGGCCGCCGCGCTGCGGTCGGGCGCCGCCGGCTTCCTGCTCAAGGACACCGACCCGGAGCAACTGGTCCGCGCGGTGCGCACGCTCGCCCAGGGCGGCAACGTGCTGGACCCCGGCGTCACCCGGGCGGTGATCGGCGGCTTCCTCGCCTCCGAGGCGGAGGCCACCGCCGCCAGCGCGGTGCGGGTGCTCACCCCTCGGGAACGCGAGGTGCTGGCACTGCTCGGCGAAGGACTGCCCAACCCGCAGATCGCCGAGCGGATGGGGCTCGCGCCCAGCACCGTCAAGGACCACGTACGGGCCGTCCTCGGCAAACTCGGCGGGCTCAACCGGGTGCAGGCGGCCATCGTCGCCGACCGGGCCGGACTGGTGGCGGGCCGGACCGCCACCGGAGGTACGCGATGACGTTCACCCAACCCGCCCCGGCGCCGCCCCGGCCCGGCCCCGGAGCGCCCCGGGCCGCCATGGCCACGCTGCGCCGGGCCGCCGGCCCCCCGCCGCCGCGTGCCGCGGGCTCCCGGTCGCGCCCGGCCATCCGCTGGGCGCGGCTGATCGTCCCGGTACTGCTCGCCGTCGCCGACGCGCTGCTGGTCAACGGCGTGACCCTGGACCTGGAACTCGATGTGGCGCTGCTCGCCGCCGCCGTGCTGCTGCTGCGCCGCCGCTTCCCGGTCCTCGTCTTCCTGGCGACCCTGCCGGGGATCCTCATCGGGTACGTGTGGTTCGCGCCGATGATCGCGATGTACACGGTCGCCTCGGTGCGCGGCGCCAACCGGCTGGTGCTCGCCCTGTGCGCGCCGCTGCTGGCCGCCGCGCACTTCGTCCCCTGGCCGGTGTCCGACCTCGACCCCACCGCGTACCGCGACAACACCCTGACCCTGATCGACTCCTGCGTCACCTCCGTCGGCCCCATCGCGCTCGGTCTGCTGGTGCGCACCCGCCGGGAGCTGGCCGCCCGGCTGGACGAGCTCACCCGCAGCCGCCGGGACGCGGACCGGCTGCTGGCCGAACGCGTGGTGGGCACCGAGCGCGCCCGACTCGCCCGCGAGATGCACGACGTGGTCGCCCATCAGGTCAGCCTGATCAGCCTGCAGGCCGGGGCGATCCAGATCAGCACCCAGGACCCGCAGGCCCGCGAGAGCGCCCGGACCATCCGCGACCTGTCCGTACGCACCCTGAACGAGCTGCGGCACATGGTCGGCATCCTGCGCAAGGCGGGCGGCGACACCGCCGAACTCACCCCGCAGCCGCGCCTGGCCGACCTGCCCCGGCTGATCGAGATGAGCGCCCTGGACGTCACGTACGAGGCGGACTTCACCCCCGAAGGGGCGGAACCGCCCGGAGGCACCGAACCGTATGGAGCCTCCGGGTCGCCCGGCCGGCCGGCACCACCCGAAGCCCCGGCATCACCCTCAGCCTCGGCACCACCCGGGGCCTCCAAGGCCCCGGAGGCGGGGGAGTCCTCGCACCCGCGGGAGGCCGCGGAACCCTTCGGGCCCGTGGTGGGGACCGACTGCCCGGCGCGCCCCGAGGCGGTGGAACGGGCGGCCTTCCGCACCGTCCAGGAGGCGCTCACCAATGTCCGCAAGCACGCTCCGGGCGCCCGGGTGCGGGTGCGGGTCAGCGAGCACGACCCGGCCTGCCCCGGGCTGAGGGTGGAGATACGCAACGGGCCGCCCGACGCCGACGCCTCCGCCCCCGAACTGCCCGGCGGCGGCCACGGCCTGGTGGGTCTGCGCGAACGGGCCCAACTGCTCGGCGGCACCCTGGACGCGTACCCCACCGAGGGGGGTGGCTTCGTGGTTCGCGCGTGCTTCCCCCACCCCACCGGCCGGCAGCCCCGCCC
>NZ_SRID01000351.1 GCF_004684805.1 Streptomyces palmae
GCCCCCCCGAGGAGCCCGAGCAGGGTCACTCCTGACCGCCCTGCTCCTTGAGTTTGGACAGGGTGGCCGTGGCGGTCCGCTTGAGCATGCCCTCGATCTCCTCGGCCGTGGCGCCGGAGGAAGAGGAACCGGAGCTGGAGGAGACGTACTCCGACCAGGTCAGGGAGTAGGTCAGCCAGCCGTCCCGGACGGCGAGGATCATGTAGTCGCCGTCGGTGCTGCCTTCCTTGTCCACCTGGGTGACCAGGTACGCCTCGTCCCCGATCCCGGTGATCTCCTTCACCTTGTGCGCGGTGGAACCGGAGCGCTGGTTCTCGTACGCCTGGTAGGTCGCCTGGAACTCGGGCTGCGGGTTGGACTTCTTGTGCAGCTGGACGTTGGTGTAGAGCCAGGCGGAGGAGTAGCTGTCGGTGGAGTCGTCCCGCTTGAAGTCCATGTCGCAGTTCATGACGTCGAGCGCCTCGTGCTCGGTGCCGTTGTGCTCCGGGTTCTGCTCTTCGGAGCTCGGCTCGTCCTCCTTGTACTTCCCGTCGGTGAACGGCGAGAAGTCGGTGGCCTCGCAGAGGTTGCCGGTGTAGCTGTAGCCGGCCAGGTCGGCCGTGGGCTTGTCATCGTCGAATCCCCCGGTGGCGAAGATCGCGCCCGCCCAGACGGCCGAGGCGACCACCGCGCCGCCCAGCCCCCAGACCAGCCCCTTCCGGCCGGCGCCCTGCCCTCCGCCGGGCGGCACCGGTGGCTGCGGAGCGGCGGGGGCGCCAGGAGCATCGGGGGCTCCGGGGCCGTAACCGCCCGGTGCGGGGGTCAGCGGCACGGAGGGCAGTGTGGGCTGCGCATAGGGGTTCGGCTGCTGCTGGCCGGGCACCTGGGCGTACGGGTTCGGCTGGCCGTGCGGCTGCTGGGGCGGCTGCTGTGCGTACGGATTGGGTTGATCCCCCGGTATCGACATGCACGTACCGTACCCGAACGCATACGGTCCGAAGAGGGTGTGGGTGGGTCGATACCCAGTGGAGACCGGGCGGAGGCGGAACGGTCTCCGGCTGGGGGCGTCAGGAGAAGTCCGCGGTGCGATCCGACGGTCGGCACGAGGGAGCGGGTGGCACCGGGCGTGACGAGGGCAGGCCCCCGGGCAGGCCGGCCGGGGCTCACCGCGTGCCGGAATCCCGGGTGGGAACGGCAAAGCGCCCCCAGATCACTCTGGGGGCGCTCACGCAGTGCTGTGGCGAACAACACGATGCTGCTCGCAGGAGAATCCTGCGGTGTGCCGGTCGGAGCGGGTGAGAGGGACCGCTGTGCCCGTCCCGGCGGTGGGGCTTGCGCCCCGGGTGAAGCAAGGGGCAGGTCAGCCCTTGAGCGCGGCGACCTGCTGGGCCAGCGCCGACTTCTTGTTGGCGGCGGCGTTCTTGTGGATGACGCCCTTGCTGGCGGCCTTGTCGAGCTTCTTGGCGGCCTCGTTGGCGGCGACGACGGCCTTCTCGACGTCACCGGCGACAACGGCCTCGCGGGCCTTGCGGATGGCGGTCTTGACCGAGGACTTGACGGCCTTGTTACGCAGGCGCGCCTTCTCGTTGGTCTTGTTCCGCTTCATCTGGGACTTGATGTTCGCCACGAAATGAGCCTTTTCAGGTTCGAATGGATTTTGGATCACGGGTGCGCCTCGACGCTGAGAGGGCACGAGGCACAGTGGCCCAGGCTAGCAGCACGCGTCAGGACGTCCCAAACCGGAGAGAGCGGCCAGGTCGTGGGACGATGGGGGGAAACAACACCGAGTCCCGCCTAGACACAGGACGCTGCGTGCCCGCGACCCCTACTCATGTGCCGGAGCCTAGCCGCACCGACCCGGCGCACATCCGCAACTTCTGCATCATCGCGCACATCGACCACGGCAAGTCGACCCTCGCCGACCGGATGCTGCAGCTCACCGGTGTGGTCGAGCAGCGGCAGATGCGTGCGCAGTACCTCGACCGCATGGACATCGAGCGCGAGCGCGGCATCACGATCAAGTCCCAGGCGGTCCGACTGCCCTGGGCGCCCACCGAGGGCGAGGGCGCGGGTACCACCCACATCCTCAACATGATCGACACGCCGGGCCACGTGGACTTCACCTATGAGGTCTCCCGCTCGCTGGCGGCCTGCGAGGGAACCATCCTGCTGGTCGACGCGGCCCAGGGCATCGAGGCGCAGACCCTCGCCAACCTCTACCTGGCGATGGAGAACGACCTCACGATCATCCCCGTGCTCAACAAGATCGACCTGCCCGCGGCCCAGCCGGAGAAGTTCTCCGAGGAACTGGCCGGGCTGATCGGCTGCGACCCGTCCGACGTGCTGAAGGTCTCGGCGAAGACCGGCGTCGGCGTGGAGGCGCTGCTGGACCGGGTGGTGGAGCGGATCCCGGCCCCGGTCGGCGTCGCCGACGCCCCGGCCCGCGCGATGATCTTCGACTCGGTCTACGACTCGTACCGCGGCGTGGTCACCTATGTCCGTGTGGTGGACGGCAAGCTGTCCAAGCGCGAGCGCATCAAGATGATGTCCACCGGCGCCACCCACGAGCTGCTGGAGATCGGCACCAACTCCCCGGAGATGCTGGCCGCGGACGGCCTGGGCGTCGGCGAGGTGGGCTACCTGATCACCGGTGTGAAGGACGTCCGCCAGTCCAAGGTGGGTGACACCATCACCCAGCAGTCGGGCGGCGCCACCGAGGCGCTGGGCGGTTACAAGGACCCCAAGCCGATGGTGTTCTCCGGGCTCTACCCGCTGGACGGCTCGGACTACCCGGACCTGCGCGAGGCGCTGGACAAGCTCCAGCTCAACGACGCGGCCCTGGTCTACGAGCCGGAGACCTCCGCGGCCCTGGGCTTCGGTTTCCGCGTCGGCTTCCTCGGCCTGCTGCACCTGGACGTGATCCGGGAGCGGCTGGAGCGCGAGTTCGGCCTGGACCTGATCGCCACCGCCCCCAACGTGGTCTACCGCGTGATCATGGAGGACGGCGAGGAGCACACGGTCACCAACCCCAGCGAGTTCCCCGAGGGCAAGATCGCCGAGGTGTACGAGCCGGTGGTGCGGGCCACGATCCTCGCCCCCAGCGAGTTCATCGGCGCGATCATGGAGCTGTGCCAGACCCGCCGCGGCACCCTGCTCGGCATGGACTACCTCTCCGAGGACCGGGTCGAGATCCGCTACACGCTGCCGCTCGCGGAGATCGTCTTCGACTTCTTCGACCAGCTGAAGTCCAAGACCCGCGGCTATGCCTCGCTGGACTACGAGCCCACCGGCGAGCAGTCGTCCAGCCTGGTCAAGGTGGACATCCTGCTGCACGGCGACAAGGTCGACGCCTTCTCCGCGATCACCCACAAGGACCAGGCGTACGCCTACGGCGTGCGGCTGGTGGCCAAGCTGCGCGAGCTCATCCCGCGGCAGAACTTCGAGGTGCCGGTGCAGGCCGCGATCGGCTCCCGGGTCATCGCCCGCGAGACCATCCGCGCCATCCGCAAGGACGTCCTCGCCAAGTGCTACGGCGGTGACATCTCCCGTAAGCGGAAGCTGCTGGAGAAGCAGAAGGAAGGCAAGAAGCGGATGAAGATGGTCGGCTCCGTGGAGGTCCCGCAGGAGGCCTTCATCGCGGTGCTGTCCAGCGACGACTCCGGCGGCAAGAGCAAGAAGTAGCGGCGCCGGCGGGGCGAGGCCACCGCCGTCGCATCGAAGGGTCCGGCGCACCGCGCCGGGCCCTTCGTGTAGCGGCCATGCGATTGGTCGGTCACACCTTGGACAACGTGGCTGCAACCACTTACCAACGGCCTGGGCTGCCTCTACGCTGATCTCGCTGAAGGTTACTCGCGAGTCATAAAGTCGAGGCGGGCCCCGGAGGATGCTGTGACCGACACACAGAAGTTGCTGGACAACCGCCCGCCGTCGCTGGCGACCCTCTTCCTCCAACGCGTCGAGGAGACACCCGAGAAGGAAGCGTTCCGCCACCCGGTGCCGCCGGCCTCCGGCGAGGGCCCGGACGACTGGCGCGCGCTCAGCTGGCGGCAGGCCGCCGACCGCGTCTTCGCCATCGCCGCGGGCCTGATCGCCTCCGGGGTCGACCCCGAAGAGCGGGTGGCGCTGGCCTCCAGCACCCGCCTGGAATGGGTCCTGGGCGACCTCGGGGTGCTCTGCGCCGGCGCCGCGACCACCACGGTCTACCCCAGCACCAATGCCGACGAGACCGCGTTCATCCTCGCCGACTCCGGCAGCCGGGTGCTCTTCGCCGAGGACGCCGGGCAGCTGGCCAAGGCCCGCGAGAAGCGCGCGGACCTTCCCGAGCTGCGCCTGGTCGTGGTGTTCGACGCCGTGGACGCCACAGAAGCCGACGGCGCCATGGCCG
Source organism: Streptomyces palmae (assembly GCF_004684805.1). Lineage (GTDB taxonomy): Bacteria > Actinomycetota > Actinomycetes > Streptomycetales > Streptomycetaceae > Streptomyces > Streptomyces palmae. Next base: position 4,364 of record NZ_SRID01000351.1, read on the forward strand.
CCGAAGGCGACCCGGACGGCTGGGTGATCTCCCTGGCGGAACTGGAGCGGCGCGGCCGTGCCTACCTGGAAGAGCACCCCGACGCGGTGCGCGAGCGGGTGGCGGACCTGCGCGCCGACCAGCTGGCCACCCTGATCTACACCTCGGGCACCACCGGCCGCCCCAAGGGTGTACGGCTGTCCCACGACGCCTGGTCGTACATGGCGGTGGCGCTGGGCAACATCAACCTGCTCTACCCCGACGACCTCCAGTACCTGTGGCTGCCACTGGCCCATGTCTTCGGCAAGGTGCTCACCGCGGGGCAGATCTACGTCGGCCACTCCACCGCGGTGGACGGCCGGGTAGACAAGATCATCGAGAACCTGCCGGTGGTCCGCCCCACCTATATGTGCGCCGTCCCGCGCATATTCGAGAAGGTCTACAACGGGGTCGCGGCCAAGGCCCGTGAGGCCGGCGGCGCCCAGTACCGGGTCTTCCGGTGGGCCGCCGGCGTGGCCCGCGAGTACGCCCAGGTGTACCAGGACAACTTCCGCCGCACCGGCGTCGCCCAGGTACCGCTCGGTCTGCGCACCAAGCACGCCCTCGCGGACAAGCTCGTCTACGCCAAGCTGCGCGAGGCGTTCGGCGGCCGGCTGCGCGCCGCGGTGTCCGGCTCCGCCTCGCTGGCCCCCGAGATCGGCTACTTCTTCGCCGGCGCGGGCATCCACATCCTGGAGGGCTACGGCCTCACCGAGACCAGCGCCGCCAGCTTCCTCAACCCGGAGAACTACCGCACCGGCACCGTCGGCAAGGCGCTGCCGGGCCTGGAGGTGCGGATCGCGGACGACGGAGAGATCCTGCTGCGCGGCCCCGGCGTCATGCAGGGCTACCACGGGCAGCCGGAGCGCACCGCCGAGGTGCTGGAGCCGGACGGCTGGTTCCACACCGGCGACATCGGCGAACTCTCCCCGGACGGCTATCTGCGGATCACCGACCGCAAGAAGGACCTGATCAAGACCTCCGGCGGGAAGTACGTGGCCCCGGCCGAGGTCGAGGGGCAGTTCAAGGCCGTCTGCCCGTTCGTCTCCAACATCCTGGTGCACGGCGCGGACCGCAACTACTGCACCGCGCTGATAGCCCTGGACGAGCCCGCCATACTCGGCTGGGCCGCCGAGCACGGCATGGCGGGCAAGCCCTATGCCGAGGTGGTGGCCACCAAGGAGGTCACCGAGCTCATCGACGGCTATGTGCAGCGGCTCAACGCCGGGCTCCAGCGCTGGCAGACGATCAAGAAGTTCCGGCTGCTGCCCCGCGACCTGGACGTCGAGCACGGTGAGCTGACCCCGAGCCTCAAGCTGAAGCGGCCGGTGGTGGAGCGCGAGTACCAGGGCCTGATCGACGAGATGTACGCGGGCACCCGCGAGGCGTAACGCCGCCGCACCCCCGTCCGGCCCGGGCCTTCCCACGCCGGACGGGGGGCGCGGGCCGCCGGGCCGGGCGGCCGTCCCGGGTTCGGGGCCGCCATACGGGCCCACCGGGCGGACTGGAGACCGCCGCGCCGGAGACCGGGCAGGCTCCGGACCGCGGTGCCGGGCGGCCGGACGGGTTCGGGGCCGCCATGCCGGACAATGGGGCGTATGCCTTCCGTACTGCCCGATGGTGAGCCCGTACCCGACGACGGGGCGCTGCCCCGGCACGCCCTGGACGGAGCCGCCGGGCGGCCGCTCGGCTTCTACCTGCACGTGCCGTACTGCGCCACCCGCTGCGGCTACTGCGACTTCAACACCTACACGGCGAGCGAGCTGCGCGGCTCCGGCGGCGCGCTCGCCTCGCGGGACAACTACGCCGACACCCTGATCGAGGAGGTGCGGCTGGCCCGCAAGGTGCTGGGCGACGACCCGCGCCAGGTGCGGACCGTCTTCGTCGGCGGCGGTACGCCCACCCTGCTGAGCGCCACCGACCTGGGGCGGATGCTCGGCGCCATCCGGGAGGAGTTCGGGCTGGCGGAGGGCGCGGAGGTGACCACCGAGGCCAATCCGGAGTCGGTGGATCCGCGCTATCTGGCCGAGCTGCGCGAGGCGGGCTTCAACCGGGTGTCCTTCGGGATGCAGAGCGCCCGGCAGCACGTACTGCGGGTGCTGGACCGCACCCACACCCCCGGACGGCCGGAGGCGTGCGTGGCCGAGGCCAGGGCCGCCGGCTTCGAGCACGTCAACCTGGACCTGATCTACGGCACCCCCGGGGAGAGTGACGACGACTGGCGGGCCTCGCTGGACGCCGCGCTGGGCGCCGGACCGGACCACATCTCCGCCTACGCCCTGATCGTCGAGGAGGGCACCCAGCTGGCCCGCCGGATCCGGCGCGGCGAGGTGCCGATGACCGACGACGACGTGCACGCCGACCGCTACCTGATCGCCGAGGAGCGGCTCACCGCGGCCGGTTTCGGCTGGTACGAGGTGTCCAACTGGGCCACCTCGGAGGCCGCCCGCTGCCTGCACAACGAGCTGTACTGGCGGGGCGCCGACTGGTGGGGCGCGGGCCCCGGCGCCCACAGCCACGTGGGCGGGGTGCGGTGGTGGAACGTGAAGCACCCCGGTGCGTACGCGCAGGCACTCGGCGACGGCCGCTCCCCGGGCGCCGGCCGCGAGATCCTCGGCGAGGAGGACCGCCGGGTGGAGCGGATCCTGCTGGAGCTGCGGCTGTCCGAGGGCTGCCCCCTGGACCTCCTGGCCCCGGCGGGCGCCCGTGCCGCCGCCCGCGCGGTCACCGACGGCCTCCTGGAGCCGGGCCCCTACGAGTCCGGCCGAGCGGTCCTGACCCTGCGCGGCCGCCTGCTCGCGGACGCGGTGGTACGGGATCTGGTGGATTGAGGGGACTAAGGGCTGTCCCTTATACACATCTCCCA
>NZ_SRID01000352.1 GCF_004684805.1 Streptomyces palmae
GGGTGGGGTGGGGCCGGACGGGGTTGGGTCAGCCGGCGAACCAGCGGACCGGGGTGGGCCGGAGGTTCTCGTAGACGTGCTTGGCCTCGCGGTACTCGGCCAGACCGGAGGGGCCGAGTTCGCGCCCGATGCCGGACTTGCCGAAGCCTCCCCACTCCGCCTGCGGCAGATAGGGGTGGTAGTCGTTGATCCAGACGGTGCCGTGCCGCAGCCGGGCGGCGATCCGGCGGGCGCGCGCGGTGTCCGCCGACCAGACGGCGCCGGCCAGCCCGTACTCGGTGTCGTTGGCCAGCTCCACGGCCTCGTCCTCGGTACGGAACGACTCCACGGTGAGGATCGGACCGAAGGTCTCCTCACGCACCACCCGCATGGCGCGGTCGCACTGGTCGAGCACGGTCGGCTGGTAGAAGTAGCCGGCCGCGGGACGCGCTTCGGAGGGCTCCGGGCGCCGTCCGCCGCAGCGCAGCCGGGCGCCCTCGGCCAGCGCGGAGGCCACGTACGCCTCGGTCTTCTCCAGCTGCCGCGCGGAGACCAGCGGGCCGCACTCGACGCCCTCCTCGGTGCCCCGGCCGAGCCGGATCCGCTCGGCGCGACGGGCGAGTTCGGCGACGAAGCGCTCCCGCACCGACTCCTCGACGATCAGCCGGGCGCCGGCCGAGCAGACCTGCCCGCTGTGCACGAAGGCGGCGTTGAGCGCCTGGTCGACTGCGGTGTCGAAGCCCTCGGCGGTGGCGCAGGCGTCGGCGAACACCACATTGGGGTTCTTGCCGCCCAGTTCCAGGGCGACCTTCTTGACGCTGTCGGCGGCGGCCCGCATCACCGCGGTGCCGCTGGCCAGGCCACCGGTGAAGGAGACCAGGTCCACGTCGGGGTGCTCGGCCAGCCGGGCTCCCACCGGGTCGCCGGGGCCGGTCACCACATTGGCCACACCGGCCGGCAACCCGGCCTCCACCAGCAGGTTGACCAGCTCGATGGTGGACAGCGGGGTGATCTCACTGGGCTTGACGACGAAGGTGTCGCCGGCGGCGAGGGCCGGGGCTATCTTCCAACTCGCCTGGAGCAGCGGGTAGTTCCAGGGCGTGATCAGTGCGCACACGCCGACCGGCTCGTACACCACCACGCTGTGCACCTCGGGGCTGCCCGCGTCCACCACCCGGCCGGCCGCCTCGGCGGTGACCTGGTCGGCGAAGTAGCGGAAGGCGGCGGTCACATCGTCCACGTCCACCCGGCCCTCGGCCAGCGTCTTGCCGGTGTCACGGCTCTCGACGAGCGCGATGGCCTCCCGGTTGCGCTGCAGCAGATCGGCGACCCGGCGCAGCAGCGCGGCCCGTTCGGCGACCGGCGTGCGCGGCCAGGGGCCGGTGTCGAAGGCGCGGCGGGCGGCGGCCACCGCGGCGTCGACGTCCGCGGTCCCGCCCTCGGCGACCAGGGCCAGGGTCGTGGCGTCGGCGGGGTCGAGAACCGCCCGCTGCGCTCCGGACGCGGCAGCGCGCCACGCCCCGTCCACATGAATGCTCTCGATTGCCGACACGTTCTGCCTTCCGGTGTTCCAGGACTTTCCGCACCGGCAATGCCGGCGACACGGACCCCTAACCGGAACCTCCCAACGTATGCCTACTCGCCCGTAGAAAGTGGCCTGCATCACTGAATGTGCGCGGCAAACGGCGGGGCCGTAGGGTAAAGCCGCTGTAAGGTTTGGCCATTCTGGCTCACAGGGAGTAAGGCGCTCGGCATGAACAAGAAGTACGGAGTTTGGGCTGTGGCCGCGTGTGCGGCTCTGGCGATGGGGGTCTCCGGCTGCGGCAAGGACAGCGACGACAAGGCCGACAAGGGCGGCGACAAGACCGCCGAGAAGCCCGTCGCCACCTCGGGCGTCGAAAAGCTGTCGGCCCAGGAGATCGCCGAAAAGGCCAAGACGGAGCTCGTCAACGCCAAGTCGATGCGGCTGAAGGCCGACGGCACCGACGGCGGGAAGCCCATGACGATGGACCTCGCCTTCGACAGCACCGGCAGCTGCCGCGGCTCCATGTCCATGGGCGACGCCGGCTCCTTTGAGCTGATCAAGCTCGCCGACAAGGTCTGGATGAAGCCGGACGACGCGTTCTACAAGAGCCAGATCGCCCCGGGCGAGGGTGGCGCCGAGGCCGCCAAGCTCTTCAAGGGCAAGTGGCTGCACGGCTCCACCTCCGACCCCATGCTCAAGAGCATGTCCGAGGTCTGCGACCTGAAGGGCATGCAGGCCAAGATGGCGGAGGACACCAAGAAGAGCACGTTCACCAAGGGCGCCCCGGAGACCCAGAACGGCCAGCAGGTCATCCCGCTGAAGGGCAAGGACAGCGACGGTCAGCCGGAGACGATGTACGTGGCGATCACCGGTAAGCCGTACCCGGTGAAGGTGGTGAGCTCCGGCAAGGACGGCGGCACCATGGTGCTGTCCGACTACGACAAGCCGATAGCGAAGGACACCCCGACCGCGGGCGAGACCATCGACGTGTCCAAGCTCCAGGAGGAGCTGGGCGGCGGCGCCTGACACGACGGCAGTCATGAGCAGGGCGGGACGGTTCGACCGTCCCGCCCTGTCTCGCGTCCAGGAGCCGGCCGGATGCCGCACCGTCCGGCCCGCCCCCCAGTGGCCGATGTGTCCCTTCCGTGATGGATGCCGGGCTTAAACCGAAGGTAAAACGCCTCTAAAATTCGGTCCATCGGCACCCAAGGGGGAAGGCGCTCGACATGAACAAGAGGTACGGAGTGTGGGCCGCGGCCGCGTGTGCGGTCCTGGCGGTGGGGGCCTCCGGCTGCGGCAAGGACAGTGACGACAAGGGCGGCAGGACCGGCGGCGGCACCGACAAGCCCGCCATCACCACCTCGGGCGTCGAGAAGCTGTCGGCCCAGCAGATCTCCGAGAAGGCCAAGGCGGAACTCCTCAAGGCCACATCCATGCGGATGAAGATCGACGGCACCGACGGCGGCGAGCGGATCAGGATGAACCTGGCCCTGGACACCACCGGCAACTGCCGCGGCTCCATCTCGCCCGACGGCACCGGCGTGATCGAGATCGTCAAGGTGGGCGACCGGGTCTGGATGAAGCCGGACGAGGCGGCGTGGAAGCTCCAGTTGGGCCCGCAGCAGGGCGCCGAGACCGCCAAGCTCTTCAGCGGCAAGTGGCTGAGCGGCACCACCTCGGACGAGGGCCTCAAGGAGATGGCCGAGTCCTGCGACCTGAAGTCCCTGCAGTCCGAGGCCGCATCCGAGAGCTTCGACGACGACTTCACCAAGGGCACCCCGGAAACCCTGAACGGCCAACAGGTCATCCCGCTCAAGGGCCGGAACGACAAGGGCAACCCGGAGACGCTGTACGTCGCGATCACCGGCAAGCCGTACCCGGTGAAGTTCGTGGAGACCGGCAAGGACGGCGGCACCGTGGAGCTGTCCGACTACGACAAGCCGATCCCGACCGACACCCCGACCGAGGCCGAGTCCATCAACTTCGCCGAGTTCGAAGACGAACTGGGCGGCGGGGCCTGAGCGCTCCGCCGGGACAGCGGTGAGTGAGCTGCGGGTCGGCTGTGGCCGGTCGCGCGGTTTCCCTCAGTCTCCATCCGGGGCCCCATTCCCGGACGGAGACTCCCAGCGCCCCTGAGGGGCGCGGTACCGCATCGCAGCGCTTGAGCCGGGGCGCTGCGGAGTCGACCACCCCGCCCCGGTCGCGTTCGCGGGCTTCAGGAGGCGAGAGCCCCGGCCTCCAACTCATCGGCGTCGAGGTCATCGGCCGGCTCGTCCTGGACCATCAGGCCGGCCGCCCAGGCCGGCATCAGCCAGTGCATCGCCAGCACTACCATCAGCGCGTCGCGCAACGGAACCTCCAGCCAGGGGGCTTCGGACCAGCCGCCGATCTCCATACCGATCAGGGCCGCCAGCAGCGCGGCGGTGACCACCCGGTGAGCGCGGCGGAAGACCCGGTCGCGTTCGGCGAGCTGACGCTCGTCCAGGGCGTGGTCGCGCAACTCCAGCAGGCCCCGGGTGGCGCCGTTGATCATCCCCATGGCCACGCACCACAGCGGCAGCAGCACCGCGACCGCGGCGAGCATTTGCCAGCGGCCGCCGATCAGCCGCGGCCCACCGGCAACCACCGCCACCATGCCGGCGGTGAGCGCGACATGCACGGCCACGATGGCCCGGCGGCGGCCCCGGGTGGCGTACAGCTGCCGGCCGGCCCGGTTGTTCATGATCGCGATCATCCGGCGGTCGTAGCGGGTCAGGCCCTGCGGCTGCGATGTGGTCATGACGTCCTCCCGTAAACCTCGTCGGTGAGCGGCCGGAACGGTTCGAGGGAGAAGATCGCCTCCACCGGCAACTCGAAGTACTTCGCGATCCGCAGTGCCAGGTCGAGGCTCGGGTTGTACTGCCCCCGCTCGATGTAGCCGATCGTCTGGTAGTGCGCGCCGACAGCCTCGGCCAGGCGTTGGCGCGACACCTTCCGCTCCGCGCGCACCACCGACAGCCTGTTGTGCACCTGCTCGCTCATGTATAAGAAGTACTACATCTGATCGCAGGTCAGCAACAGCGAAGGGGAGTGGAGGGGAACGTGGATCCGAATACCTTCACCGGGCATTCGTCACGCCTTCACCAACAGGCAGAAGTTACCTGCGAGAAACATGGCTATGTGCGATGACGAATACCTGCCGCCACGACCCGATCTGACCGAGGATCAGTGGCTCGTCCTGGACCGGAGCGTCCCCACCACCGGGCGGGCGCACCCCGCGCCCGGTGGGCCCGGCCGGCGCCGGGTGCTGGGCGGGGCGGTCGCCGGAGCAGCCGCGCTCGCGATGCTGCCGCAGCTGACCTCGGATCGGGCGGTCGCCGCCGAGACCGCGGCGCCCCGCGCCCGTACCGCGACCGCCGCGGGCACCCCGGTCGAGAAGTTCCCGCTGCCGAGCCACCCGGGCCCGGACGGCTCGTACGCGGTGCTGGTCACCGGTGACGCCGGCACCGGGAACGAGGCCCAGTACGCGGTGGCCGCCGCGGCCAGGGAGATATGCCGGGCCGAGGGTGTGCGACTCGCCCTCGGCCTCGGGGACAACCTCTACGAGAACGGCCCGGAGTCCGCGCACGACGACGAGTTCGCCACCAAGTTCGAGCAGCCCAACACCGGTATCGACGTGCCCTGGCTGATGGTGCTGGGCAACCACGACTGCTCGGGCCTGATCCCGGGCAGCGGCGGCAACCCCGCGCGCGGTGACCGGGAGGTCGCCTACGCCACCACCTCGCGGCGCTGGTACATGCCCGCCCGCTACTACTCCGTGGCGCTGCCCGGCGCGCCCGGCTCGGACGCCCCGCTGGTGGAGTTCTTCGCGCTGGACACCAACCCGGTGGCCTCCACCGTGGTGCAGTTGGACCCGTACTTCCACTGGGACGGCCCGTACATGCGCGAGCAGCGCCGCTGGCTGGACGCCGCGCTGAGCGCCTCCCGCGCCCAGTGGAAGATCGTGATCGGCCACCACCCGTACCTGAACAACGGCAAGCACGGGAACGCCGGCTCGTACGACGGGTTCCTGATCGGCAACTACAGCAGCGGTGTGCACCTCAAGGAGCTGTACGAGGAGGTGGTCTGCGGGCGGGCCGACCTGATCCTCTCCGGCCATGACCACACGCTCCAGATCCTGGAGCCCACCGCCCGGAGCCGCGGCACCCGGCAGATCGTCTGCGGCGCGGCGGGCAAGTCCGGTGACGGCAAGGCGCACGGCAGCACCCCGGCCCGCTTCCAGGACTTCTCGCACCACGGATTCATGGTGCTCAAGGCGGCGGCCGACCGGCTCACCGTCGATGTGCACACGGTGGACCCGGACACCGCCACCTCCCAGCCGGTGCACAGCTTCACCGCCACCCGCCGCTCGGTGGCGGTGGGCTGACGACCACTTTGGAACGTCCACGGTCCCGGACACGGCGAAGGGCCGCATCCCGGTTGCCCGGGGTGCGGCCCCTGGTCGTTCGCGCGGTGGACTCAGGGCCGTCCGCGCGACCGGACCGAACCGGCTCGAACCGTCAGATGAGGCCGAGGGCGCGGACCGCCTCGCGCTCCTCCACCAGCTCCTGGACCGAGGCGTCGATCCGGGTGCGGGAGAACTCGTTGATCTCCAGGCCCTGGACGATCTCGTAGCTGCCGTTGCTGGTGGTGACCGGGAAGGAGGAGATCAGGCCCTCCGGGACGCCGTAGGAGCCGTCCGACGGAACGGCCATGGAGGTCCAGTCGCCCTCGGCGGTGCCGTTGACCCAGGTGTTGACGTGGTTCAGGGCGGCCGAGGCGGCGGAGGCCGCGGAGGAGGCGCCACGGGCCTCGATGATGGCCGCACCGCGCTTGGCGACGGTCGGGATGAAGTCCTCGGCCAGCCACTTCTCGTCGTTGACGGCCTCGGCCGCGTTCTTGCCGGCGAGCTCCGCGTGGAAGATGTCCGGGTACTGGGTCGCCGAGTGGTTGCCCCAGATGGTGACCTTCTTGATCTCGGACACCGGGACGCCGGTCTTCTTCGAGAGCTGGCCCAGCGCGCGGTTGTGGTCCAGGCGGGTCATCGCGGTGAAGCGCTCGCGCGGCACGTCCGGCGCGGCGGCCTGCGCGATCAGCGCGTTGGTGTTGGCCGGGTTGCCGACGACCAGCACCTTGATGTCGTCCGCGGCGTGCGCGTTGATCGCCGCGCCCTGCGGCTTGAAGATGCCGCCGTTGGCCTCCAGCAGGTCACCGCGCTCCATGCCCTTGGTACGCGGCCGGGCACCCACCAGCAGCGCGACGTTGGCGCCGTCGAAGGCCACGTTCGGGTCGTCGGAGATGTCGATGCCCTGGAGCAGCGGGAAGGCACAGTCCACCAGCTCCATGGCCGTGCCCTCGGCGGCCTTGAGGCCCTGCGGAATCTCCAGAAGGCGCAGCTTGACCGGCACGTCCGCGCCGAGGAGGTGGCCGGAGGCGATGCGGAAGAGCAGTGCGTAGCCGATCTGGCCGGCGGCGCCGGTGACGGTGACATTGACGGGAGTGCGGGTCATGGCGGTCTCCTGCGCGTGTTTTCTGACTGTAGATCTCTTGGTGTCGAGATACCGCCTGCCAGGCTATCCGACCCGGCCCCGCCCGGACCCCGCCGCCCCTCTGTGTCCCACCTCACCGCACTCACGAGGGATCGGGTGCGGGAGCCCGTATCAGGGGCGGGTGCGGGCGCGGTGGGTACGGGGT
>NZ_SRID01000353.1 GCF_004684805.1 Streptomyces palmae
GGTCGGATCGCCGCCTGCCAACTGGCCGACTGGGTGACCCCGCTGCCCGAGGGCGTACTGCTGGGGCGGGGCCGGCTCGGCGACGGCTCCATCGACCTGCGGGGATTCCGCGAACAGGTCACGGCCGCGGGCTACCGGGGGCCCATCGAGGTGGAGATCTTCAACCCCGCGCTCTGGGCCCGCGACGGCACCGAGGTACTGGCCGAGGTCATCGAACGCTACCGAGCCCATGTCCTGACCCCCACGCCACACGACTGACCCTCGGACCAGGGCGTACCCGGGGCCCGGCCCGCTCGCGGGCGCCGCCAGACCGAGCCTGAGACCAAGGTGCGTACGGGGCCCCGTCCCGCTCCCCGACACCGCCAGACCGACACTGAAACCAAGGCGTACCCGGGTCCCGGCTCCTCACCCGGCCGGGACCTCCGCCGCCGTCGGATACGAGTCCTGCGCCCCGCGCCGGGTCACGGAGGCCGCGCCCACCCGGACCGCGTACCGCACCGCCGTCGGCAGGTCGTCCCCGGCGGCCAGCCGGTGGCCGAGCGCCCCGGTGAAGGCATCGCCCGCTCCGGTGGTGTCCACCGCGGTCACCCGAGGACTGGGCACCAGGACCGCGCCCTGCCGGTCAGCGGCCAACGCGCCCGCCGCCCCCAGGGTCACCACCACCGAACGCGGCCCGAGCGCCAGCAGCGCAGCCGCCCATTCCCCGGGCGTGTCCCCGACGCCCCTGGACTCCCCGAGCAGCACCCGCGCCTCGTGTTCGTTGACCACCAGCGGGTCGCAGGCCGCCAGCACCTCGGCGGGCAGCTCGGTCGGCGGCACGGGCGAGGGGTTGAGCACCACCCGAGTGATCGGCGGCACGGCCCGCACCACCTCCGCCACCGTCTCCAGGGGGATCTCCAACTGGAGTGATACCACCCGCGCCGCCGCCAGCAGCCCACTCGCGGCCCGTACGTCGGCGGGGGTGAGCCGGGCGTTGGCACCGGGCGAGACCACGATGCCGTTGTCGCCCGAAGAGTCCACGGTGATCAGCGCCACCCCGGTGGGCACCCGGCCCACCAGCACCCCGGAGGTGTCCACCCCGGCGGCCCGCTGACCGTCCAACAGCATCCGGCCGTACGCGTCGTCCCCGACCCGCGCCAGCAGAGCAGTACGGGCCCCCAGCCGCGCCGCCGCGACCGCCTGGTTGGCGCCCTTGCCGCCCGGGTGGACCACCAGATCGGACCCGAGAACGGTCTCCCCGGCCGCCGGGCGCCGCTCCACCCCCACCACCAGATCGGCATTCGCCGACCCCACCACAACCAGATCGAACTCCCGCATCCACGCCACCCTTCCCACGCGCCCGCTGCGCCCAGCACCGACATGCCTGCCAGCGCTGACCTCGTACCGGCATCCTCCCCGCAATCACGAGACCAAGGCCCCCGATCGCCCCGTGCCCAGCCGCCTTGGCACAAGCCCCGCAGGCGCGGGGACCACACGAGTTCGAACCAGTACTCGCTGGACCTCGGGGGACCACCCCCGCATGCGCGGGGACCACAGCTTCGCCATGGCCCGCAGAGGCCGGTAGACGGGACCACCCCCGCATGCGCGGGGACCACGCGGCTCGCCTCCGCTGGCAGGCACGGGGCTCGGGACCACCCCCGCATGCGCGGGGACCACCACCCGCCGACGCGGGAGCGCGCCGACGCCCTGGGACCACCCCCGCATGCGCGGGGACCACGAGTACGAGACGGGGACGCGCGGCCGTCGAGCGGGACCACCCCCGCATGCGCGGGGACCACCGCGACTTGATGTCGACGCCAGGCCGGACACCGGGACCACCCCCGCATGCGCGGGGACCACCGCGACTTGATGTCGACGCCAGGCCGGACACCGGGACCACCCCCGCATGCGCGGGGACCACCCTTCATGTCCTGCCCAGCCTCCGGGATCGGCAGGGACCACCCCCGCATGCGCGGGGACCACGACGTGCGCGGCGCTCCGCTTTTTCTTTAGCTGGGACCACCCCCGCATGTGCGGGGACCACCCGCCTCGGGTGAGGCAGGCCGGGGGCCTGGTGGGACCACCACCCCCGCATGCGCGGGGACCACGGGTGGTTCTCCGCGTGGCCGGCGTCCACCACGGGACCACCCCCGCGTGTGCGGGGACCACCCAGTCCAGGAGCCCGCCCGGGACAGACGGGAGGGACCACCCCCGCATGCGCGGGGACCACGATGCCACCGTTGAACGTCTCATGCCGATCGGGGGACCACTGCGCTGGTCCTTGAGGGGCTCGTTCATCGTTCGGACCACCCCCGCATGCGCGGGGACCACCGCGGACCGGCTCATGCCGGTGCGGTCGGCCAGGGACCACCCCCGCATGCGCGGGGACCACTGCCCCTGCCGGAGCCAGACTTCGCCCACCAGGGGACCACCCCCGCGTGCGCGGGGATCACAGAACTTCGGAGACAGGCACGATCGCTTCGCCGGGACCACCCCCGCGTGCGCGGGGATCACAGGAGCTGAGCTGGGACGTTATCGCGGCCGCAGCCCGTTTTTACTCACTTCCTGGGAGTCGGACCAAAAGGAAATAGCAGGCACATGCCCCGGTTTCATGCTCACCCTCCACTCCGAACCTTCGGGCCTTGGCCCTCCACCCCACCTCCCAGGCCGGGTGGACCGCCGAGGCGCGAGCCGTAGCGCACCGCCCGTCAGCGTAACGGCCGATCGGCCGGTGACCACCCCAGCCCGCGCCCAGCGAACCCCTTCACCCCGTTCCGGCGACCACCCCACGCCCGCGGCCAGCGACCCGCGCTGTCACACCGCCGGAGTAACGTCGGGGCATGTTCAAACTCGCGGTGCTCGAGGGGGTCCTTGAGCGCATCACCTACGCCAACGAGGAGAACGGCTACACCGTCGCGCGGGTCGACACCGGGCGCGGATCCGGTGACCTGCTCACCGTCGTCGGCTCGCTGCTCGGGGCGCAGCCGGGCGAGTCCCTGCGGATGGAGGGGCGCTGGGGCTCCCACCCGCAGTACGGCAAGCAGTTCACGGTGGAGAACTACACCACCGTCCTGCCGGCCACCGTCCAGGGCATTCGCCGCTACCTGGGCTCCGGGCTGATCAAGGGGATCGGGCCGCGGATCGCCGACCGCATCACCGAGCACTTCGGCATCGACACCCTGGACGTCATCGAGCAGCAGCCGGAGCGGCTGATCGAGGTGCCGGGGCTGGGCCCCAAGCGGACCAAGATGATCGGCGCCGCCTGGGAGGAGCAGAAGGCCATCAAGGAGGTCATGGTCTTCCTCCAGGGGGTCGGGGTCTCCACCTCCATCGCGGTGCGCATCTACAAGAAGTACGGCGACGCCTCCATCTCCGTGGTGAAGAACGAGCCCTACCGACTGGCCGCCGACATCTGGGGCATCGGCTTCCTCACCGCCGACAAGATCGCCCAGTCGGTGGGCATCCCGCACGACAGCCCGGAGCGGGTCAAGGCCGGTCTGCAGTACGCCCTGTCCCAGTCCACCGACAACGGCCACTGCTACCTGCCCGAGGAGCAGTTGATCGCGGACGGGGTCAAGCTGCTCCAGGTGGACACCGGGCTGGTCATCGACTGCCTGGCCGAGCTGGCCGAGGACCCCGAGGGGGTGGTCCGGGAGACGGTGCCGGGCGGCGACGGGGGAGAGCCGGTGACCGCCGTCTACCTGATCCCCTTTCACCGCGCCGAGGTCTCCCTGGCCGGGCAGCTGCTGCGGCTGCTGCGCACCAGTGAGGACCGGATGCCCGTCTTCCAGGACGTCGACTGGGAGAAGGCGCTGCGCTGGCTGGCCAAGCGGACCGGCGCCGACCTCGCCCCCGAGCAGCGGGACGCGGTCCGGCTGGCGCTCACCGAGAAGGTCGCGGTGCTCACCGGCGGGCCCGGTTGCGGCAAGTCCTTCACGGTGCGTTCGGTGGTGGAGCTGGCCCGGGCCAAGAAGGCGAAGGTGGTGCTGGCGGCGCCCACCGGTCGGGCCGCCAAGCGGCTCTCCGAGCTGACCGGGGCGGACGCCTCCACGGTGCACCGGCTGCTGGAGCTCAAGCCCGGCGGGGACGCCGCGTACGACCGGGACCGTCCGCTGGACGCCGATCTGGTGGTGGTGGACGAGGCGTCCATGCTGGATCTGCTGCTGGCGAACAAGCTGGTCAAGGCTGTGGCGCCGGGCGCGCACCTGCTGCTGGTCGGCGATGTGGACCAGTTGCCCTCGGTGGGAGCGGGCGAGGTGCTGCGGGATCTGCTGGCCGGCAGCGGCGCCGCGCGCCGGGAGTCGGCGGGGGAGCCCAAGGACGGCCCGGACGGGGACACCTCGGGCACCCCGCATGGGGGCCCGCACGGGGGAAGCCCGAGCGGCTCGGACGGCTCAGACGGCGGGGGCCGGGCGGCCGGCGGAACGGTGCCCGCGGTGCGGCTGACCAGGATCTTCCGGCAGGCCCAGCAGTCCGGGGTGGTGACCAACGCCCACCGGATCAACACCGGTGTGCCGCCGATCACCCAGGGCATGCAGGACTTCTTCCTGTTCGTGGAGGAGGACACCGAGGAGGCGGGCAAGCTGACGGTGGACGTCGCCGCGCGCCGCGTCCCGGCCAGGTTCGGGCTGGACCCGCGCCGGGACGTCCAGGTGCTGGCCCCGATGCACCGCGGGCCGGCCGGGGCGGGCGCGCTCAACGCACTGCTCCAGCAGGCCATCACCCCGGCCCGGCCCGATCTGCCGGAGCGCCGGTTCGGCGGCCGGGTGTTCCGCGTCGGCGACAAGGTCACGCAGATCAGGAACAACTATGACAAAGGCGCCAATGGGGTCTTCAACGGCACGGTGGGAGTGGTCACCGCCCTGGACAACGACGAACAGCGCCTGACCGTGCTGACCGACGAGGACGAGGAGGTCGACTACGACTTCGACGAGCTGGACGAGTTGGCGCACGCCTACGCGGTGACCATCCACCGCTCCCAGGGCAGCGAGTATCCGGCCGTGGTGATCCCGGTGACCACCGGCGCCTGGATGATGCTCCAGCGGAATCTGCTGTACACCGCCGTCACCCGGGCCAAGCGCCTGGTGGTGCTGGTGGGCTCCCGGCGGGCGCTGGCACAGGCGGTGCGCACCGTCTCGGCGGGGCGCCGCTGCACCGCGCTGGACCACCGGCTGGCCCTCGGCGGCGGTGGGGGCGGCGCAGCCGATGGCGTCCGATGGGTTTTCGAACGGTGAGGAAAGGGGCAGGATGGGCACCGTGACGGCACTGAGTGCCGCCAATAGGCCCTTTGGCCGACCCCGAGTGCACGTTCCTCGTCCAAATGGGGGAAGGTAGGGGGAGTCAGGGCACCTCGAAGAAGAGAACCAGACGTCGGTGAGGGATGACGTGAGCGACAACTCTGTAGTACTGCGGTACGGGGACGGCGAATACACCTACCCGGTGGTCGACAGCACTGTCGGCGACAAGGGCTTCGATATCGGCAAGCTCCGCGCCCAGACCGGTCTGGTGACCCTGGACTCCGGTTACGGCAACACCGCCGCGTACAAATCCGCGATCACCTACCTGGACGGTGAAGCGGGCATTCTGCGCTATCGGGGCTACCCGATCGAGCAGCTGGCCGAGCGCAGCACCTTCCTGGAGACGGCCTTCCTGCTGATCAACGGTGAGCTGCCGACCGCCGACCAGCTCTCGGCGTTCCGTGGCGAGATCACCACGCACACGCTGCTGCACGAGGACGTCAAGCGTTTCTACGACGGTTTCCCGCGTGACGCCCACCCGATGGCGATGCTGTCCTCGGTGGTCAGCGCGCTGTCCACGTTCTACCAGGACAGCCACAACCCGTTCGACGAGAAGCAGCGCCACCTCTCCACGATCCGGCTGCTGGCCAAGCTGCCGACCATCGCGGCGTACGCGTACAAGAAGTCCGTCGGTCACCCGGTGGTCTACCCGCGTAACGACCTGGGTTACGTGGAGAACTTCCTCCGGATGACCTTCTCGGTGCCGGCCGCCGAGTACGACCTGGACCCGGTCGTGGTCAGCGCCCTGGACAAGCTGCTGATCCTGCACGCGGACCACGAGCAGAACTGTTCCACCTCCACGGTCCGCCTGGTCGGCTCCTCGCAGGCGAACATGTTCGCCTCCATCTCGGCGGGCATCAGCGCCCTGTGGGGCCCCCTGCACGGTGGCGCCAACCAGAGCGTGCTGGAGATGCTGGAGGGCATCCAGGCCACCGGTGGCGACGTCGACTCCTTCATCCGCAAGGTGAAGAACAAGGAAGACGGCGTGAAGCTCATGGGCTTCGGGCACCGCGTCTACAAGAACTTCGACCCCCGGGCGAAGATCATCAAGTCGGCGGCGCACGATGTCCTCTCCGCCCTCGGCAAGAGCGACGAGCTGCTGGACATCGCGCTCAAGCTGGAAGAGCACGCGCTGGCCGACGACTACTTCGTCGAGCGCAAGCTCTACCCGAACGTGGACTTCTACACCGGTCTGATCTACCGGGCCATGGGCTTCCCGACCGAGATGTTCACCGTGCTCTTCGCGCTCGGCCGGCTGCCCGGCTGGATCGCCCAGTGGCACGAGATGATCAAGGAGCCGGGTTCCCGTATCGGCCGCCCGCGCCAGATCTACACCGGCGTCGTCGAGCGCGACTTCGTCCCGGTCGAGGAGCGCTGACCGCGACCGGCTCACCGAGCCGGGCCGCCTGGCGCTGATGGGCCGACCCCGGTCGGCCGTAGTGGCTGAGTGCGAAAAGCGCCCCGCTACCGATCCCCCCACGGGTCGGAGCGGGGCGCTTCCCGTTCCCGGTTCGGATTCCCCCCACGGGATCCGGCCGGGCGTCTGTGCGCCGTGGATCACTCCACGGCCGCGACCTGCCGGGACGCGTACGGGAGGGCCGCTCAAAGCTCCCCGAGTACGTCGCCCCGGCTACGCGTGGTTGGAAAGTCCCCCAAGACCGGCCAACCGCAGAGTTAGACTCTCGACCCCCCTGAATGGTTACCCCCGAATGACTGTGATCTACGTCTCTTGCCATATGGAGACGTAAGAGGGCAAGAGGTTCAATCTGAAGATCCAGCCGCTGACGTATAGGTGTTGTGCGGCTTATGAGGGTTTGGTGAATCTCTATGGGAAGCGTGAAGGCTGCCCAGGGGTTCGCCGCGCCCCCAGGTGACGCAGTGTGCATGCCGGGGGTTGGGTCGGGGTCGGTG
>NZ_SRID01000354.1 GCF_004684805.1 Streptomyces palmae
GTGTATCAGAGACAGCCCGTCGGTGGGTGGGCCGGGGTGACCGGTCGGTGGGCGACGCTCGTCGACCGATGCTTTTCGGCCGGGCGAGGCGGGCGGTTGTTCGACTACCATCATGGGCGTTTTGGTGGTGTCCGGGGGCATAGCGGGTAAGGAGTGACGGCAGCGTGCTCTCGTCGGCGTACCCCACTTACCGGCGCGTAGGGCGGGAACGGTATGCGGCGCCCCGCGGTTCCGTGAATCACCCGCGAACTCGCGTGACACCCATCACTTTGGTTGGACAAAGCGGACACCATCTTTGTGCACGCGTTCACAAAGACATAGCCTGCTGTGCAGGGGGCGGTCTGAGGACGTATGGCCGCCCAGAGCCCCGCTCTACCCGCAGGAGCACCGTGGCAACTGGCCGAACACACCGACCGGCGACCCGTAGCCGAGGGATCCCCGAGGCCACCGTCGCCCGTCTTCCGCTGTATCTGCGCGCACTGACCGCACTCTCCGAGCGCTCGGTTCCCACGGTCTCCTCCGAGGAACTGGCCGCCGCCGCCGGTGTCAACTCCGCGAAGCTCCGCAAGGACTTCTCCTACCTCGGCTCGTACGGCACCCGCGGGGTCGGCTACGACGTGGAGTACCTCGTCTACCAGATCTCGCGTGAGCTGGGCCTGACCCAGGACTGGCCGGTTGTGATCGTCGGTATCGGTAACCTCGGCGCCGCGCTCGCCAACTACGGCGGCTTCGCCTCCCGCGGTTTCCGGGTGGCCGCGCTGATCGACGCGGACCCCGCGATGGCGGGCAAGCCGGTCGCCGGCATCGCGGTGCAGCACACCGACGAGCTGGAGTCGATCATCACCGGCAACGGGGTCTCCATCGGCGTCATCGCCACCCCGGCCGGCGCCGCCCAGCAGGTGTGCGACCGGCTGGTGGCCGCCGGGGTCACCTCGATCCTCAACTTCGCGCCGACCGTGCTGTCCGTCCCCGAAGGGGTGGACGTCCGCAAGGTCGACCTCTCCATAGAGCTCCAGATCCTCGCCTTCCACGAGCAGCGCAAGGCCGGGGAAGGGGAGCGCGTGGCGCTTCCGATCGAGGGCGGCGACCTGGAGCCTTCCCCTGGCGGCAGCCGGGGGACGGAGGGTGAGCGGGTGGCGCTCCCCATCGAGGGCGGTGCCCAGGCGGGCCCGATGGCGCGCGCCGGACAGGACACCGGTGCGGCCGCGGGCGGTCGGCAGCAGGGGCCGGACGGGGACGTCCCCGCGGTGATGCCGGCATGAGCGTTCTCGTCGTCGGACTGAGCCACCGCAGCGCTCCGGTGAGTGTGCTGGAGCGTGCGGCGCTCACCGCTGACCAGCGGGCCAAGCTGCTGCACGACACGCTGGCCGCCGAGCCGGCGGTCGAGGCCGCCGCGCTGGCCACCTGCAACCGGATCGAGCTCTACGCCGACGTGGACAAGTTCCACGCCGGTGTCGCCGAGCTGTCCACGCTGCTGGCCCAGCACTGCGGCGTCAGCCTGGAGGAGCTCACCCCCTATCTCTATGTCCACTACGAGGACCGGGCCGTACACCACCTGTTCTCGGTGGCCTGCGGCTTGGACTCGATGGTGGTGGGCGAGGGCCAGATCCTCGGCCAGATCAAGGACGCGCTGGCCCTCGGCCAGGAGCTGCACACCGCCGGACGGCTGCTCAACGAGCTGTTCCAGCAGGCGCTGCGGGTCGGCAAGCGGGCGCACAGCGAGACCGGGATCGACAAGGCCGGGCAGTCCCTGGTCACCTTCGGTCTCGAACAGCTCGCGGCCGGCACCGAGGTGCCGGCCTGGGTGGCGGGCAAGCGCGCCCTGGTGATCGGCGCCGGTTCGATGTCCTCGCTGGCCGCGACCACGCTGGCGCGCGCCGGTGTGGGCGAACTGGTGATCGCCAACAGGACGTTGGAGCGGGCCGAGCGGCTGGCGGCGGCGCTCGCCGGCGACCCGGAGCAGGCCGGCCCGGTGGCGCGCGCGGTGCCGATGGGGCAGGTCGACGCCGAGCTGCCGCAGGCCGACATCGTGGTCTCCTGCACCGGCGCCACCGGTCTGGTGCTGACCGCCGAGGCGCTGGAGAGCGCGCTCGGGCAGCGCCCGGCCGGGCGTACCGAGCCGCTGGCCCTGCTGGACCTGGCGATGCCGCGGGACGTCGACGCCGCCGCGCACCGGCTGGACGGCGTCCGGCTGGTGGACATCGAGACCCTCGCCGAGGCCTCCGCCGCGCCGTCCGACCAGCCCGCCGCCTCGGCGGGTCCGATGGCCGCCGACGTGGACCAGGTGCGCGGAATCGTCTCAGCGGAGGTCGCGGCGTTCGGCGCCGCCCAGCGCGCCGCGCGCATCACCCCCACCGTGGTGGCGCTCCGCACCATGGCCGCCGATGTGGTGGCCCTGGAGATCGCCCGGCTGGAGGGCCGGCTCCCCGATCTTGACGACAAGGAGCGCGCGGAGATCACCCAGACCGTGCGGCGGGTCGTCGACAAGCTCCTGCACGCACCGACCGTGCGGGTAAAGCAGTTGGCGTCCACCCCCGGCGGTGCCGGGTACGCGGACGCGCTGCGAGAACTCTTCGACCTCGACCCGCAGGCGGTGGCAGCCGTCAGCCGGGCCGATCTGAACGACGCGAATCGAGGGCGGGCATGAACACCACAGCCTCGCCGGGAAACTCCCAGCTCCCCACCGACCAGGCCCCGCTGCGGCTGGGCACCCGGCGCAGCACCTTGGCGATGGCCCAGTCCGGGCAGGTCGCCGAGGCGGTGAGCGCGGTGACCGGACGTCCGGTCGAACTGGTCGAGATCACCACCTATGGCGACACCTCGCGGGAGCACCTGGCGCAGATCGGCGGCACCGGCGTCTTCGTCTCGGCGCTGCGGGACGCGCTGCTGGCCGGGGAGATCGACCTGGCGGTGCACTCGCTGAAGGACCTGCCGACCGCCGAGCCCGAGGGCCTGGCGCTGGCCGCGATACCGGTGCGCGCGGACGCGCGCGACGCACTGGTGGCCCGTGACGGCCTGACCTTCGAGCAGCTGACCGCGCCGGCCGGCGAGGGCCGCCCGGTCCGGATCGGCACCGGCTCGCCGCGCCGGATGGCGCAGCTCAACGCCTGGGCGCGGACGCTGGGGCGCGAGATCGAGACCGTACCGATCCGCGGCAACATCGACCGGCGGCTCGGTTTCGTGGCGTCCGGGGAGCTGGACGCCGTCGTGCTGGCCGCCGCGGGGCTGACCCGCATCGGCCGGCTGGACGAGGCCACCGAGCTGCTGGACCCCTCCCATGTCCTGCCCGCCCCCGGCCAGGGGGCACTGGCAGTCGAGTGTGCCGCGGACGACGCGGACCTCGCCGCCCGACTCGCCGAGCTCGATGATCCGCACACCCGGATCGCCGTGACGGCCGAGCGTTCCCTGCTCGCCGCCCTGGAGGCCGGCTGCAGCGCACCCGTGGGCGCGCTGGCCGATTTCCAGGCCGACGGTCAGGTTGTCACCGAAATGCGCCTGCGCGGCGTCGTCGGCTCGATCGACGGTTCCACGCTGGTGCACCTGTCCACCACCGGTCCCGTACCCGCGTCGCACGACGACGCCATGGCCCTCGGTCGCGAACTCGCCGCCGAGATGCTCGCGAAGGGTGCGGCCGGTCTGATGGGGGAGCGAGCACTTTGAACCCCACCGCCCCGAACCACCCCGGCTGCGGGCAGGTAACCTTCCTCGGTGCCGGCCCCGGAGACCCCGGACTGCTGACCCTGCGCGCCGTGGAGGCGCTGGCGGCCGCGGATGTGCTGATCGCCGATCCGCAGGTGCTCGACGTGGTGCGTGCGCACGTGCGTCCGGCTGTCGCGGCCGACGCTCAGGGCGCACCGCGGCAGGTAGAGGCTGACGAGGCATCAGGCACCGCCGCAGTTCCGCTACTCCGGGACACGGCCAATCTTGTCATGGCGGCCGTGCGCGGCGGCAAGCGGGTCGTGCGTGCGGTCGCCGGCGACCCCGGCCTGGACGGGAACGCCGCCGACGAGATGCTCGCCTGCGCCGCCGAGGGCATCGCCTTCGAGGTGGTGCCCGGTGTGGCCGCCGCCGTCGGCGTGCCCGCGTACGCCGGTGTGCCGCTGCGCGACGGGCGGGGTGCGGACGTCCGGTTCGTGGACGCCCGTACCGCGGACGACCGCTGCTGGAGCGAGGTCGGTTCCTCGGACGCCACCGCCGTGGTCAGCGCCACCCTGGAGACCATCGCCGCGGCCGCCGGCGAGCTGGTGGCCGCCGGCCGCAAGCCGGACACCCCGCTCACCGTGACGGTCGCCGGCACCACCACCCGGCAGCGCACCTGGACGGCGACGCTGGGCACCATCGCCCAGGTGTTCAAGTCGGGCAAGGTGCTGCCCTCGCCGGACGGCTGCCAGCCGGTCATAGCGGTGGTCGGCGAGCGCGGTGCGGCCGAGCAGCGCGACCGGCTGTCCTGGTTCGAGTCCAAGCCGCTGTTCGGCTGGAACGTGCTGGTGCCGCGGACCAAGGAGCAGGCCGCCTCGCTCTCCGACCAGCTGCGCTCCTACGGCGCCGTGCCCAGCGAGGTGCCGACCATCGCGGTCGAGCCGCCGCGCACCCCGCAGCAGATGGAGCGGGCGGTCAAGGGCCTGGTCACCGGGCGCTACGAGTGGATCGCCTTCACCTCGGTGAACGCCGTCAAGGCGGTGCGCGAGAAGTTCGAGGAGTACGGCCTGGACGCCCGCGCCTTCGCCGGGATCAAGGTCGCCGCGGTGGGCGAGCAGACCGCGAGGTCGCTGATCGAGTTCGGTGTGAAGCCGGACCTGGTGCCCTCCGGCGAGCAGTCGGCCGCCGGGCTGCTGGAGGACTGGCCGCCGTACGACCCGGTCTTCGACCCGATCGACCGCGTCTTCCTGCCGCGCGCCGACATCGCCACCGAGACCCTGGTGGCGGGCCTGATCGAGCTGGGCTGGGAGGTGGACGACGTCACCGCGTACCGCACGGTGCGCGCCTCGCCGCCGCCGGCCGAGACCCGCGAGGCGATCAAGGGCGGCGGGTTCGACGCCGTACTGTTCACCTCGTCCAGCACGGTGCGGAACCTGGTCGGCATCGCCGGCAAGCCGCACAACGTCACTGTCATCGCCTGCATCGGCCCGGCCACCGCGAAGACCGCGGAGGAGCACGGGCTGCGGGTGGACGTGCTGTCGCCCGAGCCCTCGGTGCACAAGCTGGCCGAGGCGCTGGCGGAGTTCGGGGCGGCCCGGCGGGCCGCGGCCCTGGAGGCCGGCGACCCGGTCACCCGCCCGAGCGAGCGGCGGCCCGGATCGCGAAGGAGGGCACGGAGTTGAGCAGCGCGTACGGAGGATTCCCGGGGGTGCGACCGCGCCGGCTGCGGGTGAACCCGGCGATGCGCCGGATGGTCGCCGAGACCCGGCTGCACCCGGCGGAGCTGATTCTGCCCGCGTTCGTGCGGGAGGGCATCAGCGAGCCCGTGCCGCTGGCCGCCATGCCCGGCGTGGTCCAGCACACCCGGGACACCCTGCGGAAGGCCGCCGCCGAGGCGGTCGAGGCGGGCCTGGGCGGCATCATGCTCTTCGGGGTGCCCGAGGACGCCAAGAAGGACGCCGTCGGCACGCCGGGCACCGACCCGGAGGGCATCTTGCAGATGGCCATCCGGGATGTGCGGGCCGAGGTCGGCGACGACCTGGTGGTCATGTCCGACCTGTGCCTGGACGAGCACACCGACCACGGCCACTGCGGCGTCCTGGACGCGGCGGGCCGGGTGGACAACGACGCCACCCTGGAGCGGTACGCCGAGATGGCCCGGGCGCAGGCCGAGGCGGGCGCGCACGTGGTGGGCCCCAGCGGCATGATGGACGGCCAGGTGCGGGTGATCCGCGAGGCGCTGGACGGTGCCGGGCACCAGGACGTGTCGATCCTGGCCTACACCGCCAAGTACGCCTCCGCCTTCTACGGACCGTTCCGTGAGGCGGTGGGCTCCTCGCTCCAGGGCGACCGCAAGACCTACCAGCAGGACCCGGCCAACGCCCGGGAGTCGCTGCGCGAGCTGGCCCTGGACCTCGCCGAGGGCGCGGACATGGTCATGGTCAAGCCGGCCCTGCCGTACCTGGACATCCTGAGCAAGATCGCGGAGTCGGTGGACGTGCCGGTGGCCGCGTACCAGATCTCCGGCGAGTACGCGATGGTCGAGGCCGCCGCCGCCAACGGCTGGATCGACCGGGACCGGGCGATCATGGAGACCCTGACCTCCATCCGCCGGGCGGGCGCCGGGATGATCCTCACCTACTGGGCCACGGAGGTGGCGCGGCTGCTGCGCCGCGGCGAGTAGGACCCGCGGGGGCACGCTGCTCCTTCCGTGGTCGTGGAGAGTGCCGTACGGGCCGGTTCTGCCGGCCCGTACGGCATTTTTCGGTGGTACGGCCTCGGGACGTGGCCGTACCACCGCCGCGTCAGCCCGCGGCGGCCGGCCTCACCAGGTGTGCGCGACGTCCACGATCAGCTGGTCGCCGGACTGGAGCACCCGGAACGGCAGCCGGGCGCGCACGCCGACCGCGACCTGCGTCTGCCCCTCGAAGCTCGCCCCGAAGCGGGTGTCCTGGAACGTCCGGTAGCCCGTCACATCCACCCCGGGCAGCGTCTCCCCGGCCCGACCGGCGTAGGTCTGCGCGCCGCTCACCGGGTCGTAGCTGGGCGCGTCGACCGAGATCTGGAGGATCGCGCCGCCGTTCACCGGGATCTCCTCGCCCGAGCCGTCCTGGTGGAACTTGTCCACATAGCCGACGCGGTAGCCGGTGTTGCCGCCACTCGCGCTGATGTCGAAGACGAGCCGGTCGTAGCAGTCGTGCCGGCCGGCCCGGATGTCGAGCAGCGGCCGGTAGTCCGTGTCCTGGCCCGTCTTGTCCAGGCTGCCCCAGGCGGTCGAGCAGGTCGCCGCCACGGTCCGCTGCGAGCCGACGGACGCCGTGGCGGCTCCCGCCGAAGCCGCCACGCCGGCGCCCGCCAGTGCCAGCGCCGCAACCGCTGTACCCCACCGTCGCATCGATAACCCCCAAGAAGAGTGCGTGTGTATCGGACGTGAAGGGGACCGGCAGGGGCTGGCCCAGGTTGTGCCGCAGTCGGCTTTTCGCCAGCACATTGTCGTAATCCGGATCTTGGACGGGCGGGGGTGTCGACTCCTGGAC
>NZ_SRID01000355.1 GCF_004684805.1 Streptomyces palmae
GCCCCGCACCACCCGCGCCAGCCCGCGGACCACCGCCACCGGCATCCCGTCGGCCTTCCCCTTCACCAGGTCGCCCGCGGCGGCGAGTTCGTCGGCGGTGGCCACGATGGTCACCTGGAGCGGGTTGCCGTGGCTGTCGGTGCCGCCGCGCAGATCGTCCAGCACCCGCACCCCGGCGGCGCCGATCGCCACATCGGTCACCCCGGTGCGCCAGGGCCGTCCGAAGGTGTCCGTGACGATCACGCCCACCGTCACGCCCAGCGTGCGCCGGAGCGCGTCCCGAATGCGCCGGGCCGACAGGTCGGGGTCCTCGGGCAGCAGCAGCACCGTGCCGGCCGGGGTGTTGGAGGCGTCGACACCGGCCGCGGCCATCACGAAGCCGTGCCGCGACTCGACGATGCGCATCGGGCCGCGGCGGGCCACCACCCGGACCGTCTCCGCGTCTATGGCGGCCTCGCGGTCGTCGGCCCGCAGGACGCGTCCCTCGGCCTTGCTGACGATCTTCGAGGTGACCAGCAGCACATCGCCGTCGGTCAGCCCGGGCAGGCCCTCGGCGGTCGCCGCGTCGGCGATCAGCTTGCCGAGGTCGTCCCCGGCGCAGACCTCGGGGAGGCCGGGCAGCGCCCACACCCGGTAGCCGGGCACCTCGGGCAGCCCACCGGCCGAGGTCGGCGCCGGGGCGGAAGCGGTTTCCGGGGTGCTCACGCGCGTACCTCCTCGGCCAGGGCCAGCGCCTCGGACGCCATCCGGGCGGTGGCCGCCACATCGGTCATCATCAGCGGCACCGCCCGGCAGCGGATCCCGGCGGCCTCGACCTGCTCCACCGCGCCCGCGTCCACCGTGTCCACCAGCCAGCCGTCCAGCAGCCCGGAGCCGTAGTGCCGGGCGACCGCGGCGGCGGTGGACTCCACACCCACCGCGGCGAGCACCTTGTCGGCCATGCCGCGGACCGGGGCGTCGCCGACGATGGGGGACAGGCCGATGACCGGCACCCCGGCCTCGGCGACGGCCTCCCGTACGCCCGGCACCGCCAGGATGGTGCCGATGCTGACCACCGGGTTGGAGGGCGGGAAGAGGATGACGTCCGCCTCGGCGATGGCCTCCAGCACGCCCGGGGCGGGCTTGGCCTGCTCGGCGCCGACCGGGATGATCGCGTGGGCGGGCACCGAGGCGTGCAGCCGCACCCAGTACTCCTGGAAGTGCACCGCCTTGCGGGCCGGTCCGTCGGCCCCGGCCTCGGGATCGTCGATCAGTACATGGGTCTCGACCCGGTCGTCGGACATCGGCAGCAGCCGCACCCCCGGCTGCCACCGCGCGCACAGCGCCTCGGTGACGGCGCTCAGCGGATAGCCGGCACCGATCATCTGGGTACGGACGATATGGGTGGCGAAGTCGCGGTCGCCGAGGCCGAACCAGTCCGGCCCGACGCCGTACGCCGCCAACTCCTCCTTGACGGCGAAGGACTCGTCGGCGCGGCCCCAGCCCTGTTCCTCGTGGATGCCGCCGCCGAGCGTGTACATCACGGTGTCGAGATCGGGGCAGACCTTCAGCCCGAAGAGGTGGATGTCGTCGCCGGTGTTCCCGATGACGGTGATGTCGGCGTCCGGCGCCGCCGACTTGAGACCGCGGAGAAAACGGGCGCCGCCGATACCACCCGCCAGAACCACAATGCGCATGGAGGTGATTCTGTCAGCCGGACGCCGTCGTCCGAGGGCGGTGGGAGAACAGCAGGCCGATTCTCTCAGCTTCTCTCAGCCCAGGCCGTCGGGCAGGGCTGGTGGGCGGAGACGGGCAGGCGGACGGCGCTGCGCTGGGCGGGGTGCATCGGCATGTCGGTCAGGCCGGGGAAGTAGATGTGCAGGCTGACGGCCGGTTCCAGGGCGTCGTTGGTGATCTCGTGCACATAGCCGGGGGCGAACACCCGCTGCGTGCCGGCCGTCAGGGTGCGCCGGCCGCGCGCGGCACCCGGTCCGGCCCGCTCGGTCAGTTCGCCCGCCAGCACGGTGAGCAGCCCGAAGGACGCGCCGTGGTCGTGCGCCCCGGTGCCCTGCCCGGGGACCCAGCTCAGCAGCCAGACCTGGTAGCCGTGGAAGGACTGGTCCGGGCGCGCGGAGTCGGGGGTTCCGGGGACCTCGCGGAGCCGGTGATACCAGCGGCTGGTGGCGTCGTACCGGACGAGCGGGGCCCAGCTGTCCGGGTCGGCCGCGATGTCGCGGGCCAGCCCGGCGAAGTCCGCGACGGTGGTGGGGTGCGCGGGCGCGGGCGGCAGGAGATGGGGGAGGGCGAGCGGGTCGCCGGCGATTTCGACGTCGCTGTTCATGTGCGGAGATTCCTCGGCTGGCGAAGCGGGGAAGGGCGCGGTGGCGCGCGAAGGCGGGCGCCCGGCGGGGTGCGGAAGGGGGGAGCGCTCACCCGAGGGGAGCGCTCGGCAGGCTGGAGCTCGATGGCATCAACAGCTGGAACAGCGACAGCGGGTCCGCACAGCGCAGCGGGACCCGTGGGCACGGGTCGGCTGGAGCATGTGGGTCACTGGCATGAAAGCAAGAAGAACGGGTACGGCTGCCCGCTGTCAACCTCACGCCCGTTTTGTGGCACATGTTTCACCTCATCCGGTTACTCCGACCGGAGAAAGGTTTGTTCAGTGAGGGGTGTGGAGAAGTGGCGCACAACCGCCCGTCGACCGCAACGGGAAGGGCGTCCCTGACGTCATGCCCTGTGAGGCGCCTCCCGTGCGACAGCCGGGGGGCAGTGTGTCGGGTTTTAGGTATATTTGAACACTTTCTGCGTCCCCTTGGTTCCGCAGAGTGAATAAGGGGCTCAGTAGCAGATCTCGGCTTGACTGGCCTGGATCGGCACACTTGTAATTTCACTCGTGTCGTTCGCCGGGGATCTTCCCCAGTCACCCTGGAGGGGTGCCCCGTGAGCGCGACGCGGGGACGCGAAAATCAGACGAGGGGCGCACATGACCGAGTTGTTCCAGCAACTGCTGGTCGAAGAGGCGGATGAAGAGCTCGGTTGGCAGGAGCGCGCACTGTGCGCCCAGACCGATCCCGAGTCGTTCTTCCCGGAAAAGGGCGGATCCACGCGTGAGGCGAAAAAAGTCTGCCTCGCCTGCGAAGTACGCTCCGAATGCCTTGAGTACGCCCTCGCCAACGACGAACGCTTCGGCATCTGGGGCGGCCTGTCGGAACGTGAGCGCCGCCGACTGAAGAAGGCGGCCGTCTGATCCGGCCCGCCGGACCACCTGGCACATCTCCCCAGCACCACACATACCGTACGGTCCGCCTCCCCGCTCAGCCCGCGGGGAGGCGGACCGCCGTTTGCGCAGCCGTTAGTGTGGGGTCCCCCTGCCTGGCCTGGCCGGGGGCCCAGCGGCGTGCCGGCGTCCCACGGGGCGCGCACGTCCACCGCAGTCCAGCACCGCAGTCTCCCGGGGGCTCCGGCCCACAGCGGCTTCGCCGCGGGCCCCCGCACCCCCGGTCGGAGGACCCGTACCGCGATGTCCGTGCACAGCCAACCGGCGGCCACCTTCTCGGCGGCCGCATCCGTCCCTGACCAGACACCCGAGTTCCCACGCCATGTGGTGACCGCCGTGCTCGTCGCCCACGACGGCGCCCGCTGGCTGCCCGACGCACTCGCCGGCCTGGTCGGCCAGGAACGGCCGGTGCAGCACATCGTCGCCGCCGACACCGGCAGCGCCGACGACTCCGCCCGACTGCTCGCCGACGCCCTCGGCCCGGACCGGGTCCTCCACCTGGCCCGCCGCTCCGGCTTCGGCACCGCCGTCGAGGAGGCGGTCCGCACCGCCCCGGTCCTCGGCCCCGAACAACTCCCCTACCTCAAGCGCCCCACCAGCTGGGACCCCGCCACCCGCACCTGGCGCGACGACCTCCGCGACCAGCCCGAACTCCCGCACGGCGAGCCCGTCCAGTGGCTGTGGCTGCTGCACGACGACTGCGCGCCCGACCCGGACGCCCTGACCGAGCTGCTCAGGGTGGCCGAGGCCAGCCCCCGCACCGCCATCATCGGCCCCAAACTGCGCGGCTGGTACGACCGCCGCCAGCTCCTCGAAGTAGGCGTCAGCATCGCCCGCAGCGGACGCCGTTGGACCGGCCTCGACCGCCGCGAACAGGACCAGGGCCAACACGACCAGGTCCGGCCGGTGCTCGCGGTCTCCACCGCCGGCATGCTCATCCGCCGCGACGTCTGGGAGCAACTCGGCGGTTTCGACCCGCGGCTGCCGCTGATGCGCGACGACGTCGACCTCTGCTGGCGCGCCCAGGCCGCCGGGCACCAGGTACTGGTCGCCCCCGACGCGGTACTGCGGCACGCGGAGGCATCCGCCCGCGAACGCCGCCCCATCGACTGCGCGGGCCGCTCCCACCCGTCCACTGACGCCCCCTCAAAGCGCGGCTTCACGGGCCTCGGCGTCTCCCCGCACAAGGTCGACAAGGCCGGCGCCGTCTACGCCCTGCTGACCAACACCCGCGGCGCGCTGCTGCCCTACGTCATGCTCCGGCTGGTGCTCAGCACCCTGGTACGCACCCTCGCCTACCTCATCGGCAAGGCCCCCCGGCAGGCACTGGACGAGTTCACCGGCCTGTTCAGCACCCTGCTGCGCCCCGAGAAGATCCTCGCCGGCCGCCGCCGGCGCGCCAACCCGCAGGTCGAGGCCGCCGAACTCCGCCCGCTGTTCCCGCCGCCCGGCGCCACCGTGCGCGCCACCGTGGAACAGCTCGCCAGCAACCTCGGCGGCCGGTCCGAGCCCGAACTCTCCGCCGGCGGACGGCACGGCGCCGTGGAATCCGGCCCCGGCGGCGACGACGCCGACTTCCTGGAGGTCGAGCAGTTCGCCCGGCTCAAGCGGATCGCCCGCAAGCCCGGACCGGTGCTCTTCGCCGTGCTGCTGCTGGTCTCCTTCGTCGCCTGCCGCGGCCTGTTCGGCGGCGGCTCGCTGGCCGGCGGCGCCCTGCTGCCCGCCCCCACCGGCCTCGGCGACCTGTGGTCCCGCTACACCAGCGGCTGGCACCCGGTGGGCACCGGCGGCACCCAGGCCGCCCCGCCCTACCTGGCCGTACTCGCCGGACTGAGCACCCTGCTGCTCGGCAGCACCGGCCTCACCCTCACCGTGCTGCTGGTCTGCTCGGTGCCGCTGGCCGGCATCACCGCCTACTTCGCCTCCCGCCCGCTGGTCGAGTCCCGGCTGCTGCGCGCCTGGGGCAGCGTCGCCTACGCCTTCCTGCCCGCCGCCACCGGCGCGCTGGCCGCCGGCCGACTGGGCACCGCCGCACTGGCCGTACTGCTGCCGCTGATGGCCCGCGCCGCCGTCGCGGCCAGCGGCTTCACCCGCCCCCGACCCAGCTGGCAGGCGGTCTGGGCATACGCCCTGCTGCTCACCTTCACCACCGCCTTCACCCCCGTGGTGTGGCCGCTGGCCCTGGTCCTCGGCCTCGGCGTGCTGGCGCTGCGCTTCTGGCAGACCCGCACCGCCCAGCTCACCGCCTACGGGCTGCGGCTCCTGGCCGTCCTCGGCACCCCGCTGCTGATCCTCGCCCCCTGGTCGCTGACGCTCTTCGCCCACCCCGGGCGCTTCCTGGACGAGGCCGGCCTCGGCGACGGCTCCGGCGCCGCCTCCGCACTCGACCTGCTCGCGATGAGCCCCGGCGGCCCCAAGGGCGGCGGCTCCCTGCTGCTGCTCGGCTTCGTACTGGCCGCACTGGGCGCCCTGCTGCGCACCGAACGGCAGCCCGCGGTCCGCACCGCCTGGGCGGTGGCCCTCACCGGCCTGCTCTTCGCGGTCTTCGGCAACCGCTCCGGCTGGGCCGGCCCGGCCACCCTGGTCTACGGGCTGGCGCTGCTCAGCGCCGCGGTGATCGGCGCGGAAGGGGCCAAGGAGCGGGTGGCCGCGCACGGCTTCGGCTGGCGGCAGCCCGCCGCCCTGCTGGTCGTCACCGCCTCGATCGCCGCCCCGCTGCTCGCCGCGCTCGGCTGGATGGTCGGCGGCGCGCCGGGCCCGATGGAGCGCCGCGACCCGGTGCAGGTCCCGGCCTTCGTCGCCGAGGAGGCCACCACCCGCGACCAGGCCCGCACCCTGGTCCTCGACGGCGACGAGGCCCATGTCGACTACGTCCTGGTACGCGGCTCCGGCGCCCGCCTCGGCGACGCCGAACTCGCCGCCCTGGCGGGCAGCGACCCGCGCCTGGACCGGATGGTCGCCCATCTGGTCGCCGGCTCCGGCGCCGACCAGACCCGCCAGCTCAGCGGCTACGCGGTGCGCTACGTCCTGGTCCGCAAGGGCGTCCCGCGCACGCTGGTGAAGGTGCTCGACGCCACCCCCGGGCTCACCAGGCTCAGCCAGGAGGACGGCACCACCCTGCTCCGCGTCGACCAGCGCGTCTCCCGGGTGGCCATCGTGCCCCCGGCCGGCGCGGACCGGGACGCCGACGCCACCGACGCCACCCCGGTGCCAGTGGGCTCCGG
Organism: Streptomyces palmae; assembly: GCF_004684805.1. Classification (GTDB taxonomy): domain Bacteria; phylum Actinomycetota; class Actinomycetes; order Streptomycetales; family Streptomycetaceae; genus Streptomyces; species Streptomyces palmae. Next base: position 6,481 of record NZ_SRID01000355.1, read on the forward strand.
CCCCGTCGAGGCGCACGGCGACATCCCCTCCGGCCCGGCCGGCCGGGTGCTGCGGATCGCCGACAAGGCCGCCCCGGGCTGGCACGCCACCCTGGACGGGAAGGAGTTGAAGGCCACCACGGTCGACGGCTGGGCCCAGGGCTTCGAACTCCCCGCCGAGGGCGGACGGCTGGACCTCACCTACGAGACCCCGTTCACCCGCACCGCCTGGGTCTGGACCCAGGGCCTGCTCGCCGTCGTCCTGCTGGTGCTCGCCCTGCCCGGGCGGCGCCGCGACATCGACGACGACCTGCCCGAGGCGGCGGCCGCGGCCATCCCGGCCGAGGCCCTGGAAGGCGACGGCCGCCGAGCCCGCCGCCTGCGCGCCGCCCAGGCCGCCGAGGGCGCGGCGGCCGCACCCGGCGCGGGCCCGACGCCCGGGACCGGCCCGGCCGGGCCCGCGCGGACCGGAGCTGCCGAGGGCCCCCACGAGGCCGCGGCCCCCGTCGACTGGACCCGCCTGAGCCAGCACACCGGCACCACCGCCCCCGCCTCCGACGGTTCCTCCGCGGACGGTCAGGGGTACGGCGGGTCCACCGGCGGTCCGGGCCACGGCTCCTCCGCGGGGGAGCCGGGCTACGACGACTGGCCCCGCCAGGACGCCGGCCTCCCGCACCAGACCCCCGGTGCCGTCGGCGCGGGCGCCCCCGTGCCC
>NZ_SRID01000356.1 GCF_004684805.1 Streptomyces palmae
GTCTCCCCACCCACAGGCCGCCACCGTCACCGGCGCACCCGTCCTCATCCCCCGCCGCCGCGACTGATCGCACGCCCGCGCTACGCCCGTATCGTGGTGCGAACGGGGCGCCACCAGCCCCGATGTACGGGTGGAAAGGCATCACACGTGACACAGGAGCCAGGGCAGGCGACGAACAGCGCGGTGCGGATATCCGCGCTCTGGAAGCGGTACGGGGAGCAGGTCGCCGTAGCGGGCATCGATCTCGACCTGCCCGCAGGGAAGTTCATCGGTCTCGTGGGGCCCAACGGCGCCGGCAAGACCACCACCCTCTCCATGGTCACCGGGCTGCTGCGACCGGACTCCGGCACCGTGGAGGTGGCCGGCCACGACGTCTGGCGCGACCCGGTGGCGGTCAAGGCGCGGATCGGGGTGCTGCCCGAGGGGCTGCGCATGTTCGAGCGGCTCTCCGGCCGCGAACTCCTCGACTACACCGGGCGGCTGCGCGGCCTGCCGGGCGACGAGGTCGAGAAGCGGACCACCCAGCTGCTGGACGTCCTCGATCTGGCCGGATCGCAGCACAAGCTGGTGGTGGACTACTCGACCGGTATGCGGAAGAAGATCGGGCTGGCCGCGGCGCTGCTGCACAATCCCGAGGTGCTCTTCCTGGACGAGCCGTTCGAGGGGGTGGACCCCGTCTCCGCGCAGACCATCCGCGGGGTGCTGGAGCGCTACACCGACTCCGGCGCCACCGTCGTCTTCTCCAGCCATGTGATGGAGCTGGTCGAGTCGCTGTGCGACTGGGTGGCGGTGATGGCGGCGGGCAGGATCCGCGCCCAGGGCCCGCTCGCCGAGGTGCGCGGCGAGGCGCCCTCGCTGCAGGACGCCTTCCTGGAGCTGGTGGGCGCGGGCCGGGGCGCCGGACGGGACCTCGACTGGCTCGGCGGCGGCGCCCGATGAGCAGCACCACCACCCCGGACCCGGTCGGCCTCCAGGGCACCACCGCGGCACGCTTCAGGGAGCCGGCCGCCCCGGTGCTGCTCGCGGTCTTCGTCCGACTGAAGCTGTCCCTGATGCGCAACGGGCTGCGGCAGTCCTCGGGCCGGCGGGCCGCGTACGTCACCTCGCTCGTGCTGACCGCCCTGTTCGCCGCGCTCCAACTGCTCGGGCTGGTCATGCTGCGGGGCGAGGACCACGCCGCCGCCCTGACCACCACCCTGATCGCGGTGCTGGCGCTGGGCTGGGCGGTGATGCCGCTCTTCTTCTCCGGTGGCGACGAGACCCTGGACCCCACCCGGCTGGTGATGCTGCCGCTGCGGCCGCAGGCCCTGGTGTCCGCGCTGCTGGTGTCCTCGCTGATCGGCATCGGCCCGCTGTTCACCCTGGCGCTGGCGGTCGGCTCGGCCATCGCCACCGCGCACGGCCCGGCCGCCGCGGCGGCGGCCGGGCCCGCGGTGCTGCTGGTGCTGCTGGTGTGCGTGGCCCTGGCCCGCGCGGTGGCCACCGCGAACGTACGGCTGCTGACCAGCCGCCGGGGCCGCGACCTGGCGCTGCTGAGCGGACTGCTGATCGCCGTCGGCGCACAAGTGGTCAACCTGGGCGTGCAGAAGCTTTCCGACGCCAGGAGTCTGGCCGGTCTGGAGGGCGCCGCCGACGTGCTGCGCTGGGTGCCGCCCGCCACCGCGATGGACGCGGTGTGGGGCCTCGGCGAGGGCGCGTACGGCAGGGCACTGGCCCAATTCGCGCTCACCCTGCTCGTACTGGTGGCGCTGCTGGCCTGGTGGCGGCGGAGCCTCACCCGGCTGATGATCAACCCCGACTCCTCCACGGTGGGCGCGGCCGAACCCGCCGCGCGCCAGTCCGCGGGCGGCGGGGTGCTGACCCGGCTGTCGCTGCTCTCCGGCCGCACCGGCCCGGTGGTCCAGCGCGCGCTGCGCTACGCCTGGCGCGACCCCAAGACCAAGGCCAGCTGGGCGACGGCGCTGGGCCTCGGCCTGCTGCTGCCGGTGGTCTCCGCGGCGCAGGGCAACGGCAGCGTCTACACCGCCTGCTGGTCGGCCGGCCTGCTGGGCATGCAGATGTACAACCAGTTCGGGCAGGACTCCTCGGCGTTCTGGATGGTCGCGCAGACCATCGCCTCCCCCCGGGACGCCTATCTGGAACTGCGCGCACGGACACTGGCCCTGGCCCTGGTCGCGGTGCCGTACGTCATCCTGGTCACGGTCGGCGCCGCCGCCGCACTGCACCAGTGGGGCGCCTTCCTGGAGACCCTGGGCCTGGCGCTGGCGCTGCTGGGCGCGCTGATGGGCACCGGCGCGCTGGCCTCGGTCCACGCGCCGTACACCATCCCGCAGGACAACGGCTTCAAGAACGTCGCCCCCGGCCAGGCCGGCATCGCCACCCTCAGCATCATGGGCGGGATGCTTGTGGGCGCCCTGCTCACCGCCCCGGTCATCGCCCTGGTGATCTGGCTGCACACCGCCGGACAGCACGGCCTGCTCTGGCTGTGCCTGCCGGTGGGCGTGGCCTACGGCTTGGGCCTGGCCACCCTCGGCCTGCGCCTGGCGGCCCCGCGCGCCGCCGCCCGCCTTCCGGAGATCCTGACGGCGGTCAGCAAGTAGCCGTACCGCTTGCAGCCGCGCGGGGTCACGGCCGTGCGGCCCTGCGGCCTCGCGGCATTACGGCCCGTCACGGCGCCCCGTAGACATACGTCCCGGGGCGCCGTGGCCGTTCCGGCTGCGTCGGTCGCCTCACCGGCCTCACCGGCAGGCAATCGTGAACCAGACCCCCTTGCCCTCCGCGCCTCCGACGCCGAGGGGCGCCCCCGGGCAGCATCCCCAGGCATCGGCCAGTTCCCCCACCAGCCGCAGACCGCGCCCGCCCTCCCGCTCCGCGCAGTCGGGACGTACGACCGGCTCCTGCCGGCTTCCGTCGTACACCGTGATCCGCAGCAGCTCCGGCCGCACGTCCAGCCACAGCAGGGAGCCGAGCCCGGGCGCGTGCAGATAGGCGTTGGTGGCGAGTTCCGAGGTGCATAAGGTCGCCGCGTCCGCGACCCGGTCCAGCCGCAGCCGCCGCAGCGCGGAGGCGACGAAGTCGCGGGCGATGCAGGGCGAGGTGTCCAGTGGCGGGCAGTAGAGCGTGTACGAGTGCGGTCGCTGCTCGCGACCGATGCCGAGAATCCCCATGCGGTGCTTCTCTCTGAGCGGCGCTGATGGATCTGCCATGCGGTGGCTCGCCCCTCCGGCCGCGAGGGGTGCGTTTCCGACGTATGGGCAGGCGGCACACGGACGTTGGCAGCACACACCTGCCGTTACGCCACGTGTAAGGCGCGCCACCGAACGTAGAGGACATACATGTACCGGCGCAACCATGTCCGGCACCTTGCCCCCTGAGGTGTGAACCGTGGCAGGGTGGCTCCCCACCACCCAGTGCCGGACAGGAGAATGACCACATGCCGCCGAGGAGCAGCCCCACAGCTCGCCAAGTACGTCTGGGAGTTGAGCTGCGCAAGATGCGGGAAGCAGCCGGGATGCCCGCCCGCGAGGCAGGCGCTCTACTCGGGGGCGGACAGCCCCAGATAAGCCACATCGAGAGCGGCCGATACGGAATCAGCGAGGAGCGCCTGCGCCGCCTCGCCGCCTTCTACTCGTGCAGCGACTCCGCACTCATCGACGCCCTCGCGGCCATGACCCACGAGCAGCGCGGCGAAGGGTGGTGGGAGGCGTATCGAGGCGTACTGCCCGCGCCGATGCTCGACCTTGCCGAGCTGGAGCACCACGCGACGGGCCTGCGCACCATCCAGATCACCGACATCCCCGGTTTGTTCCAGACCGAGGAGTACGCGCGTGCGGTGTTCGGCTCCACCATCCCAGCCCTGCCACCGGCAGAACTCGACGCGCGCGTGGCACTCCGCATGCAACGCCAGGCAACCCTGCGACGGGACGGGGCTCCACGCTACGAAGCGGTCATCCATGAGGCCGCACTGCGGATGCGGTTCGGTGGCCGAAGGGTCGCCCTCACACAGCTTGAACACCTGCGCGAACAGAGCGACCGGCCAGGGGTGAGCGTGCGCGTCATCCCGTTCTCATCACAGGAGTACGCCGGAGCGAGCCGCGCGATGCTCTACGCGGTCGGCCCCGTACCAGCACTCGACACCGTGCAGATCGAGGCCGCGCACGGCGTCAGCTTCCTTGACGCGGACGCTCATCTCAGGAGATACCGCAGCACCTTCGAGACTCTGGCTTCCTCGGCGCTCAGCGAGCACGAGAGCCGGGACCTCATTCACGCCATCGCGCAGGAACTCTGAAAGGAACCGTCGATGCCAGCGAATCTCGAATGGCGAAAGTCGACCTTCTCCAGCACGGAGGGCGACTGCCTGGAACTGGCCCCGACAGGCCCCCACATCGCACTGCGGGAAAGCGACGACCCCGCGGTCGTCCTCACCACCACCCCGCGCGTGATCGGCGCACTCATACGTGCCGCCCGCGCGGGCGCGTACGACCACCTCACGCACTGAGGCGCGACGGGGCGACGCGAACGGGGGTCAGTCCAGGTGGCCGCTGTAGACCCAGCCCCGGGTGCCGGCACGGATACCGGTCTTGGTCCGCTGGAGGACCTTGCCGTAGGACCAGCTCTTGTCGAAGCCGCCCCGGGGCCGGGTACGGCAGAAGTAGCGGAAGGTCTCGCCCTTGAGCAGGGTGCCGCGGCTGCGGTAGTGGGTGCTGGGCCCTTTGCGCAGCTGGGCGCGCGGGGAGTCGATCGAGAAGTTCACGTCGGGGGAGTCGAAGCGGCAGGCGGAGGACCCCACCGAGCCGGCGGCGGAGGCGTTCGGGGCCAGTGCCAGGGTGCCGCCCAGCGACAGTGCCGCCAGCATCGCGGCCATGGACAGCTTGCCCTTGATCGCCACAATCTCCCCCGCATGAGATCTAATCGGTCAGATTATCGGAACAGTAGCACCACCCTTCCATGCTCTCTCCGGCCCCCCGGAAGCCTTCAGAAGATCCACACACCGGCTTTTCGCGAGGCCCCACGTCACCCCGGGCCGGCCCTCCCCGGAGCGGCCGTGGAACCCCAGGCCGTACAGGAAGGCCCCCAAGACGAACCGAACCGGCCTCACCCTCGCGGCAGGTGAACGAGAGCCGGCGGCCCGACGGCAATGCCACGCAGCCGCGAGGGGCCATCGCATCACTGCCCGTCGAGCGATGCCTGCCGGGCGAGGAACTCCTCGAACGCCGCCTTCTGCTTCGGATCCATGAAGCCCTGCCGGACGTTGCGGGCGTTCACCTCCAGCCAGTGCGCCTCGCCGGGGTCCAGCAACTCGGCGACCACCACGCCACCGCGAGCGACCGCCGTGCGCCCTCCCACGCGGCGGCGGAAGAGCGTGAACGCGCCGAACTCCTCCGGGTGGGCCAGCTCCGGCTCGTCCTCGTCCGCGGCGTCACCCGGCGGGCAGGCGGTGGGGGCCCAGTGCTCCCAGAGCGCCAGCGTGGCCGCGGGCACCAGCACCGCGCGTTCGGCCTCCCTACCCCCCTCCCACACGAACGTGACGGTGACGGGCTCGCCGACCGCCTCGGCCAGCCCAAGTACCCTCTCCACCTCGTCGTTGATCGGATATTCGACTCGTACGTCGATCTGAACGCCCATGGCGAGTGAGGCTACTGACGACCTCCGACACGCCGACCCCAAGATCCCGCGCCTCCCCTGGTCCCGGCGCAAGATCAGGCGCCACTTCAAAGGACGGCGTACGAAGGACGGCGTACGAAACGCCGCTTTCGGCCTAATAGGCGGCTTGGGCTGTTCGGCCGCGTCACCCTGTGCGGGGTGATCACGGTCGGGTCAGGCGGCTGTGGGGGCACGGACCGCGTGAGCCGGTGACGACCCAGGCGACATCGAAGGGCACGAGCGCATGACCCCCACCAGGACCGCCGAGGAGATGAGCGAGCGGGTGCCGCCGGTAGGGATCCCGCTGCCGGGCGATCCAAAGAAGACGCTGGTCAGCGAGGCGTGCCGCCACCTCCCGCCGGCCGCCGTCCATGGGAACCCGGCCGCGCGGCGCACCACCGGGCACTCGTGATGGCGGACCCGAAGCGCAAGGCCGAACAGCCGCACCACGGCCTGCAGCACGGGCTGGGCCGTCAGCTGGACCAGATCTCCACACAGCTGGAGGAACTGGCCAACGCCAAGGACCGGCTCCAGGGCCTACTGAACGCGGTGCTGGCCATCAGCCGGGAGACGGAACTCTCCGCGGTGCTGCACCGCATCGTCACCACCGCCATGGAACTGGTCGGCGCCCGCTACGGTGCGCTGGGCGTGCTGGCCCCCTCCGGTGACGCGCTGGAGGAGTTCATCACGGCCGGCCTGTCGGACGCCGAGCGCGCCGACCTGGCGTGGTCCGATTTCCCTCACGGGCGCGGTGTCCTCGGCCACCTGATCCACAACCCCGAGCCCCTGCGCGTCGACGACATCCCCTCCCATCCGGCCTCCGCCGGCTTCCCGCCCGGCCACCCCCATATGCGCACCCTCCTGGGCGTCGCCATCAGCGTCCGCGGCACCATCTACGGCGACCTCTACCTGTCCGAACGCAGTGACGGACAGCCCTTCGACCGCAATGACGAGGACATCGTCCGCTCTCTCGCCGGAGCCGCCGGCATCGCCATCGAGAACGTGCGCCTGTACGAGCAGATCCGCGACAGCGCCGAACGCTTCCAACGCCTCCTGCTGCCCACCCTGCCCGACCTGCGCCCCTTCACCGGGGCCACCGTCTACCGGCCCGCCCCGACCCCCGGGCACCTCGGCGGCGACTGGTACGACGCCCTGTGGCTGCCCGACAACGCGTGTGCCGCCGTCATCGGCGACGTCTTCGGCCACGACCTGCACGCGGCCGCCGCCATGGCCCAGACCCGCAACATGCTGCGGGCCCTGCTCTACGACCGGCTCACCCCGCCCAGCTCGGTCCTGGGCCAGCTCGACCGCACCCTGCACGCCATCACCGATCTGCCCGTCGCAACCGCCTGCCTGGCCCGCATCGAACCCGAGCAGGGCGGCGGTTGGACCCTGCGCTGGAGCAACGCCGGCCACCTTCCCCCACTTCTGATCACCCCCGACCGGCAGACGAAGTTCCTCCACGCCGAGCCCGGCCTGCCTCTCGCGGTGAGTACCGAACTGCGCCGCCCCGATCACTCCC
>NZ_SRID01000357.1 GCF_004684805.1 Streptomyces palmae
CTCCGGGAACTGCACGACATCCTGCGCGCTGACCCGGCCGACAACCGCTCCCTCGACGACCTCGGACGCCAGATCGGTGCCAGCGCCCGCACCCTCTCCCGCCGCCTCCGCGACGACCTCGGCCTCACCTACCCCCGATGGCGCACCCAGATCAGGCTCCACCACGCCCTCATCCTCCTGGCCGACGACGCCCCAGTCACCGCTGTCGCCCACCGATGCGGCTGGTCATCCGCCAGCGCCTTCATCGACGTCTTCCGCCGCGCCTTCGGCCACACCCCCGGCACCCGCCCCACCGCCTGACACAGACCTCGGCCAGCGCACGAGCCGTCAAGAGTCGCTGCGGGGTTGACAACGACAGTGAGGCTCTCTCAACGGTGACCCTTGTGATCATTTCCCGTCCTGCCTGCGGACGAGGACCCGGGAAGGGGACGGTCTACGCTCGCGCCATGACGATCACCTATGAGTGGCGGGGCGACTTCGACAACGTTGCGGTCAATGCGCTGCACGCAGAGGGCTTCAACCATCCGGCCGCGGATGTCGATTGGCTGGCACGGGTGCGACGCCACAGCCTCGGCTGGGTCTGCGCACGGGATGGTGGTGACCTCGTCGGCTTCGTCAACGTCGTATGGGACGGCGGCGTTCACGCTTTCATCCTCGACACTGTGGTCGCGGGAGGCCGTCGCCGGTCCGGGATCGGAGCCGGACTCGTCGCCGAGGCCACCCGGCAAGCCCGTGAAGCCGGATGCGGATGGCTTCACGTCGACTTCGAGGACGACCTGCGGTCCTTCTACTTCGACGCCTGCGGGTTCAAACCGACGAGGGCGGGTCTCATCGCGCTCTGAGCAATCTCGCCGCACGATGCCCCGACCTTGCCCCGACCTTGGATCTCGGTACACACGAGCGCGACCGAGCGCGCATCGGCGAGCACGGACCGTTCCTGGAGCACGTCTCCGGCCGGGCGCTGCCGGCCACCGTCGGGCCAGGCGCAAGGGCGGATCGCCGTCACAGCCAAAGTCGCCCGTGGGCGGTGGCGGGTAGGCGCCGCCGGGCCGGGTACTCCGTGGGGGTCAGGACGCCACCTCTCGTCCCGTGCCACCACAGACCGGTCCTCTCCCGTCGGGCAAGGAGTGCCATGGCCGACTTCGACGACTCCGCCGTTGATCTGCACTTCATCGGTAACGCGACAGTCCTGCTGCGGTACGGCGACCTCACCGTGCTGACCGATCCCAACTTCCTGCACCGCGGCGAGCGGGCCCACCTGGGCTACGGGCTGTCGAGCCGCCGTCTCGTCGGGCCGGCCCTGGAACCGCGGGAGCTGCCGCGCCTCGATGCCGTGGTCCTCTCCCACCTGCACGGCGACCACTGGGACCGCGGGGCCCGGCAGCACCTGGACCGGTCGGTGCCGATCGTCACCACTCCGCACGCGGCCCGCCGTCTGCGCACCTGGCAGGGCTTCCGGCAGGCCGGGGGCCTGCGCACCTGGGAGAGCTGCACCCTCCGGCAGGGCGACACAGGTCCGGGTGACGTCACTGCCGGGCCGCCACTCCCTGCAGCCCGCGCTGCGGCGCCTGCTGCCGCCGGTGATAGGCAGCATGCTGGAGTTCGGCCCCCACGGCGGCGCGGTGCGGCTGCGGCTGTACATCTCGGGTGACACCCTCCTCTTCGACGGCCTGGAGGAGATCGCCGGGCGCTTCCCCGGCGCGGACCTCGCGGTATTGCACCTGGGTGGCACCACCCTGCCCGGCGGTTTCATGGTCACCATGGACGGCGCGCAGGGCGCCGAACTCGCCCGCCGTCTCGACTACCGAGCGGACCGGTCTGCTCCCCCTGTCGGTCGCATCTCCAGGGCCAACTTTGTCAGTGGCATCGGCGATGCTTGGTGGCTCATGTCCCCGAAGCAGGGAGCCTTCAGTTGTCGATCCGTGTTGCCGGCCGTCGCCGTGCTATGGCGTCGCTGACCTCCGCGTTCCCTGGCGCAGAGGTCATCGATGTGACCTCGAAGGCACCGGAACCGTGGGTGCGGCTGAGTCCGTTCTACCCGCACGGCGGGATCCCGGTCCCCTACTGCGAGGGAGTGACCAGCCAGTCTGTAGAGGGGATCTGGCAGGCCCTCAAGGTCTTCGAGGATGCCGACGTCGACCCCACAAGGCTCAGGATCACCACGATGAAGGGGCTGAAGCGGACTGTGCGTCGATACGGCCCTGTCCGGGGGCACCGCACCGGTCTGGACGGTGACCAGCTACTGCCCTACGAGACGGCCCGGCGTCGGATCTACCTGCCTGCCTACCGATGGGTCCTTGAACACCGCGTCACCGAGCTGGTCGAGCGGCTCCGCGGCAAGAAGGATGTCGTACTCCTGGACTACACCACCAACGGCGACGTCACCAATCCCGCCAGCCCCCTCTCCCACGCCGCGCTCATCCAGCTGCACATAGAAGGGCGCTGGCCTCGAGAAGATGACATAGACGTCTTCTGACGTGGTCAGTGATCGAATGCGATGAGTGACCTGGGGTGGGTGCGCCGGTCTGGTGGTCGTGCCTGATGGCCGCGGCCATCAGGCACGAGGCGCTGGGCGACGCGGATGGCGACGCCCGCGCAGCTGCGGCCGTCGTCGTCTTCAGGCCGAGCTGCCCCTTGAGGGGGTCATTGACCGGCTCGATCAGCTGCCGGACCTTCGTGAACTCGGCTCTCCCCAGCGGACCTGATCCCGCAGCTGGGAGCCACGACTTTCCCTCCGGATGTTCCTAAGGTCTGCTCCGATGAGCAGACGGCGCCATTCCCCGCACCCGCTTGAAGGCCACGCTGAAGGCGAACCCATCCGCATACCCGACCTCCTTGCCCACTTCCGCCACCGTCGTGCCCGGCACCCGGAGCCGCTCGGCGGCCAGCGCCATCCGCCAGTCGGTGAGGTAGGCCAGCGGGGGCTTCCCTACCAGGGCTGAGAAGCGCCGGGCGAACGCGGTGCGGGACATGCCGGCCTCGGCCGCGAGGGAGGCGACCGTCCACGGCCGCGCCGGCTCCTCGTGGAGCCGGCGCAGTACGTGCCCGATGTCCGGATCGGCGAGGGCCTGGTAGCCGGGGGGCGGGGCGGCGCCCGGGTGTGCGAACCACGTCCGTAGGGCCCTGACGAGCAGCAGGTCCAAGAAGCGGTCCAGGACGATCTGCTGCCCCGGCTCGTCCTGCTCGACCTCAGCGGCGATCAGGCCGAGGAGCGCGGAAAGAGCGGAATCCGGGCGCACGATCGTGACCGGCGGGAGCGCGTCGAGCAGCGGCCGGCACAGATCCCCACCACCCCGGTATCCGGCGGTGACCAGGAGATCCGTCGCGCTGCCCGCCGCGTCCCCAACGGTGCGGCCAGTCACTCGCCAGTTGCGCCTCGCTTCCCCCGGATCGCCGACGAGGGTGCAACGGTCGGCGCCGTCCACCAGCACCCGCACCTCGCTGCCCGGCCGATCCACGATGTCGTAGGGCGACCGCGTCCGCACGAGCGCGATGGTGCCCTGCGGCAACTCGACCGGTTCGCCCTCGGCGGGCACGAGCCACGCGTCGCCGCGCAGCATCGCACTGAGTGTCAGCGGTGCCGGATCGGTGAACCGCATTCCCCACGGCGGCACGCTCACCGTGCTGCAGAACACCGCCCCGCGTGCCCTGACCCCGGCGAGGTAGTCGTCAAGAAGATCCATGCTGGAACGATCGCACATGGATCTGGCCGTCTCGGCCATGGAACGTCCCGGGGAACCCCTGTTGACTGACGGACATGACACAGATCCTCGTTCTCGGCGCCACCGGCAAGACCGGCAGTCGCATCGTTCCCCGCCTCACCTCCCTCGGGCACACCGTCCGCTCCGCTTCCCGCTCGGCGGAGATCCGCTTCGACTGGGCCGACCGTTCCACCTGGGACCAGGCCCTGGCCGGCACGGAGGCCGTGTACTTCGTCCCGACCGAAACACTCGGCCTGCCCGAACGTGCCGAGCTGGTGAGCCGGGCGAAGGCGGCCGGGGTCCGACGGATCGTCCAGCTGTCGGTACGCGGCCTCGACGCCGACGGCGGCGTACCGGAGACGGAGGCGGCGGTCCGCGATTCGGGGCTGGAATGGACGATGTTGCGGCCCTGCTGGTTCTCGCAGGACTTCTCCGCACCGGACTTCTTCCTCCCGGCGGTCCTGGCCGGTGAGCTCGCGACTCCCGCCGGGGATGGCCGTGAACCCTTCGTCGACGTCGAGGACATCGCCGACGTCGCGGTGGCCGCCCTCACCGACGACGGCCACGCGGGCAGGATCTACGAACTGTCCGGTCCCCGCGCGATCACCTTCGCCGAGGCCCTCGCCCTCATCGGCGCTGCTGTCGGCCGCGAGCTGCACCACCGCCACCAGGACCCGGCCGACTACGTCGCCGCCCAGGTCGCGGCGGGCCACGCCATCGCGGACGCCGAAGCCGTCGCCGCCTTCCTGGACGGCATACGCCTCGGCGAGGACGACTACATCAGCACTGGCGTACAGGAGGCACTCGGCCGCGCCCCACGTTCCTTCGAGGACTACGTGCGGACGGCAGCGCCCACCGGGGTCTGGAACCCCTGACCAAGCCGGTGCGAGCCCAAGGGCCGGTCTTGAAGACTGGCCCTTGGCTTCGCAGGTCCCCCGTTGGAGGTCTGGCTCGGCCGCCGCGATGCGTTGACGGTCCGGCCAGGACCGTGGACGGCTCACATCGCGCGGCCGCCCCTTCCCATGCGGGCGGGCGACAGACCGCGACGACGTCCCGCTCCAGGACCGCGTGGCCGCCGCGCTCGTCCTGCTCCACGCGCAGCCACGACCAACTCAGGGTGACTGCGAGCTTCTCGCCGACCGGGGAGGACGCGAGTCGCCAGTTTCACACCCCGACCTGGGCCTCCCGGCAGCGAGCCGCCACCACATGGTGATCGATGTCGGCTCGCCATCGACGGTTCAGCCGCGAGCCGCGGACCGTCCAGACTCCACATGGACCAGCATGCGCTTGAGCAGGGCGATCAGGAGGTCCTGGTCAGCGTGGTCGAGCGGTTCGACCATGGCTTCCTCGGCCGCTCCCTGAACCTTCATGGCGGCGTACCAGCGAGTGTGTCCGAGTTCGGTGAGTTCGATGTCGACGCGGCGGCGGTCTTCGGTACTGCGGATCCTGCGGATCAGGCCCGCTTCCTCCAAGGTGTCGAGGCGGCCGGTCATTCCGGCTGGAGAGATCATCAGTTCGGTCGCCAGTTCCGAGGGGGTGGCGTGCCACGGTTTGCCGCGTGAGGCGAGGCGGTGCAGCGTCTCGAACTCGAACTTCTGGAGGCCGACTTCGGCGAGAACTTCGTGCTTGCTGTGACTGGCGTGCTTGGTCAGTAGCTGCATCCTGGTGATGATCGCTTCGGCTCGCTCGTCGAAGGGCGCCTTGTTGCGCCAGCGGGCGATGTGTCGGTCGACGGAGTCCTCCATCCCTTCAGTATGCTGGCCCGCAAGTATTTCGCTAGCTAAAGATTAGCTGACGAAGTACTGTGCGCGTCATGACCTCTGCGATTCAGCGGTTGCTGGTGGGCCGCACCGTTGCGGCTCTGGCGACCGCCCTGATCCCGACCACACTCACCCTCGCGGTTGTCCGCACCGGCTCGGCCATGGACCTCGGCCTGGTGCTGTCCTGCGAGCTGCTCCCCATGCTCGTCCTGCTGCCCGTCGCAGGTGTGGTCGCCGACCGCTTCCCACCGCAGCGGGTCGTACTCACCGCGGACCTGATACGCGCCGCCGCGCAACTCGCGATCGGCGCGGAACTGCTCAACGGCCGAGTGCGGATCCTCGATCTGGCCCTGCTGTCGGCGATCACGGGCGGGGCCGTGGCCTTTGGGACACCAGCCGTCCGCACGCTGGTCGCCGCTGTAGTGGCCGGACCCGAGCGCCTTCGGATCAACGCGCAACTCGGGGCCGCGCAAGGGCTCGCTCAGATCGCGGCTCCCGCAGCCGCCGGCGGCCTGATGCTGCTGGTGGGGGCCGGCTGGTCCTCCCTGCTCACCGGCATGCTGTTCATCGCGTCCGCCACCACTCTCGGCGGCATGCGGCTACACCGCCCCCTCCAGCGCGCCAAGCGAAGCACCTTCCTGGGAGAACTCCACGAGGGGTGGGCCGAAACCCGCCGCCATCCCTGGTTCCTGGCCAACGTCCTCGGACACGGCGTGTGGCACCTGGCGGCGGGCTTCCTCCTCACCCTGGGCCCGATGATCGCCGTACGTCATCTGGGCGGGGACACCGCCTGGGTCGTCATCGCAGAAGTCGGCACGGTGGGGATGGTCGCCGGTATCTACGCCGCCTCTCGGCTGCCCATGCGCCACCCCCTGGTCGGCGTCGCCGTGGGCGCCGCCGTCTTCGCGCTCCCGCTGGCGGCGTTCGCCCTTCTCCTACCGACTGCGATCATCGCGACTGCCTACTTCGTGGGGATGTTCGGAGTCGGCCTCCTCAGCCCGCTGTGGGAAACCACCATGCAACGCCGGATCCCCCAAGAAGCCCTCGGGCGCGTGGGGTCGTTCGACACGCTGATCTCCTTCGCGGCCCGACCGCTCGGTCTCGCCATCGCCGCCCCTGTCTCGGCAACCATCGGGACCACGACTCCACTGCTCCTGGGAGCGGCATTGGTGATCATTGCAAATCTCGCCATACTGCTGCTCCCCGACGTCTGGGAGAGGCCCAGCGCACCGAGCTCACCCGCCGGGCGAACCGGCCGGCAAGACGCGACACGAGCCGCGTAGGCTGCGGCCCGGCTGCGCACAGGCGCCGAGCGGGCCTCACGGACGGCCCGCGGCGGCTGCGGCATGCGCCCGGGGCAGCCGGTGGGCGGCCCGATGGCCAGACCGACGGGCACGCGCAGGTGGGCCGCCGGCGAGGGCAACCGGACGGGCACGGGCCCCCGCCAAGAACAGCGGTGAAGCAACGAGCGGTCGGCCCCGGGTGGCTAGCCGGCGGCCGGACGGCGGCCCGGCGTCGCGGCCCAAGACCCGGATGGGGCGGTGAGAAAGATCGGAAGACGACAGAGGCGGCATCCGGAGCGAGGCCCCGCAGGACAGGGGCTGGCACGGCAGCGCACTCCCCTGTTTCTGATCGCCGTCGGAGCCCGTGCCGGTACGTCGCTCCCTCGCCC
>NZ_SRID01000358.1 GCF_004684805.1 Streptomyces palmae
CGCCCAGCCCGCCCCCTCGGCGGACGCATGGGGTCCCCGTTCCGCTAGGCCACGTCGGAACCGGAATGCGAACGCTCCATCGCCTCGCGGAACCGGGCGTACCCGGCGAGCTCGGCGCCATCGCCGGTCTTGCGGTTGCGCGTGGCCCATCCCGCGTACAGCACGGCGGCGATCGCCGCGGCAACCGGAATGAGCAACCAGAGAAGCGCAGCCACTGCGGCCTCCGACCCCTATGCGTAAGCAACTGACAGATGAGCAGATTAGTCGTCTGCCTGATCAACGCTCACGCCAGGGTGCCGGTTACGCAAGCGCGAATCCGCCAACCGGGCACGGCCGGGGCGCCTTTCGGACGCCCGCCCGGCCGTCCGGGCGTCCCGTCCTCAGACCCCCACCCAGCCGTCCGAGCCGTCCGCGTACGTCTGGTGCTTCCAGATCGGCACCTCGGCCTTGAGGTCGTCGATCAACCTGCGGCAGGCGGCGAACGCCTCGGCGCGGTGCGGGCAGGAGACGGCCACCACCACCGCCAGGTCCCCGATGGCCAGATCCCCGATCCGGTGCACCGCGGCCAGCGCCCGCACCGGGAAGTCGGCGGCCACCTTCTCCGCGACCCGGCGCAGCTCGGCCTCCGCGGTGGGGTGCGCGGAGTAGCCCAGCGCGGCCACGTCCGCGCCCCCGTCGTGATCGCGCACGGTGCCCACGAAGAGCGCGGTGCCGCCGGCCGCGTCATCGCCGACGGCCCCGAAGACCTCGTCCACGGAGAGCGGGGTGTCGCGGATCGCCAGCAGTCGGATCGGATCGGCGACCGCCGACTCGCCGGGATGGACGCGGTCGCCGTGCCGCGCCGCGGGGGAAGAGTGCTCCTGTGCCATGGGCCCATCGTGCCCCAGCCGCCCTGCCCCGTAGAACGCCGAGTGCCGCGTACCGGACCTCCGCTTCCGCACCGCGCGGCTTCGGGCCCCGGGCCCGCGGTCGGATGCGGACAAGTACCGGCAGGGCGTTTCCGTACCGCGTGGCTCCGCGCCCCGGCCGCGGTCAGCTGCGGCGGCGCGGCTTGCGTGCCAGGGCGACGTACCGGCGGAGCGTCTCCGTACCGCGAGGCTCCGCGCTTGGCCGCGGTCAGATGCGGCGGCGTGCCTTGCGGGCCCGGCGGACCAGGGCCGCGGTGCCCAGCAGGGCCACCGTGGCGCCCGCCGCCCCCGCCGCGGTGGCGTCCTTGCGGCCCAGCCGCCGCCCGGCGACCGTACGGCGCCCGGCGACCTCCTCCAGCAGCTCGGCGAGCACCTCCTCGTTGGTCCACTGGGGCCGCCAACCCGCGTCGTGCAGCCCGCTGCCGCTGACCGCCCAGGGGTGCATGGTGTAGGCCAGGTCGCCGGCCGGCGAGGGGGTCAGCCCGAGCCGGTGCAGCCGGGACGCGGCGCCCAGCGCGACCGCCGAGGGCAGCTCCATCCGGCGGATACCGGACAGCTCCTCGACCTCCTCCTGCTCCAGCCAGCCGTCGCAGCCGACCGCGAGCTCGCCCTCGACCTTCTCCAGCGCGGCGTACTCCAGGGCGCCGACCAGGTCCTCCACATGGCAGAACTGCCAGGTCGGACGGGATCCGGCGACCACCAGCAGGCGCGGCGACTCGAAGTAGCGGGTGAGCGCGGTGTCGGTGCCGCCGACCAGTACGGCCGGGCGCAGCACGGTGACGTTCAGGCCCGGGTGCGCCCGGGGCGCGCGCCGTGCCAGGTGCTCTATCTCCAGCAGGTCGCCGACCCCGGTGGCCTCCGCGGTGGCCCGCAGCTCGGCGTCCTCGGCCAGCGGGACGTCGTTGTCGGGCAGCGCCCCGTAGACCATCGCCGAGGTGCACAGCACCACCCGCCGCACCCCGGCCGCCGCCGCGGCGGTCAGCACCGTCTGGGTGCCGCGCACGTTGTAGGCGGTGCGGGCGGCCGGGTCGGTCTCCAGGTCGAGGTCGACGGCCAGGTGCACGACCACATCGACCCCGCGCAGCTTCTCGGCGATCACCGGGTCGCGCACGTCCAGCACGTGCCAGTGCGCCTCGGGGGTCTCACCGCGCCGCTCGTCGATGGCCACGACCTGCTTGATCTCGTCGGACTCGGCGAGCCGGCGCGTCAGCAGCGCCCCGACCCCGGCCGCGGCACCGGTGACCGCCACCACAGGGCGGCCCAGCGGGCGGGCCGTATCGTTTCGCGCTGCGCGAACTTCTCGCTCTGGGGAACTCACCGGGCGACTCCAGCGGTTGTCTTCAGTACGAACGCGTCCCACGCGTCCGTACGAGGTGACGTCCATCCTGCCGCAGCCCACGGATCAGCGGAGCACCGAGCCCGGAAACGGGCCGGGTGTCTACGCTGGGTGGTGACGAAGGGCATTCGCCGCCGGTGCCGAGCCGGTGGCCCTACGAGCCGAGGAAACCCGTGAGTGACACCCCATTCGGATTCGGCCTCCCGCCGGAGGAGCCGGAGGACGGCGACAACGGCAAGCAGAAGGGCGGCCAAGGAGGCGGCCAGGGGCCGGCGAATCCGTTCGGCTTCGGCCTGGGCGGTGGCGCGGGCGGCGCGGACAACCCGTTCGCGGCCATGTTCGGCTCGCTGAACCCGGGCGACCTGGGTGCCGCCTTCCAGCAGCTGGGCCAGATGCTCTCCTATGAGGGCGGCCCGGTGAACTGGGACATGGCCAAGGACATCGCCCGGCAGACCGTCGCCCAGGGCACCGCCTCGGGCGGCAAGGACGCCAGTGTGGGCGCGTCCGAGCGGGCCGCGGTGGAGGAGGCCGTGCGCCTGGCCGACCTGTGGCTGGACGGGGCGACCTCGCTGCCCTCCGGCTCGGGCGCCGCGGTGGCCTGGAGCCGCGCGGAGTGGGTCGAGGCCACACTCCCGGTGTGGAAGGAGCTGGTCGACCCGGTCGCCGAGCGGGTGGGCACGGCGATGGGCGATGTGCTGCCCGAGGAGATGCAGGCCATGGCGGGCCCGCTGCTGGGCATGATGCGCTCCATGGGCGGCGCCATGTTCGGCAGCCAGATCGGGCAGGCGCTGGGCACCCTGGCCGGCGAGGTCGTGGGCTCCACCGATGTCGGGCTGCCGCTCGGCCCGGCGGGCCGGGCCGCGCTGCTGCCGGTGAACATCGCGGCGTTCGGTGCCGGGCTCGGTGTGCCGGCGGACCAGGTGCGGCTGTACCTGGCCCTGCGCGAGGCCGCCCACCAGCGGCTGTTCGCCCATGTGCCGTGGCTGCGCTCGCACCTGTTCGGCGCCGTCGAGGGCTACGCCCGCGGCATCAAGGTCGACACCGCCAAGCTGGAGGACGCGGTCGGGCAGCTGGACCCGACCCATCCGGAGCAGCTGCAGGAAGCACTGCAGACCGGCATGTTCCAGCCCGAGGACACCCCCGAGCAGAAGGCGGCGCTGGCCCGGTTGGAGACCGCGCTGGCCCTGGTCGAGGGCTGGGTGGACGCCGTGGTGCACGCGGCCGCCGCCCCCCATCTGCCCTCCGCGGGCGCGCTGCGCGAGACGCTGCGCCGGCGCCGGGCCACCGGCGGCCCGGCCGAGCAGACCTTCGCGACGCTGATCGGCCTGGAGCTGCGGCCGCGCCGGCTGCGGGACGCCTCCCGGCTGTGGGCCTCGCTGACCGACGCGCGCGGCATGGACGGCCGGGACGCGCTCTGGGCGCACCCCGACATGCTGCCCACCGCCTCCGACCTGGACGATCCGGACGGCTTCGTCCACCGCGAGCAGCTGGACTTCTCGGAGCTGGACAAGATGCTCGGGGAGGCCGCGAGCGGCACCTCCACCGGCGCCGCGGGCACCGGGGAGTCGGGCGCCGAGCAGCGCTCGGACGGGCCTGACCTGCGCAAGCGGGACGGCGAGGACGAGAGCGGAGACCGGTGAGCCTGCACCAGGACGCGGCCCGGGCGCTCGGTGAGTGGACCGCGCCCGGCCCCGAGCAGGATCGGCTGCGCGCCGAGTACCTGGACCATCTCGCCCGGTACCCGGACGGCATGTGGCGGGCCAACCGGGAGGCGCACATCACGGCCAGCGCGCTGGTGCTGGACCCGAGCGGCGGGCGGGTGCTGCTCACCCTCCACCGCAAGCTGCAGATGTGGTTGCAGATGGGCGGCCACTGCGAGCCGCAGGACGTCCGGCTGGCGGACGCGGCGCTGCGCGAGGCCGGTGAGGAGTCCGGGATCGAGGGGCTGACCCTGCTGCCCGGCGGTCCGGTGCGGCTGGACCGGCACCACACCCCGTGCGCCTGGCACCTGGACGTGCAGTACGCCGCGGTGGCACCGGCCGGGGCGGTGGCGGCGATCAGCGAGGAGTCGCTGGACCTGCGCTGGTTCGGATACGACGAGGTGGCGCGGGTGGCCGATGAGTCGGTCCGCCGGCTGGTGGCCGACACCCGCGCGCTGCTCTGACAGCCGGCGCCCATCCGGCCCGGAGGACATGGCGAGGGGCGCGGACCCGTGATCGGGCCCGCGCCCCTCGCGCTGTCAGTTGCTCCAGATGTTGCCCTGGTTCTGCCCGCGGGCGCCCTGCTGCCCCATGCCGAACTGGGCCGCCACGCCGCCGCCGATCACGGCGTTCTGCGGCGGCAGCAGCTCGCTGGGCTGCACCAGCGCGTACCCCTGGCCGAGGAAGCTCAGCTCCCAGCCCTCACCGGTGTTGCCGCGCCGCCGCCACACCCCGCTGGAGTGGGTCTGCGCCTGCATCTGCACCCGCAGCGAGGAGGACCAGGCCACCACCGCGTCGGCGTCCGCGTTGACGTACTTGTCCGGGGTGACCTGGAGCATCAGCGGCTGCCCCGAGGTCATCAGGGCCACCTTGCCCTGGCCGCTGATGTTGAGGTTGTACTTGCCCGAGCCGGAGACCCCGAACTGGCTGTCCACCGCGATGACCTCCCAGTGCAGCGCGGAGTCCAGCGCGAGCACATAGGCGCCGTCGACGGTCAGGCCGTCGTGGTCCACCTCCACGATGTGGATGTGCTGGCCCAGGTTGGCGAGGTAGACGGTGCCCTGCCCGGAGCAGCGCATCAGGTCCAGGCCCTCGCCGGTGTGCGCGCGGTCGCGGCGCTGGGCGTTGCTCTGGTAATCCGCGTCGAACTCGATCAGGCCCTGGTAGGCCACCATCGAGCCCTTGCGGGCGAGGATGTCCTCGTGCCCGCTGAGGGCGACCCGCAGCAGCTGCGGGTTCTGCAGCGCGTACCGGTCCTGGGTCTGGTTCTCGGTGAACCCGAAAAGCGGACTCTGCATGGTGTGTTCCCCCTCAGCCCCGGGCCCGGAGCCGGTCGGTGCTGTCCTCGCTGGGCTGTACGACGACGAAGCCCTGCCCGGAGAATCCGAGCTGGTAGGCCTCGCCGCTGCCGCGGCCGATCATCGAGGAGGCCTTGAAGCTGCGCTTGCCCTTCATCTTCAGGCTGGTGGACCAGGCGACGAGCGCGTCCGGGTCCACGTAGGTCTCGTCCTCACCGCGTCCGCAGTCGACCACGATCGGGGTGCCGCGGGTGGTGAGGGCCACCCATCCGGTGCCCGTGATGGCCACGTTGAACAGCCCCTGGCCGGCGAACTTGGCCATGCCCTTGACCCGCTGCACCCCCCACTGGAGGTGAGCGTCGAAGGCGAGGATGTTGGTGCCGTTGACCGACAGCGACTCCCCGTTGAGGTACACGCAGACCACGTCCGCGCCGTAGTCGGCCAGGTAGAGCAGCCCGTCGCCGGTGCACTTCATCAGCGGGGCGCCCTCGCCGGTGATCCACTGGGAGGCCATCTGGCGCACCGCGGGCGGATTCGGCTCGTACTGCACGAACCCCTCGTAGGCCACCATCGAACCGGTGCGGGCCAAGAGGTCCTGGCCGCTTTGCATGGCGACCTTGAGCATGCTGCTGCCGTGGGTCTCCATCCGGGCGGAGACCGGCGCGGGGGCGTAGCCCGCGATCATTTGCTGGTCCATGACGGGCTCCCTCAGACCTCGTAGGGCTGGACGACGATGAAGTTGCCGGGCGCGCCGCGGAACTGGAGGTTCACGGCCTCTCCGGTGTGGCCGGGATAGGCGTTGCGGCGCAACCGCACCTGGCTGGAGATGATCACCTGCGAACCGGCGGACCAGGCGACGATGGCGTTGCTGTCGGCGAAGGTGGTCGGGGTGACCGGCAGCACCACCGGGGTGCCCTGGGTCTTCACCACCACCGTGCCAGTGCCCTGGAACTGCATGGTGAACAGCGCGCCGCCGGGGATGCCGTGGCCCTCGATCCGGCGCACCTCGTGCTGCAGCGACTCGTCGAAGGCCAGCACGTTCTCCGCGGAGACGCAGACGGCGTCGCCCTGCAGCTCGATCGGGTGCAGCTCGGCCGCGTTCTCCGCCAGGAAGACCTGCCCGTGACCGGTGCAGCGCATCAGCTGCATCTCCTGGCCGGTCGCGTTGCCGGTGATGCGGCCGCGGAAGCCGGCGCCCTTGTAGCTGAAGTCCACCTTGCCCTGGTAGAGCACCATGGAGCCCTGCTTGGCCAGCATCGGCTTGCCGTCTATGCCCAGGTCGACCCGGATCAGCCGGGGGTTCTGCTGCGTCCAGCGCTGACCGTTCGGCACCTCCCGGTACTGGGCGAGCGCCCCCTGCACCCCGGGGGCGGCGGCAGCCTGCGGCGGAATGCCCGGCGGCATCGCACCGGGCGGCTGCCCGGGAAAGCCCGGCTGACCCGGCTGACCGTACGGAGCGGGCTGGCCGGGGTAGCCGGCCGGCGGCTGCCCGGGGAACTGCCCCGGCGCACCGGGCTGGCCCGGGTACCCGCCGGGCTGACCGTACGGCGGCTGTCCCGGCATCCCGGTCGGGGCGGGCTGCGGACCGCCCGGGTACGGCTGCGGCTGACCGGGGTACGGAGCGGGCTGACCGGTGGGGCCGGGCGGCGGGACCGCGCCACCGGGCGGGACCAGCGGCGCGGCGATGGTCTGCGCGGAGTGCAACTGGGACGGGTTGCCGCCCGGCGGACTGAAGCCCTGGGGGGCCGCCGGCTGCGGGGCCGGAACCTGCGGCGCGGGCGCCGGAGCCGGGGCCGCGGGCGCGGCGAACCCGGGGGC